>JAWOHM010000053.1:0-8884 GCA_046485165.1 Thermoplasmata archaeon
GATATGCCAATACATTGTTCCTGGGTGGGAATGCTTTGGGATTGATTGTTGAGTGTCGCATTCTATTCTTGCCTGACGTCAGGCCAGGCAAGTCCAGACCCTAGACCCTCTATCCCATTTTCTCAGCAAAGACCCTAGACCCTAGCCCCTTACATCTTAGCACAAATCTAAAATCTAAAATTCCGGCGCAGAGCCCGTACGATTAGGGATTACCTTTATTCCGAAAACCTAATATCGGGTATTGGCATGATTGACGACAGTTTCGAAGAAGAGTTGGGCAATATCAGGAAAAGGAAATTGGAGGAATTAAAAATGAGCGGAGAAAAGACATGGCCATCAGCCCCGGTGAGTGTGAGTGACAGCGAATTCCAGGACTTCGTGAAGAAGTACCCCCGCGCCATAGTGGATTGCTGGGCGCCCTGGTGCGGCCCCTGCAGGATGCTCGGTCCCGTGATAGACGACCTGTCCAAATCGTTCCAGGGCAAGGTCGCGTTCGGGAAACTCAACACCGACGAGAACCAGAAAACAGCCATGACCTTCGGCATAATGAGCATACCGACATTGCTGTTCTTCAAGGACGGGGAACTCGTGGACAAGTCAGTGGGCGCCCCGCCGCGCCCCGCGCTCGAAGCGAAGATTAATTCTTTCTTGCAGTGAGGAAAACAATGGGCGCGGTTCTCGACCTGGCCATCATAGGCGGCGGTCCGGCAGGCTTCACTGCCGGGATATATGCAGCCCGGGCCGGGCTGAATGCCATCATTCTTGAGGAAGGCTTCGGGGGCGGCCAGGCATCCACATCCCCATGGATGGAGAATTATCCGGGATTCGAGGGAATCAGCGGCATGGACCTCATGATGAAGATGAAGGAGCACGCTGCAAAGAATCTCCCCGTGGTGGACGGTGCCCATGCGGATCATGTTCGCAGGGAGGGCGATGCCTTCATCATCACTGTCGGCGGCACCGGCTATGCCGCCAGTTCGGTGATATTCGCAACCGGCGCCAGATACAGGCAGATAGGCGTTCCCGGGGAGAAGGAGCTCCTCGGCAGCGGGGTCTCGTACTGCGCCACCTGCGATGCCATGTTCTTCCGGGGGAAGAAGGTCGCGGTGATAGGCGGCGGGAACAGCGGGGCGACAGAGGCCCTCCACCTGAAACATGTGGGCGCTGACGTGACGCTGATACACCGGCGTGACACCCTGAGGGCGGATAAGGTTCTGCAGACGAAGCTGGCCAGCGAGGGCGTGAAACTGCTTCTCAATATGGGGACCAAAGCCATACTCGGAGACGGGAAGGTCACCGGGCTGGCCCTTCTTAATCTGGTGACAGGGAAGGAGGAGGCGCATGATTTCGATGGCGTATTCATATCGATTGGGGTGGAACCCAACGCAGCCCTGGCCTCATCCATCGGGGTGGAATTGAACGCCGAAGGCTTCATAATAACGGACAGCAAGATGCGCACCAGCCAGCGCATGGCCTATGCCGCCGGCGATGTGACGGGCGGGCTGCGCCAGGTCATAACCGCCTGCGCAAGCGGCGCGGTCGCCGCCATGAGCGCCTACGAGGATGTCCGCACGCCATATTGGGCCTGACAGATAATTATAAAAGCAAATAGCGCAATGCGGTTGAGGGTAAATCATGGAAGTTTCATATCTCTTTGCCGGAATAGGAATGATCATCCTCATCGGTTTTCTCGGCACGCTCCTATTCGAGCGCACCAAGATTCCCGATATCCTCATTCTTATTTTCATAGGACTCATCATCGGCCCCCTCCTATCCACATACACCAGCATCGGCGTGCTGAACGACCCGCAGGTGGAAGAGACCCTGACAACGATCGCCCCGTATTTTGCAGCACTTGCCCTGGTGATAATACTGTTCGACGGCGGGTTGCATCTGCATCTGGAGAAAACCATGAAAAAATTGGGACTGGCCATAATCCATACCGGAATCGGCTTCATCGGTTCGATGGTGGTTACGGCTCTCGTCTGCTTCTATGTGCTCAACATGGACTTCGTCGTGGGGCTCCTTCTGGGCGCCATCATAGGCGGGACCAGCGGCGCTGTGATAATACCCCTGATGCTCAGGTCTTGCGCCAAGGAGGGCACCAGAATTCTGCTGACCCTCGAGTCGGTTTTGACAGATGTCTTTTGCATAGTCACAGCATTGATTTTCATTGAGATGATGCGTGGAAGCACCCTTGACACCGGCGCCATGATACAGAGGCTGCTCAGCTCATTCGTGTTGGCGGGGTTCATCGCATTCCTCTTCGGGGTTTTCTGGCTCATGGTCCTGAAGAAGATGGAGGGGAAGCCATTCGCATTCATGGTCACCATCGCAGCGCTTCTAGTCCTCTATGCGGTAGCGGAATTCATCCAGGTCAGCGGCGCAATCGCCGCATTGATATTCGGACTCGTCCTCAGCAACAAGGACGAAATAGCCCGGATACTGAAATTCAAGGGCAGTTTCGTCCTAGACGAGCACATAATGCAGTTTCACTCGGAAGTTTCATTCCTGGTGAGGACCTTTTTCTTCGTCTACTTGGGCATGACCTTCACCTTCGCCATAAATCCCGAATCGTTCAACGGGATTGCGGAATTCGTTCCTGGCTGGATAAGTTGGAGCCCGCTGTTGATCTTCATATTCCTTCTCTCCATAATATTTGGCGGCATCCTGTTGGTGAGATACATCTCCGCATCAGTCACGTGCTTCATACACAAGGAACTGAAGGAAGACAAGTCCTACATGGCCACGATGATGGGCAGGGGGCTTGCAGCAGCCGTTCTGGCAACCCTGCCGTTCACAATACCGGCATTCTTCGAGACCACATTGGTAAACGGGATCGAGACCCCCTCGGCCTACAATGTGATGATGGCCCCCTACCAGGAATTATATCTGAACATCGCCTTCATGATAATCGTTCTCAGCGTCATCGTCACCAGCATAAGCGTTTTCGTGATAGAGAGAAAGAGGGCCACAGACGGCACATGCATGCCTGAAGAGGCCGGCAGCGGTGACTGGACCCTCAAGTCCCCAACATACCGCAAGGCACTCGAGGAGAACGCATCGGTGCCCGCTCCGAAGCCCAAGCCAGCCGGGAAGGAGGCCCCCAAGCCCTGGGTGGACCCCCACGCGCATCATGCCCCGGCCAAAGAACCGCCCAGAAAAACCGCGCCTGTTCAGCAGGCCAAGCCCCACATCCTGCCCAGGAAGGCGGCGCCCTCTCAGCCAGTCAGGCAGCATCCCCCGGCCGCGAAGCAAGCCCCGGTCCAGGCACAGCCCATCAAGCACACGCAGACACCCAAGCCGGAAACCAAATCCCCGCCTCCGAAAAAGCACATCCCACCCCCAAAGGACCACCCCCTGGTGAAGAGGGCTGCTGAATCGGAGAAGAAACCCGCGCCCGTAAAAAAGGGCAAGAAATAAGGGGCACCCATATTCTTGCGATAATAATTAATAGGGGTTAATCCATTATAATCCATAAGATGCGCAGGTTGCATGGGGGCGTATGCAGTGCGCCTCCGCTCCGTGCTTGTTTTGCGCATACTTCAGAGGAGCGGTTGAAAGATGAAGGGCAACAAGAAAATCAGTGTGTGCTTGACTTTATTGATTGTTGGGACTTTGTTACTGGCTATCCCAGTTGCCCCCAATCATGCTGAGGTGAAAGAAGATACCATCAAGGCATTGATTGCTTTTGACCTTAAATACCCCGCGAATGCAATCGCGGCCGCTGCCGAATCCTTCGGCGCGGAGATTCACCGAATTCAGGACAAAGGCGTTGGAAGGATATGGGTGAGCGTGCCCGCATCCAAATATGATAGATTGGCCGAGATATCCGGAGTTGAGGCTGTGGAGACAGACAGCGACCCCATTGAATTTCTCAATTTGATTACCACAAACACCTATATGGGTCATGATGCTGCCCAGCTCGGGGGCTTTACCGGCGCGGGCATAATGGGCGAGGTTCAGGACGGCGGCTGCCAGGTCACGCATCCGGACTTCAGTGTGGATTACACAGATGGCTCAGTTCTTGCCGCAGACCATGGGACATGCACCTTTGGAATCGTTTTTTCACAAGGTACCAACGATATGAATGCGGAGGGAATCATTCCCGACGCGGTCTCTGTCTTCGCGGATTATGTTGATAATACCCAATACAATTCCGTGGCCCACGTTTGGAACGGCCAGTTCACGTCCGGAAATGCCGGCATGAACGGGGTATTCCAGAGCAATTCATGGGGCCACGCCCCCATGGACGGAACATATCTGGCATATGCAGAGGAATGCGACCAATCCAGCTATGACTACCCCAAGACACTGGTTCTCTGGGCTGCTGGCAACTCCAACAGCGGGGTTTACAAGGGTTCCCTGAGCCAGGAAGCGGTCTGCAAGAATGGCCTGACAGTTGGTGCGATATGGCACGAGAACACCGCCAGCATGGCCGATGACAGCTGGTACAGCGGCGGTACGGGAAACACGCCAAGCCAGGGTCCGACAGATGATGGCAGGCAGAAACCAGATGTCATAGGACCTTTCGATTGGATATACTGCACGGACAGAACAGGGACCAGCGGCTATTCAAGCACTGACTATTACAACAATTTTGGAGGGACCAGCGGCGCCACTCCCATAGTGGCTGGAATAGTTGGCCAGGCCTATCAGATGTATATCGAGAATTACTTCGGGAACAATCCCGGGGGGAACACTCCCGATTCGACTTTGATTAAGTCCCTGCTCATAGCCGATGCCTATCAATATGGCCTTGCAGACTCAGATAGGGATTCACAGGGTTGGGGCTCGGTTGACGCTGAGCGAATTTACACGCTCGGAGCGGATTACCACGTCATGGAAGACGGCGTCTCCGTTGCGGAAGGCGGGACGTGGAGCCGTCAGGTCTTCTCGGATGGCTCGATGCCTTTGAAAATATCAATGTCCTGGCATGACCCGGCAGCACCCAGCACGACAGGGAGCGGCAGGGCGCTCAGGAACAACCTGGACCTCAAGGTGACCGCACCGGGCGGTATAGTGTACTGGGGCAACAACGGCCTTTACACCAACCTTTATTCCACATCCGGGACAGGAGTCAATTCCTGGACCCGGGGAATAAACGGCAATTGGCTGGACGACGAGAACAATGTGGAAAATGTGTTCATTCAAACCCCTACCAGCGGTGCCTACACGATAGAGGTGCTCGGAAGGTCCGGGGATATGGCATCCACGCCACAGAAGTTCTCCATTGTCGCAGCCGGCGCGCAGGATGTAAGTTCCATGGGCTCCATAGACATCCAGTATGCAGAATATCCCCGGGAGGCGTCTGTGCAGGTGGAGGTCGCCGACACCGACCTGAACACCAACCCCAGCTCCGCCCAGTCGGTCACAATCAACATCAAGAGCAATGCCGAGCCCTCCGGCGAGTCGATGACCCTGACAGAGACGGGCCCGGACACCAGCATATTCCGCGGCACAAAGACCATATCGGCCACCAATTCCGCGGGCGTGCTCCAGGTCAACGCCGCTGACGTGATAACTGCCACATATGTCGATGCGAGCCCATCCGCCACTGTCACGGATACAGCAATAGTGGACGGCGTGGCGCCGGCATCGCCCAGCGGATTGTCCGTCGAATGGTACGGCCTTCCGAGCCAAACTCTGATTACCCAGGATTTCACAAGCACCACGTTCCCGCCCACGGGCTGGGCGGTGCAATCCTCGGGAACGGTCGGGGCATGGTCGCGCCAGACAACCACCTATGCGGGCGGCACATCTGGCGAGGCGCGGTATCATTACGGCACCAACGGAGTCGGCATATCCCGGTTATATTCCAGCACGGCGGTGGATACGACCGGAATGGCAAGCCTCAATCTGGCATTCAGATACATGTTGGACGATTTCGGCTCCTATCCCCTGAGGGTCAAGGTCCAGACGAGCTCGGACGGAACAAACTGGCATGACACAACATGGTACATTGACTGCAGCTCGAACCAGAACATCGGCCCCGAGCTGGTGAACCTGCCCATAAACACAGTGGACTTGGGCTCTCCGACTTTCAGAATCAGCTTCACCGCTGACGGCAATTCATACGGATTGGACAACTGGTATGTGGACAATATAGTCCTATCCTATACTGGGGGCGGATTGAATGCTGACAACAGGCTTCAATGGACGCTGTCAGCAGATGACGGTGGCGGAGCCAATGACGTGGACCATTACAACATCTACAGGTCTTCAAGCTCTTCAGGCCCCTGGACCACTCTGGCAGGCACAGTGCCCGCCGGCACAGCTACCTTCGTGGATTCCGGCCGCGGTGAATTCGACGGCACCACCTGGTGGTATGTTGTGAGGGCTGTGGACGGCCTCGGGAACACCGACACCAACACTGTGGCGGTCCCCGAACCGGGCGCCAGCGGTGCAACGGCCACAGCGACCGGCCCGACCGGCGGCCCGACCAATGTGGCCGGCATTAACATCCTTTATTCATACACAGGAAGTCCCACGTCTGTCAATCTTTATTACACCACAACCGGCGGGACATCCTGGGCACTTGCCGGGAATGATGCGTCTGTGAATGGCAATTACGCCTGGACCTGCCCAGTTGCAGGAACATACGGCTGGCTTGCATCCGCAGTGGGCGGCGCTTCGACCGAGCCCAGCCCTCCATCGGGCGGCACTGCGCCAGAGTCATCATCCTATATTTACGATAATGTCGTGCCAACCATAACCGCGACCACATTCACAGATGGGGCTACAGGCGTAGCAATCACCGCGGGCAATTACAATGCGGATTTCAGCGAAAACATGGCGGTAGCCGGTTCGGTCATTCACAATCTCCCTGTGGGCACAACCTTTTCATGGGTCGATGCCAACACATACCGGTTAAGTTACCCGCAACTGGCATACTCGACGACCTACACGCTGACATATCAGACCACTTTCACGGATATTGCCACCAACCCCCTGGGCGGCAACAGGGTGAAGACATTCACCACAGGCGCGGCGCCCGCAGCTACTGCAACCGCCAGCGGTCCGACAGGCGGCCCAACAACCGTGACAGCAGTAACGCTCACTTACACTTACACAGGAATTCCCACCTCTGTGGACCTGTACTACACGAAGAACACCGCATCGCCCTACACGTGGGTCTTGGCGGGAAGCGACACATCGGTGGACGGCTCTTTCGCCCACACGATAACGGCCGGTTCAGGCATGTATTCGTGGTACGCCAGGGCCATCGGCGGCGGTTCAACAGAAACGGCTCCGGGCACCACGACCGTGCCGGAAGCCGGAACATACATAGTGGATGTCACACCCCCGGCAGCGCCAATCCAATTGACTGTCGAGCACTGGGGCCCGGGCGGCGGTTCCCAGGGGGACACAACCGCGCTACCCACGGCCAATCTGGCCATTGGAACCGGTTGGGCCACACCCGCGAATGCCTATGCGGTGGATTCTGTGGACACAACCGCAGGCACGAATGCTCTGCGGCACTCTTGGTACGGCTATGATTTCAGCACGATTCCGGCAGGTTCCACGATTGATGGAATCCAGGTCGTTCTGAGAAATGCCGATTCGAACAGGAACGGGAATTCCGTGGATGTCGCCATATCCTGGGACAGCGGCACATCCTGGAGCGCGAGCCAAAACGTTGTTCTGCCCAGGAACGTTGCCACAGACCTTTCCACCGGCGGTGTAGCAAGTACCTGGGGCCACTCCTGGTCCCTTGCCGAGATACAGAATTCATTCCGGGTTTCCATGACTTACAACCAGGTTGACAAGAATGGTAA
The DNA here is from genome assembly GCA_046485165.1 of Thermoplasmata archaeon. GTDB lineage: Archaea > Thermoplasmatota > Thermoplasmata > SG8-5 > SG8-5 > UBA147. Next base: position 7,779 of record JAWOHM010000053.1, read on the forward strand.
TGTTGATGCGGTTCAGGTCACTGTTTATTACACGGCAACCGGAGGCACGAGCCTGGACCACAATACCCTGAACTGGACGCACAGCGGCGCGGATGTGGCACAGTACAACATCTACCGCGCAGAGTTCGAGCCCGGCCCATACACATTGATGGACACAGTCCCCGTCGGCACCAACACTTACGTTGACATGAATATGGGTATGGCCGACGCGACACTCTGGTGGTACATCGTCCGAGCAGAGGACGCCCTGGGCAACGAGGAGCAGAACAACAATGCGGTGCAGGAGCCCGGCGGAGGGTATTACGACATCGACCTCACCGGCCGCTCTGCCGGGGACTGGGCGTTCTTGTCATTCCCGGTGGACGTGACCGGCAGCATCGTCGACATACTGGACGACGCCGGCGGGACAGACTGGGACGTGGCCAAGTGGTGGGACGGCACCGCGCAGTCATGGAAGACGCACAGGAAGGGGCTCATAGTCAACACCTTCTCCACAATCGACAACAAGATGGGCGTCTGGGTGCATCTTACAGCGGTGGTCGGGAGCAAGCTCACGCTCGGCGTTGCGGGCGATTACTCCGGCGCCAATGTGGAGATACAGCTCCGCGCGGGCTGGAACATGGTCGGGTATCCGTCAGTGACGTCGAGAAACGCCGATGTGGCACTGTCCGGAACCGGCGCGACCATAGTCTCGGCCTATATCGCCACTTCGCCATACGTTCAGGACTACACCGACCTATCCAGTGTGACCATGTCGCACGGGAATGCGTATTGGATACATGTTCCATCCGACATAATTTGGACGGTGCTGCCGTAACAGTTGAATGCGATTCCGGACAAAGTATTGCGAAGCATTCGACCATGGTGCGGGAACAAGTTGAGAGCGGAATCAAGCGCCATGCGGCTCGCAGCATTCTGCAATCAATCGGTGAATGCCGATACTGAATCTAACAATGAAAAGGCGTTCGCCATGGGTAGTCATTTTAGAAGCAATAATTTCCAATGCGTATGGCCGGTAATCGGCATTTGAGAAGCGATGAGATTACCGGGATCCACGTGCCATCGGACATAATCTGGACGGTGCTGCCGTAAAGCCGTTCCGACCC
>JAWOHM010000059.1:0-3356 GCA_046485165.1 Thermoplasmata archaeon
AGAAGGACCACTTTCTTCACTGTCTTCTTCACCATAATGTCACCCTCATACCAAATCAGCATATTGCGATATATATGTTTCTGTCGATTTGGCACAAATATTAATACCCCCCGGGGAATACGATGTTTGATGAGCAACTGGTATTATCAGCAGCCGCCACCGCCCGATATCCCCAAGACGATATTCGATGACATAGAGCAGATCAAGGGCACTGTCGGCAGGTATTTTCCGATATACAACACCCAGGTTCATTTCGACACAGTCTCCATGCACTGCAACATCAACATGGACGCCCTTGAAACGAATTTCGAGAGCCTTAGAAAGGACCTGAAGGCCCTTGCCTACATACCTCTGATAACCAAGGAGGGAGGGGAATACATCATCCATGTGGTGAAAAGGCCTCCCACAAAGTTCAGGGGCCCATGGCTCAACCTCCTTTTGCTGTTCGTGACAATCGGTAGCACCATCCTGGCAGGCGCCGGGCTCTGGAGCGCTGTGTTCAACACGGGCAGCACATTCACCGCCGAGAATCTGGGAAATGGCGCGCTCTACTTCGCCTTCCCGCTGATGCTAATACTCAGCGTGCATGAGATGGCGCATTACCTAGCGGCCAGGAGCCATGGCGTTGCAGCTTCCCTTCCCTTCTTCATTCCTGCGCCATTCATCCTTGGGACATTCGGCGCCTTCATTTCAATAAGGGAACCCATACCCAGCAAGAAGGCGCTGCTGGACATAGGTTTCGCCGGCCCCATAGCCGGTTTCATCGTGGCCATACCGGTGCTCTGCATCGGCCTGGTCCTTTCCGGGGACATCGCCGGCTCGGTTCAGGGCGAGGCCCTCCAGGGCGGGACCATGCTCATCGGCACCTCCCTCCTGTTCCAGGCATTCATGGAGATATTCGGGCTTGGCGGCGGGGCCAGCATACACCCGCTGGCATTTGCAGGCTGGGTGGGTTTCTTCGTAACTGCCCTCAACCTCCTTCCGGTCGGCCAGCTGGACGGCGGGCACATTGCAAGGGCGCTTCTGGGGGAGAAGTCCAGATGGGCCGGTTACGGGGCGATAGGCGCCATGCTGGTCCTCGGCCTTCTCTTCAGCAGCAGCTGGCTGTTCTTCGCGCTTCTCATAATGTTCATGGGCCTCAGGCATCCGCCGCCGCTTAACGATGTGACGCTGCTCACAACCGGCAGGAAGGCCGTCGGCATCGCAGCCGCCGCCATGCTGATACTCTGCTTTGTTCCAGTGCCAATATCCACGGTGCCGGTGAACTACGATTTCACGTTCCAGGAGGCGGACGCGACACCGGTCGGCCCCTATTTCAGCCACTCCGTCGATAAAACCGCATCGGCATCCTGGCAGAACACCACCTTTCCCTTCAGGATAGTCAACAACGGGAACATGCCCCTGGAATTGAAGTTCACGATAACAACAACATCAAATGCCAATGAATCCCTGAACGCCACAACCTGGCTGTCCGTCAACGGCGATGCGAACGCCACAGTTTCGCAGAGCTTCAACACCACCCTGGAGATAGGCCAGATACTGCCCATGAACCTCCATGTAATGCTGGACCCGGTCCAGAACGGCACCGAGCTCACGATAGACGTCCAGGAGGGCGGGTATGATTGGGAATCCAATACCCTGGCAACCGACAACCGGACTCCCCATGGCATGCGGGTGCGGTTCATTTTCAGGTGATCATTTTCTGAAGACGCAGAAGTAACGTGTCAGGGACCTGTGCACCCTCACCGGGTAAATTCCTTCCAGGTCGAAGCCATCGGCAAGCGATATGTGCTTTTCAGCCGGCAGCGCGATGGCTAGTGCTCCCCCATCTTTCAGCATGGCATGGCATGCGGCGAATGCCCTGGCGTATAGCGACCCGATGGGCTCCCTGGCCGTGCTGGCCGAGCGCCCGTAAGGCGGGTCCGTGGCTATGGCGTCCACCGGTGCATGGCTTTCCGGCCAGGCCGAGACATCGATTATTCTTATGTCATGCTTCGATATTCCGTAATGCTCGAGATTCCGTTTGGTTCCCTTTGCCATCCTGGCGTCCATGTCCCCGCCGAGCACATTGCAGCCCATCAACCCCGCTTCCAGAAGTATGCCGCCGGTGCCGCAGAACGGGTCAAGAATTGCCTGATTCTTCCGGATGCGGGTGAGATTGACCAGCGCCCTCGCAAGTTTGGGGTGCAGGGAGATTGGATGATTGAATGGACGGCTCTCTGGTTTCCTGGCTTCCAGTGCCGGCCTGTCTATCTCCCCGCAGAGGATTCCGGCGTGCAGGCTCTTAGCCATCAGCATCCTCAGCTCGGCCTCCGGATTCTCCAGGTCAACCTTATATCTATTTGAAAGAATCTCCCCCGCATGCCTGGTGATGGCCGTCCCGTCCCCGGGGTTGTGCTCCCCCCCCATCCTGCTGGTCCTCACCCTGAATGTCTTTCCGGGCAATTTCACATTATCCAACCTGGAATCGAGCTCATCCACCCTGCAGGTGAACAGATGCTCGCTCACCGACCAGGCCAGTGCCAGCCTGCTGACAAGTTCTTCAGCATCGACATCGCTGTTGATTACCAGGGCCCTGCCGTCAAGCTCCGCTGCCTCGCCGGAAACGTTTCCCACTGCCCGGGCCTCGGCCACTGCCAGCGCCTCAGATTCGCCGGATAGCTCTATAAGATACCGCATTGCCCGTACATCAGTTACCCGGATTTTAGACTATCGTCCCGATGGCCTGCGGCCGTTCCGATATCGCACCGGCGGCCTCATCCACCACGGTGATGCTCAGCCCGTCCAGGATGATATCTATGCCGCATTTCGGGCAGGTCTTTCCCACAAGGTGCCCGTCGCCGTTGCCGCCTTTTATTACAATCCGCGCAGAGCCGCAGTTGGGGCAATCCAGTCCCACCTCCAGATGCCTGCGCTCAAGCCTTTCCATCCCGAATTTCATTATTCTGCCCATGCCCATCGCCTCCTCGGCCCGGCGCATCCGGACCTGGTTGTAATGAAATAGCATTTCAAACTATATAAAAGGTTTGCCGGTAAATAAAATTTCAGCCATGTGTGTTTTGTCTTTTTAGGGTCTGGGGACTGGCTTGGTTATTGTTTCTTAGGGTCTAGGTTCAGGGTCTAGGGGCTGGCTTGGTTATTGATTCTGAGGGCCTAGGGTCTAGGGTCTGAGCTTGCCTGGCATCTGGCCAGGCAAGAATAGAATGCGGTTATCAGCAATCAACAGCGGAGCATTCCTACCCGATTGCGAGCATTCTGCTGCTCGGCGAGCAGCATCTGGTAGTGGGCCGTGCTGCCGCCGGTGATCGTGACGCCGACCTCGCGGAAGGTCTCGAGGGCGTCCGGGATCGCGAAGG
>JAWOHM010000063.1:0-2899 GCA_046485165.1 Thermoplasmata archaeon
ACAATCTTTGCCACGCCGTTCAGCCCGATGTTCATCTTCAGGTACCTGTGGGAAACCGGATTTATCTCATGCGCGATTATCCTGGCCGGTTCCGAATGAACCGCCATGGGCAGGGTGAAGTAACCTATTCCGGCAAACATATCAACTACAGTCTCGCCGGGCTGGCACACACTTGCCATCCGTATCCTCTCATCCACATTCCCGCTGGAGAACATAATTTTCTCAGCATCCAGGCAGTATTTTATACCATTTTCCAGATGTACGGTCTCGGTGTTATCCCCCAACAGGACATCCATGACCGGCTCACGGTACTGGCCATGCACTCCTCCCGTGTCCCGAAGCACTGTGTCCACATCGAGAACCTTCGCGTAAGTGGTGGCAATCTCCTCAATCCAGTTCTCCAGTTCCGGGTCTATTTTCAGAACCAGCACATGCCCCAGTTGCTCCCATCGCCTCGGCAGTTTCTGTTTTGCATCCTCGGGGATGTCTATCATGGCCAGTATGTCCCGGTGAACATCCTTGAACGTCTCGCGCCAGGCATATTCCTTTTCATCGATGATGCTTGCCCCAAGCCTCTCGAATCTCACAAGAAGATTATCGTCTGGCCGTTGCAGAATCGGTATCTCGGTGAATCCTTCCTCATTCAATATCCTGTGGTGCTTGTCAAGTATCCCGGCCTCTGAAACAAGCGCCCGCGCTTCCTCCGCGCTCTTGCTGGGCACCCGGACCGCAAGCATCAGCCATCCTTCTCCGTGGAGTAATATTTTGCATCAATGGTATCGCGGATGCCTTTTGCGATAATCTTGCCCACTCCCCTGACCTCCATCAACTCATCCTCGGTGGCTTCCAGCACCGCCTTCACGCTGCCGAAATGTGCCAGCAATCTCTGGGCCATCACCCCGGAGACATTGGGCAGGCCCTCCAGTATGAACTGCTGCCGCTCCTGGACCAGCATCGTGCCTTTCTCCCCGCGGATGCCCGGCCTTCTGCCCTCGGCCGTTTCCCTCTTGACCAGCGCAATGAGGAATTCCGCCGTGTCCCTGTCATCGGTGGTGAAGAACACCGGCACCCCGAAATCCACGGTTATGGAAGCCAGCGCCCCCCGGACCGCATCGGCGGAAAGCCGGCGCGTGTAAAGGTCCCGGCCCTCGATGATGATGAGAGGCGACTGGTATGCCCTCTTCAATGCCTTGACCTGCTGGAACAGGCGCCCGTCCATTACCGATGAGATGAAATCCTCGACCTCTTTTCTCTCCACGCCAACGCGCTCGGAGATGAGGTAATCGCCCACGTCCAGCTGCTTCGATTCCACAATCAGGTCCTTCACCGCCAGATGCCGCACCACGGATGACTTGAACTCCCTGGTGTCGGCAATCAGCCTCAGCCTTTCCTGTTTCGGCTTTTCCGGCTCCGCCGCAATCTGTCTTTTATGTTCAAATTCCCCGAGCGTCTTCTGGCCTTTCTCCCCATGCTCCGGCTCAAATCTGGATGCCACTGACTTGCCGGCGATATGCTTGGCCGCCGCGCTCTCGAAGCTCGGCGCAGTGGGGCCGCCCACGACAAGGTTCTTCTGCAAATCCTTCCTCAGCTTCTCCAGTTCCCTGTGCATTCGACTTTCCTTGTGTTTCGAGGACCAGTAATACGCTTCGTCCCGCGTGCCCTTGGAAATGAGTATGACCACCTTGCCGGGCCTGTGCCGCCCTGTCCTCCCGCGGCGCTGGATGCTGCGAATCTCCGACGGAACAGGCTCGTAGAATATCACAAGGTCCGTGGAAGGGATATCCAGGCCTTCCTCGGCCACGCTGGTCGCAACCAGCACGTTGAACTCCCCGGCCTGGAACCTGTCTATCACATCCACCTGCTTCTTCTGGTTCATTCCCTTGTCCGCGCCCTTGGTGGCCTGGCCCACGAACCTCATGGGCCTGATTATGCTGATGCTGGCCAGGTCATTGGCGACCAGTTCAGACGTATCGCGGTAATGCGTGAAGACGATAATTCTGGAATCCGGCTTCTGGTTCAGCTGTGCCACGACCAGCTTCTTGACCCGCGCCAATTTGGGCGATTCCACGGAGGCGGCTTCAAGTTTGTTCGTGGCCTTCATCGCCATCTGCACCTTGGGCAGCATTATCGTGTCTTTCGCAGCCCTGCTGGAGCCCCTGGACACCGCATCCTTGGTCAATCGCTCGAAATAGGATTTCAGCGCCGCAACGCCCTGTGTCTCCGCGAGTTCCAGGGCATGGACTATCTTCATGGCGATGGCTGCCGTCGTTGCCGCGGAATATGCCGTGCTGGATGTGTTGGATGCCTGCAACTGGCCCTGAATCACTCTCTGCGCGGAGAGCAGGTCCTTGGTGCTGACATACCCTCCTTTCTTGAGATAACCGGCCTTCCTCAGCTTCCCCGCCTCCTCCTCCAAGGCCTTTTTAAGGTGCTGAATGACCTCCATCAGCTCTTTTGGGACATCCATCTCCATCCATTTCAGGTAGATGTCATGGACATATCGCACGACATCCGGGTCGTACTCATGCCGGATCTCCACCGCCTGGATGCCCAGGTTCTCGCACACTTCCAGTATCTTCTGCGGGTCGTTGCCGGGCGACGCGGTCATGCCCATCGTGTGGCCGGCCTTGACCTTGCGGTATCTCTCGCCGATGAACACATAGGCATAATCGCCTGCCGCCCTGTGCGCCTCGTCGAATATTATCAGCGAGACATCGTTCAGGTCTATCTGGCCGGACACTATGTCATTGGAGATCACTTGCGGGGTTGCGGTGATTATCTGGCTATCATCCCACATCTTCTTCCGCTTCGCGGGCTGCAGCTCGCCCGTGAAAATGGCCGGCGGCCTGTTGGTAACACTCCCTTCTGAGGTCGACTTCAGGTCGCCCGAAGTCGGGAG
>JAWOHM010000156.1:0-26602 GCA_046485165.1 Thermoplasmata archaeon
CCTGACCACCGACGGAAAGAGTTTCGAGGTCGAGGGCGACCTCTACCAATGCCATGACCAGACCGACACCACTCCCCCGACGATAATCGACGTCAGGGCTACCGACCTTACACATGTGGAACTCACTTTCAGCGAACCTGTCAATACTGCAGATGCCGAGACTGAGTCCAATTATGCCCTTGGCGGTGGCATAGGCACCTATCCATCTTCAGCCATACAAAAAGCGGACCTCAGGACCGTGAACCTGACAACCGGAACCCAGACAATCGGCAATACTTATTCAATAACGATTAACAACATAAGGGACAGGGCAACCCCGGCCAACACCATACAATCCGACACATTTGTGCAGTTCACAGGCGGAAAACCCACCCTGCAGATAATCGACATCCAGATAGACCCGGATGACCACAGTATTGTGTATCTCACCACAGATGTCCAGTCTCGGATAGGCTATGCCCTATCCGCGTACAACATCCGGGATGAATCGGGAAACAACCAACCGGGAGCCACCACAAATTTCATCGGCGGCGGGTACCATTTGACCCTCAATCAGATATACTATGACCCGGCCGTCACCAACGACGATGACAGGGAATGGTGGGAGATTTTTAATCCCGAGACAAATTCCATCAATCTCAAATCATGGAGATTCGCCGATGACGGGAACTCCTTCGGATTACCCGCGGATGACCTGCTGATTCCCCAGTCCTCGTATGCCTCCTTCGCTATAAATGGTCAAACATTCCATGAGACATACGGCTATTACCCGGATTTCGAGGTGTTCGGCGATACAGTGGCCAAGACAATGAGTTACACCGGCACTTCCCGCCAGCCGTTGGGCAACACTGCTGATTACCTTGAGATGGCAACCTCTTATGGAAGGGTATACGATGCCGTTGTCTGGGGCAACAAGGCATACGGGTCCATGACTGGCTACACCGCCCCGGATGTCGCTGCAGGCACCTCGCTGGCCAGGATAATCCCCGGAAGGGAAGGTCCGGAAGATGTGCTGGCATCATCCCCGACCGGCGCTGACGAGCAATCGGAGAAACAGAACTCCGGCGTGTTCACAGCAAAGACCAATCCCGCTCCGAAAACGCTTGACTGCCAGCCCCCTGCCATCGAGGATGTGCAGAGCGTTGTCGGGTCCGTGTTCGCCACGATTAGCTGGAACACCACGGAGCCCGGATGGCCCGAGATAAATCCGGAAGCCGACAGCACGGTCGTGTACTCTACCAATCCGAACCCGGATGCGGGCGCGAACATCACAGTACAAACATCTGAAATGAGGGCTGAACATGCCACGATGCTTTATCCCCTGACCCCCAACACTGATTACTATTTCTACATAACAGCCACCGATGGAAAGGGCCAGACATCCTATGACAAGAATGGCGGCTCATTCTACCATTTCAAGACTGCGCCACAGGACACGACAGCCCCAGTGATAAGCAACATCCTGGCCACTCCATCGGACACCACCGCGCTGATCACATGGGACACTGATGACCTCAGTTCCAGCACCGCTTATTTCGGCACAAGCGTGCCACCCGGCCAGGTCCAGACCAACCTGCACCTAACCACCAAGCACAGCGTGCTCCTTTACGGGCTTTTCCCATCCACCGAATACCAGTTCTCGGTGGTGTCCATGAACCCTTCCGGGCTGTCTTCCACGGATGACAATTCCGGCTCATATTATTCCTTCACCACCACCACGCCGGTGACGATGAACTACTACATCGGCAGCATGGATGCGTTCACGAGTTATTCGTCCGGCCTGGGAACGCCTGCCGATGCCTACGAATATGCCAACGGCGGCCTTGGGAGCTCAACCGACCACCTGGTGATAAGCGAGGTGTTCTTCAACCAGGCGGGAACGGACAGCGCGACTCTCTGCTTTGTGGAGCTTTACAACCCGACCCCGAATCCGGTGACATTCACGGCCGGTGACCCATGGTACATCAAGAACATTGATGGAAACTCGGACAGCACTCTGAAGACCCACACGCTCAACACTGGCACCATCCCGGCTTACGGATTCTTCTTGGTCGGCGGCTCTGCAGTTTCACCGACCCCGGATATAGTTGACGGCTTTGATTACCAGAACGGACCCGACACAATAAGGCTTGAGCACCCGGACGGCGTTTTCATTGACGTTGTCGGATATGAAGGAACCGGTGCCAGGGCTGCATGGACCGAGGGCGACAACTATGAGACGGCTCCGGTGCCGATACCTCCCGAAGGCAACTCCATCGAGAGAAGGTCAGGAAGCCCCCATGACGATGGCGCCGGGAATCAGCAGGACACGGGTGACAACAGCCAGGACTTCTACGCAAGGGCAACGCCCCAACCTCAGAATTCCGCAAGCGCGATAGAGATGCCTCCCGCGGGCCAGGGTCCGGACATCAACGTTTTGGGAATCAATGATTATTCATATCAGCTGTCCGGGGCGGAATACTCGGCCGGCAAATCCGAGCAGGCCCTCAGCACCATCAACGGCGATTTCATCGCCCTTTACGGCCAGCAGCTGTGGGACGGTTCCGAGGGTTACGGCAAGATAAGCGCTTACGACGAGAGCGTGGAAGAGGTCGCATCCGGCCTTGCCCTGTACGACCTTTCCTCGGCTTTCCAGTGGATCATCGACCACGAAGCCATCGGCATATTCAACTCGCCGGGGCAGGGGATGTTCGAAGATATGGCATATGACCCGGATGCTGATCAATACATGGTGGCATTCGAGCTGCTGGACAGTTCTGTGAATTCCCCCTACGAACAGAATTACAACAAGGGCCTGAAGAACGGCTGGCACTACGGGGCTCTTGCGGGCCAGAGGAACGAGAACGGCAACTGGGGAAACAAGGTCAATGCCTACAGCAAGATTGACATGACCATGTTCCGGGCTCCGGAGCTCACATCTGCCAGCATTCTTGAGTCGCTAAGGACCTTGAACTACTACGCATATGAGGCTGACACCAACCTGCCGCCGTCCACCGACCCCGCAGTGCTTGACCCCATATACCTCGATTTCACGGTGAACGGGTATGGCATGGGCCTGGAATTCACCGACTCCAACCCCCTGGACTTCGTCGTCACGCTAGATGCGATAAATGACTTCCAGACCGTGGAGCTCATCGAAGACGGCGTAGTCGCGGAGACCTGGGGAGGCACACCGACCAACAGCCTGGTATGGGAGTTCACCCACACCCCGGCAAGCGGCCATCATTACTATTATGTCCGAGGTACCCAATCGGATGGCCAGGCGAGCAGGTTCTGGTCCTCGCCGATATGGGTGCACAGCCCTGTCCTCTCACTCCCCAACGAAGCGCCCAGCATACACACTGTCCGCCACACGCCAGGCAGCCCGATGAGCACCGATGATGTGGTAATCACGGCTATCGCCAGCGATCCGGAAAATGCGATTTCCAAAGTCCAACTCTGGTATTCGCAGGATTCTGCGCCTTATGCAAACATCCTGATGAAGGATGACGGCATTTCCCCCGACACGGTCGCGGGCGACGGCATTTACTCCGCAATGTTATCGGCTATGCCTGATGGAACAAACATACATTACTATGCTAGCGTCATTGACGATGCCGGGCTTCAAACAACCAGCCCGACCGATGCCCCAGTGCACTTCTATTCATTCTATGTCGGTGCGCGTGTCTTGATAAATGAGCTCTACTGCAATGCCTACGACCTCATCCCCAGTGCCGGGGCAGAGGAGTCCGAGTTCATTGAATTCTTCAATCCAACCGGCAGCGCTGTCGACATGGCCGGATGGACAATCGAGGCGCAGAGGTCCAGCGGCGTATGGGCGTTCCCGGCTGCCATCTCCACTCTGGCAGGCGGGGGATACTTCGTTCTTGCCAGGGACTCGTATTACAACGATAGCCAGGGCGGATACAGGGGCGACCCCCAGCTGGTGGCGTCCCCCAACCGTGCGGTGCCGGACTTCGAGATGTTCGACGGCGACGACCTGCAGGATGATGGTGCCTCCCAAAACATGGTCCTGGCAAGCGGCCTGAACAAGGAGATCAAGCTGAACAACTATGATGACACCCTGATACTGAGAAACCACCTGGGCACCGAAATGGACGCCATGGAGTACGGAATTGATTACTCATGGGTCCTAGGAAGGCCCATTTATGTTTCACCGGAGAACTGTTCGTTGACTAGGGACTATTATCACTTGGACACCGATGACAGCTTTGTCGATTTCACAGCCACCAAGAGGCCCACTCCCGGAGGCAATGTGGGTGCCACGCCAGCCATTCACCATGTCACAGTCACGCCTGGCTCTCCCGGCGCGACCGAGACCGTGAATGTGAGCGCAAGGATTACCTGCAGCGGCGCGATTACAGCCACGGTCAGGTACAGGGTGAACGGCGGCGCCTTCCAGACACCTGTGGCCATGGCGCCCATGGGCGACAACATATTCACGGGCACACTGCCCGCGCAACCGGCCTCTTCCTCGGTGGAGTATTATGTTTATGCCTCATCCGGGCCGAATTGGGACAGCAATCCAGTCGACGACCCATCGGACGGCGAGGTGGCAGTTCCTCCCGAGAGGCTCTATTCCTACACGGTCTGGCCGCATCTTGTTATCAGCGAGGTATATTACAACTCGATGATTTATGAGAACCCAGCTCTGAACAGCAAATTCATTGAAATTTACAACCCAGACGAATCCCCTGTAAACATCGGCGGATGGAAGCTGTACGGCGAGCCGTCCTGGTATCTCAGGAAATGGCAATTCCCTGCCGGAACGGTCATAAACGGAACACAGGCCCTCGTGATAGCCAAGACCGCCGGCGACTTCGGAACTAGCGGGTTCTACACGGAGTTCGGGTTCTATCCGGATTTCGAGATGTACGATGCCACATGCTCAGGCAGCGGTTATTCCGACCACGACAACCCTGGAGTTACCAACATGATACTCATTGCCGACGATAACTACGACGACCAGATAGAATTGCCTGGCTACCCGTACTACGATGCCATATATCTCTACGATAATTCTGTGCCGGAACTCCTGGTGGACGCCATGGAATACGGCATAGAGGGCGAGAACGTTCCAGGCATGCCCGCATCCGAGACTGAGGTTGGATATTCCCTCACGCGCGATGACATGGGCACAGATACAGACAACAGCATGACCGATTTCTTCGCCGATACCCCATCCCCAGGCATGCTGGGTGTCGTGACGGTAACCTTCGACATCCCATTGCAACCAACTCCCGGCTGGAACTTCATATCGTTCCCGCTGGGCGCCTCCGGCCCGATGGAATCGGTACTCGACGACCTGGGCGGGGACACTGCCTGGGATGTCGTGAAATGGTATGACGGAGCCACCAAGACATGGAAGACATACCGTGCGGGCAGCGGCGTGAACACCCTGACGAACATCGACAACACCATGGGCGTATGGGTCCACATCACCGATATCGGCAGTGACGGATTCCTGACCGTGGAAGGCAGCGTTCCCGTGTCCACATCAATCTACCTGCACGCGGGATGGAACATGGTGAGCTACCCATCCATGACTGCGAGGCCGGCATCCGAGATGCTCCCGGGCGTTGCGGACATCGTCGGCGTTTATCAGAGCGATGCGCCCTATGTCACGGACACTACCGCACTGGGCACTGTCACCATGGAAGCGGGCAACGCGTATTGGGTGCACTGCACGGCTGATGCACCATGGGTCGTGGCGTACTAGGCAGAAAAGGAAAATGGGAGGGCGGGTTGCCCTCCCCCATTTCATTTTTATCATATTCTAGAATTGGGGTATAGGGATCAGTATATGGATTTGCCTGGCCGGATGCCGGGCAATAATTGAATGCGGTTTCCGACAATCAATCCCAAAGCATTCCCACCCAGGAACAATGTATTGGGATTATCGAGAGCTGTGGCAGTATAGGACAATGTCCCAACAATTAGTGGATTCGGGAATGATTTCTCAACAGACACGAGAATCCGCTGTGGGTAGTCGATGTAGGACCGTATTCTCCCAAAGAGTTTTCGGTAATCGGCAATCTGCAAACGATGAGATTACCGAACTACACGTTCCTTCCTGAACCGTACTCCATCATCTCGTCCATCTTCTCCAAGTAATCCTGCTCGCCCTCGGTTATCTCCTGCTTCGGCCTGCTCTTCTCCTCGTGCCTGAGGTAGAAATATCGAATCAGAACCAGGATGGCCAGCGGCAGCACTGTGGTCAGGCCGAAGTATTTCACGGGATTGGTGGTGAATGTCCTTTCGGCCGCCCAGTAGTTCAGGTTGTACAGAATTACGGCGACCGAGATCCAGTTCGTCCCGAAGTTGGCAATGGAAAGCCCGCTGTGAAATAGCCCAAGCCCCTTGCTCCGCTTCTTGGTGAACGGCGGGAACAGGTTGCTTCCCATGACGCCGAACTGGTCCACTATCACGTGTATCCAGTAACCGTACAGGCAGATCATGAATGCCACTATGCTCAGTTCCGGGTTGAACACCCATTCTCCCGCAAAGGCCGCGGTCAGCCCGAGGTACAGCAGCAATCCGAGGGGGGCCAGCGCAAGGCCTGCGGTGATGCTGTGGCTCCATTCCCTGTGCCAGGCTATGAAATCCAGCCTCAATGCGCCGTCCTTTTCTGGAATTATGGAATAATCGGGTCCGGACATGATGTCCGCGTATGTCCAGGCCTCGTATGTGTGAATGAGGTCCGCTTTGTAGTACGCAACACCGATGGCTTCCTCGGAGGGCGGCTCGGTTCCGGGAAGCGGCGTCTTTCCGGTGGTGACCAGCGGCCCCACCTTCACAACTATGCGGCTGTTCTCGGCATCCACCATTATACCGTATTGCCGCCAGATGTCCGCGCCAACTTTCATGGTGTTGAATTTTATCTTCGTTTCCTTACCCGTGTCCCGGGCGGTGTGGATGGCCTCCACGAACATGTCGGCGATGCGCTGCGGATCTATGCTGCGCTCCAGGGTGGGGTCAACCTCGTAATCGAAGTCCACCAGGAACCTCGACACCTGGAAATCCAGGAAGTCCGGCAGGTAACCGAACAAGCCGCCCAGGAGTATTATCTGGGACATATCCTCAACAGATGCCCTGACAGCCATTCCGAAACATGTTGCGATTGCGACTCCCGTCATGAAATGCGTGAAACCCTTCATGCGCTCACCTCACACCAGCCCCAGCAATGCCGCTATCTGCGACCCGACGCCCGCCATGTTGAGCCATATGGGCACCAGTATCACGGCCAGAAGGTTCAGCCTCCTGGAGTTCCACATCACGGGCACAAGCCCTATCATCGCTGCCACTATCATCAGCATCAGCCCCATGAAGCCGGTCATCAGGAAGATTATCGACCCCACGACGAACAGGACGAAGAGGTTCAGCGTCTGGTAGGGCACCCTCTCCACCAGCTTGGCCACGAACTTGCTTGCGTAAATCAGTATGATGAAGGCAATGAAACCGCAGATGGCTATGGCGGCGGTTATCAGCAGATACTGCTCAACCGTCTGGGGGACGAAGAACAGATTCACGTTGATGGCCATCCCGCCCCTTCTCAGGTGCAGCAATGGCAGAAGGAAAAGGCAGAGCGCGCCCACATAATAGACCACACGGTTCACGCCGCCGGTTATTATGAACACCTTGTCGTCCCTGAGGCCAGTGGCGTTGCCCCCGAGGGTGGCGCTGATTCCCGGGGTCACGGCCGGCACGAAGGCTGCGAACATCCCGGAAAGGAAGCCGGAACCCCCGGACTGCGCTATGGTCACGCCCTTGATGTCATAGGATTCTGCCAGATGCTGTTTCGGTATCTTGACCCTTGATATTAGTGCCAGTATGATTGCGGAAACCGAGAATAACCCGACAAAAACAGGCATGAGCGTCTGGAATGCCCTGTCCGGGGGGACAAGGGTCTTGTAGAACACCAGCATTCCCAGCCAGCTGGCCAGGCCGAAGGTGACCCAACCGGCGACCTTGGACTTGTAGGCCTCTGCAATGCGGGCCCATTTCGGGGTGCGGACGAGTACCATGAGCTCCTTACCAGCTTCTGCGTTCTTGGGGGATATCTCGTGGACGATGATGAGATGCTTACCCTCCCGTATCTCCCACTCATAGCTTCTCGGCTTGGAGATGGTCGCATTATCGCCAATGGGTATCTTCTTCTCCAGGAGGAGCGCCTTCAGCATGGGGGGTATCTTTCCGGAGTCCAGGGCGGCCTTGTGCTCCTTGCCGATGCCGAACAGGTGTATCTTGCTCCTGCCGTATTCCCTCGGCCACTCGCTTATCAGCAGGAAAGTCAGTATCGTCCCCAGCATCCAGTGGGTGTGCGGGCTGACGAGCTCCCTGAGCATCTGCAGGAACTGCATGGAGAATGGCAGCACCAGCACCAGCCCGAATATCCCGATGAGGCCGCCGATGCCCGCGAGCATGGCCGCCTCGTGGCCTCTCCCGTCCATGAGATATTTCTGCGTGGGCATGAAGTAGAAGGCCGTGGTATCGTCGGGAGCGCTGAAGTACTGGCTCGATATTGTGAACAGCAATCCGAACCCGGTGACCATCCCGGCCAGGAACATCAGCATCAGGAAAGGCTCTATCTTGTCCATCACCGGGAGGTAGAACAGCACGACGAAGCCCATGACATTGTAGACATGAAGGCCGGGCAGGAAGCAGGATATCAGTGCCGCCAGCAAGGTGCCGGCGATGGCGAACAGTATGCAGAGGATGTAGAAATTCATGCTCAACCCCCCATCTCGCTGACCCTCAGCGAATAATCGCTGGACATAGCCCTGATCTTAATCTCCCACTCGCCCTCGTATGGTATGACCAAGCCCCTGACGTTAATCGTGTTGCCGATGGAAAAAGGCGCGCTGGTATTTGCGCCATTGTCCATGATCACTGAAATGTCATCGCCGGTGGATGCATCGGAGATGCTGATGAGCCAGTCTCCGGCGCCATATATCCAGGTTACGGTGGCATCCTGAATATCCACATATTTGCCGTTGTAGGCGTCCCCATTTGTCAGGAGTTGGCTAACTGTAGTGGTGGTATAGGTATCGCCATGGTACGCGCTCACGAATTCTATGTCCGAGGTTTTGGCAGGAATGATCTCCCAGCTCTGGGCATTCTCGTACCATTCCAGTGCGCCCTTGACGGTGACATGGGCCAGGTATATGTTGCTCAGATCCAGCTCGCCGGTCATCAGGCCTATCACGTCAGGAATGAATATGCTGACGCTCCTTCCCTCCTCGTCCACAAGGTCCAGTATCCACGCGAATCCCTCAATGTAGAAACTACCTTGAATCTGCCCGGACACGGTAACCTGCTGCCCAATCTCGAAGGCGCTCCTGACGGGCGGAACAAGGTCTGGAATGGTAATCTCGGTGTATGCCCTCTCCCTTATCCTGAACAGGCTCTTGTCCCGGATCTTGATTTGCATGTACCCGTCATCCCCCACGAACAGCGAGCCCTCGCAGTCGACAGTGTCCCCGAAGCCGGGGATATACCCGTCCCGGATGAATCTCTCGGTGATGTCTGGCATGATTTTCACATACATGTTGCCGGTGCCGTCGTTGACAAGGCACCGAATCGTGCCGCTTTCAGAGTATTTCTCGGGGTAGAAATCGACCAGGTCGATGACCTTGCCCACAATCCTTATCTGCCTGAAATTGTCTGTTTCCTGGAGATCGCCGATGACAGATATCTTTGTTTCCGAGAAAGCGCTGGCCGCACCGAGATAAACCGCCCCTATCAGGAGCAGGACGCATGACACGGCCATCAGCTTCTTCTGGCTCACCCTGTGAACCTGGTCGGCGCCGCACCTTCCGCAGCTCGTCTTTCCGTGTGTTTCATGTCCGCAGCTCTTGCAGGGCGCGAACAAGACGAAATTTGGCTCGGGTTCTCCGGCTTCATCCTGCCGTATGAGCTCGCCCACCGGCTGTGTCTGCACCGGTTCGGATATCCTCTCTATTTCCCGGAGCGTCTCCTGGGAGACGGGGCCTCCGCCAACCGTGTCTTGAGAGACAGCCACCCCATCTGCGAAGCAATCCATCAGGTCGGTTGGAATCCCGTTGAACTCTATCTCCTTCCGCATGTGTTTCTCATCGAATCCCATGTAATGGATTATCAGGGCTTCTCTTCTGGATGGGTGTTTGATTCCGAGGGAAATCAATTTGTCTATGTACTCTTCAACCTTTCCTGCCTTGCCGCTCCCGGCTGCCGATGCCGGTGTGGGAATTGCTCCTTCTTTTCCCTTCGTTTGGGGCTCATCGGCATCCTTTGCAATGCGGCCTTCCGGGGCCGGGGGGCTGCTTGGACTCTCTGCAGCCAGGGGACCATCCAATGAATCGTCATTCTCCTCGATGTCACCCAGCCTCTTGACATTTTCGAGATACAATTCCTTGGATATCTTCCCCTCTTCATAGGCCTTCGTCAAGCGCTCAATGGCCCGCCTCTTCTTTGACGATTGTCCCATGCTCAGACCTCCCTGATGTCCAGCATGCTTGCCGGAATTATCTCCCATTTGGAATAACTCCCCGCGTCATAGTATTCCAGGCATCCGACCGCTTCCAGGGCCATTCCTATCTCCAGCCTTCCCAACGGACCTGTGCCGGTGAGTTCCATCACCGAGTTCGGGACGTAGAGGGACATCTCGTTTCCGCTTCCGTCTATAAGCGTCACATCCACAGCCGAATAGTATTGCCTCCAGCTGGAGACGGTTCCGGTGACGTTCACGCGGTAATATCCTTCTGAGGCGCTCCTGTCCAGGTCATTAACCTCAGCTATGGTCATGGGCATTGGCTCTTCCCGGTATATCTCCAGCTGGCTCAGGCTATTTAGTATGAATCCTCTCTCCGCATTGTACCAGTAAGTGTTGCCCGTGACCTTGACCCTGTCGCCGAATCCAGGGATTTTGCCTGTTTCCAGCATGTCCCTCACCACGGGAATGGGGTAGGCGCGAACGCTGATATCGCCGGTCCCGTCGTCCACGGTGAAGTAAATGGTTCCGGGGCCGCCATCCTCTCCGGGATAATACACCGGCGCCCTGGTGACCACGCCGTTCAGGGTGACATAGGCATAGTTCGAGGTCTCGTTCAGGTCCTCCAGGTTGACGTCCGGATTTCCATACCCGATGGACCAGGCGTGGAACACCAGCAGCCCGACAACCGCGAGTATCAGCGCAAGGTTCCTTGTGTAGCTGACCCTTCTTGAGCGCTTGACCTTGGAGCCGCAGAACGGGCAGACGTATATCGGCCCGATGTACCTCCCGCAGGAGTTGCACTTGTTCTCCGCCTCTTGGTCGTTCTGAACGGCCATCTCTTTCAATACACACTCCTCCTGGGAATGAGCGCAAGAGTTTCACTCTGTAAGGCTGAGCACTGAGAATCGATGGCATTTCCGTAGCCTGGTGAGAGAACAATCGATCCAACATCCGATTCCTGTTCCATTATCGGGTTTGGAAGTGACGCACCGCTTTCCGCTGCCCAGCCGAGCATGCCTTGGACAAGGGCAGTGAGATTGCTGTCAGCCCATCCGTCCGGGTTCGAATCGCTCAATGTGTAAGTGAGGCCGCCGTACAGAACCCTGCCAAGGCCAATGGAGATATTGGCTGCGAGGACCGGGGGCCTGGAGCCGGGAGAATACGGAAATGTGTATGCGCTTCCGCCCGGATTGTCAAAACCATACCCAGCATCTGATCCTCTTATGATGGGGATATCATTGGTGATATTGTAGATTGTGCAAATCCTCTCCCCGCGCAGCCAGAGAACATCGTCGGTGATGCCGGTGGAGTCAAGGTCGAAGCAGCCGAAATCGGCATATTCCGGCGTTGCGTTCTGATATGATACGAAATTGAAGTAGGGGATGCCCGGAAACCACTCTCCGCCTTCCCAGCTGTTCCAGAGATCATAGCAGTACCAGTCATCAAGATACTCATCATCGTTGAACCGGCCGTTCATTCCCAGGTGGTCAAGTATCGGGTTCAGGTTCTCCGGCCTTCCCGCCTCAAGTTTGTCAGACTCGCAAAGGAGCAGGAGAGTCCCGCCAGCCTCCACGTAATTCTTGATGTCCAAAAGCTCGTCGGCCGAGTAGGGCGTGCTTGGGTTGCTTATCACCAGGAGTTTTACATTTTCCAGGTCGATTGCATTGATGTTTCCTTCCATGTAAAGGTAGCCTGCCGAGCTTATCGCAGCCTCAAAATTGGTGAATGCCCCGGTCGCTTCTCCATGTCCGGTGCAGTAATATACCAGCTTCCCGCTGGTGGCGCTGACCTCGACGCAATCATCGGTTCCCGCCCTCACCACCATTTCCGGGGTGCCGTAATGACTGCTCAGGATGGCATGGACGTCAACCTTGTCCCCGTCTTCGAGCAAGAGCGGTCTTTCGGCGTTAGGCTCGCAGGCGACCAGTATGGAAAGCGCAGTTGAGCTGTCTGTTATGTAGAAGAACACGGGATTATCCGGGTCGGTGCCATAACCGCCATTGTAGCTGTATGCATCGGATACGGTAGCGTCAAGGATGCATACTTGCTCGCCCAGGTATGATGCGGAATCTCCGAGCAACTGGCCGACGGTTACTATGGTATATCCGTCGGAGGTCGGCACCACCGCATCCGCGGTCCGGTTCCTGACGACCAGCTCCAGCGTGCTGAAGTGCTGGTCCAGGACGCCGTACACGTTGACCTCATCGCCATTGGACAGTTCCAGGGGGCGGGTGGCCCAAGCCTGGCAGTAGATTGTCAGGGAGGATGCGGTGGATGCATCGGTAATGAAGAACACGACCCAATCAGCAGGGTCGTCCCCGCTTCCGAGATTGTAGCTGTATGCATCGGACACAAGGGCGTTGAGCACGCAGACCTTCTCTCCCAGGTATGTGGCGCTTTCTGTGAGGAGCTGGTCCACTGTCACAGCCAGGTATGCCTCGGTGCTGGGGAACACAACATCATCCGTATCGTACCTGATGACGATCTCGAGACTCCCGAGGTGCTGGTCCAGGTATCCGTAAACTTCCACGTAATCTCCGTCGGAAAGGAACGCAGGCCTGTCCGCATTCGCCTCGCAATACAAAAGTACGGATTGTGCGGAGGACGCGTCACCGATGTAGAACATCACCGTGTCGCCGGGCGAAGCCCCGTACCCGAAGTTGTAGCTGTACGCATCCGTCACCACTGCGTCGGTGATGTGAATCAGGGTTCCGAGATAGGTCGCAGGGTTGAGTATCAGGTTATTCACAGTCGCTGCTGTGTAATTGCCCGGTTCGGGCTCTTCGCCGCCCCCTCCGCCGGACGCCGGGATGACCCTGTCATCGGTATCCGCTTCAATTATCATCTCAAAGTA
This sequence comes from Thermoplasmata archaeon, assembly GCA_046485165.1. Classification (GTDB taxonomy): domain Archaea; phylum Thermoplasmatota; class Thermoplasmata; order SG8-5; family SG8-5; genus UBA147. The sequence continues at coordinate 13,326 of JAWOHM010000156.1, forward strand.
CCCGCCGCTTACATACCATACGAACTCGCCGTACACATCAATGTAGTCTCCCACAGAGACCGTGGTAATGTTCGCGTCTTCGTATCCGAAAGCTATCAGGGTGGAAACGGATGAATTGTCCTTGAATGTCACCTTCTTGTAGCTTGGCGCATAATAATCCACGACAAGCGCCCCCATCACCGCAACCCTTGTGTTGTTGTAAGTGCTTGAGCTGGTCAACAGTTGATTGACGGTTGCTTGGGTATAGTCATATTCCTCGCCTCCGCCCCCGCCGCCGGATACCAGAACTACGCGGTCATCGGTGTCGGTATCAATTATAATTTCAAAGTAACCGCCGGACACGTACCATACGAACTCCCCATACACATCCACATAGTCCCCTGCCGAGACCGCGGCAATGTTCGCATCTTCATACCCGAAGGCAATCAGATTTGAGGCCGATGAATTGTCTTTGAATGTAACTTTCTTGTAACTCGGCGCGTAATAGTCAACGACAAGCGCCCCCATCACCGCGACCCTTGTGTTGTTGTATGTGCTTGAATCGGTCAACAGCTGATTGACTGTTGCCTCTGTATAGCTTGTCTCTCCGGTCCACCCCCCGCCGCCCTCGCCTGTGAGCTCGAAATCGGTGGCGTTTCCGGGGCAATCGCGAATGCCCGCTATGCTGAAATAGGTCCTGAACGTGCCCAGAACATTCAGCATCTTGCCGTCATTCTCCGGATTGTCTAAAAGATTGACATCCGTTCTCAAAGGCCTTCCGGACGTCAGGGACACCACTGCGCAGTTCTGGATATTGTTCTCCATGAGGTCGTCCGCGATGACGACATTTGTCGCAGAACTGAACGGGCTGACCCAGTCTATGTCGCTGGTCGAAGATACGGTCGTCTTGCCGGTCTTTACCGAGCCAACGATGTACCCGCGGGCCCATGCGATAACATAAGGGTACTCGTTCTGCTTCTCGATGCATGCAGCGACATTGTAGGGGTCTGCCTTGGTGCCGGTGCCGTTGCCCTCGCCGCCACCGCCGCCGCCTCCGCCGGAGACCAGCGTGACCCGGTCATCCGTGTCCTTCCTAATCAATATCTCCCAGTAAGATGTTGTGCCGCTGTACCAGACTAGTTTGCCATACACGTTCACGATGTTTCCCGCGACCACCGCGTCATAGGTGGAATCGAACTCGCAATAGACAACGATATTCGATGCGGTTGAGTTGTCAGTTACCGTCAGTTTATAGCTTGGGCTGGTTGCCGTGACCACAGTGGCATAGAGAATAGCAATCAATTCATTCTCGTGGGTATTGGGTGCAGAGAGCAGCTGGCTTAATGTGTATTGTGTGTAATCTCCCGTTCCTCCGCCTCCACCGCCTCCGGCTGACAGGACCACGCGGTCGTCCGTGTCCTCGTCTATCATAATCTCGAAATATCCGCCGCCAGCATACCATACGAGCTCCCCATACACGTCCACGTAATTTCCTGCAGAGATTACTGCAATATCAGCCCCCTCATATCCGAAAGCTATCATTGTTGAGGTTGATGAATTGTCCTTGAACGTGACCTTCTTGTAGCTTGGCGCATAGTAATCCACGACGAGGGCACCCAGCACCGCGACCCTTGTGTTGTTGTATGTATCTGAATCGGTAAGCAGCTGGTTGACAGTGGCCAGCGTGTAATTGCCGGTAATGTTCCCGCTCCCACCGCCTCCGGTCGACAGGACCACGCGGTCGTCCGTGTCCTCATCTATCATAATCTCGAAATATCCGCCGCCAGCATACCATACGAATTCACCATAGACGTCCACGTAATTTCCTGCAGAGACTGCTGCAATGTCCGCGCCTTCATATCCGAAGGCTATCATGGTTGAGGCTGATGAATTGTCCTTGAATGTCACCTTCTTGTAGCTCGGCGCATAGTAATCCACAACGAGTGCCCCAAGCACTGCGATTCTTGTATTGTTGTAGGTGCTGGAGCTTGTCAATAGTTGGTTGACGGTCGCCAGCGTGTAATTCCCGGTAATGTTTCCTCCGTCGCCACCCCCAGTGGATAGCACGACCCTGTCGTCCGTATCTTCATCAATAATGATTTCAAAGTACCCGCCGCCAGCATACCATACGAACTCGCCATAGACATCCACGTAATCTCCTGCCGAGACCTCGGCGATGTCCGCGCCTTCATATCCGAAGGCTATCAGGTTTGAGGCGGAAGAGTTGTCCGTGAATGTAACCTTTTTGTAGCTCGGCGCGTAATAGTCAACGACAAGCGCTCCCAGCACGGCCACCCTCGTATTGTTGTATGTGCCTGAATCGGTAAGCAGTTGGTTAACAGTAGCCTGCGTGTAGTTGCCGGTAATATTCCCGCCCCCGCCGCCAGTCCCGAACTCTATCCTGTCATCCGTGCCCGCACGGACCTTGAGTTCGGGTTCGTCCTGGTACTCCATGATAATGCCGTAAACGTTGATTACCGAACCTACCTCCAGGCCTGACACGACATTCGAGCCCGTGTCCATGATGACCGATAATTCCTCCGCCGTGGAGCCGTCGGTCATGCTGAACAGCCACGAACCGTCCTCGTATTGCCACGCAATGGTGGCGTTATAGACCGCCACCTCATCATCCAGCATTGATTCCCAGTTGGAGAAGATGTAGGCTATCGTGCGGGCGGTGTAGTTGCCTGTGCCGCCTCCGCCCCCGCCGCTGGACACCAGTTCAACCTTGTCCGTGGAATCCTTCCTGACCTTGATCTCCCACACGCTGCTGTAAAGTTCGACGATGCCAGTGACAGTAACAATATCCCCATTTTTCAGGGAGAGGGGCCTTGTTGCCCCGCCATCGCAGTAGATGTCCAGGGCCGCGGCGGTCGAGCTGTCCTTCACGTAGAACTTCACCCATCCGGTTGGGTTTGTGCCGTACCCGGAATTGTAGCTCCCCGCGTCGGAGACGGTCACTTCCTTGACCATGACAAGCTGCCCCTGGAGGCTCGTGCCGTTCTGGATTATGTCATTCACGGTAACCTTCGTGTAGAGCCCGGTCCCGGAATCATCGTCCGATATCCTTGCAGTGATGGAGGTGCTGTTGGCGGCCCCGTCATTGTCCGTCACGGTGAGCGTGACAACATAGTCCCCGGCAAGGTCGTAGGTATGCGTCGGCTTGATTCCGATGCCGGTGAAATCATCACCAAAATCCCACATGTACGAAATGATCTCCCCGTCCTGATCGTAGGATTCATTTCCGTTGAATGTCAGCGGCGCTCCCCTGTATCCATTGATTATGGAATCCCCCGCAATAGCAATCGGGGTCTTGTTCACTGCCGCGCCCTTGGTGTTGTAAAGGTCCAGAAAATACCCTGACAGCCCGGCCGACAGCACAATGCATAATACAATCAATAATGTCGAAACCACTCTGGTGTGCACAATGTCTTTTTGCATGTGATTACCTCCCATCGAATGTCTGCATAAACAGTTGTGACAGGGTAACGTTCAAGTGTTAAAAAAGATTTCCAATACAGGTTATATACTATCTCTCAATATAATCCACGAACACATACTCTTCCCCTTCCAAGGAGTACCGCCACGAATCGACAAGAAGGCCGTTCTCGTCCCTGAGAAAGCAAACATCTCCCGCGTTGTTCCATATTGATGAATCGAGTTGCCAATGCACGCTTGCATCATCATCCGTGCCGAACCCGCTTTTCAGCGAGACAGAGTTTCCGGGCATCACCCTGATGCTGCTGAATCTGTAGATATGCGTGCTCTCGTCCTTCACGGTCCAGCCGCTGATGTCCACTATATCGCTGCCTTTATTCTCGAAAACCACCATCTCGAGATTTAGCCCTTCCTGGTCCAATCCCTGGATTGGCTGGATCTCGACTATCTCCACATCGTGAGGCGATTTCTCCCAGAGCACACGATTGTGCGCGACGGCCTCATCCTGCGCCGTCCACAGCTCATCGGAATATTTACCGTTGGGCGGGATTATGTACACATGGGCATACCCATCCCTGACCATCTCGGCGTTCACATGGACATCCCCGGCCCAGACATGCCTGAGCAATCTCCCATACCTATCTTCATCCACTTCATCTCTCTCCAGGCGTATCTGTCCGCTGTTGAGGAGCAGTTCAAGATGATGTTTCGCGGCATCCGCGAAAGGCATCCCCTTCTCCTCTGTATTAATTCCCAGCATGCGGATAATGTCTCCTTCTACGGTTTTGAATGTATCCCCGTCATAGATGTAATCGATGTATTCCCCCACCGAGTAGGGCGGGATGTAAATGTCCTGGTCATCCGGCATTTCATCTTCGGGTATGATGCCGTTGAAAACAACGATTGTCACAACGATTGCCATGATGAGCACCAGAATGACGCCAAGCTTCCCTTTTTCCTCTGGGGGGGCCATGTTCCCGGGTAATCATCGATGTTATAATATGGTTTTGCGGGAAAAAGAAAATGGTGCGGGGAAAGGGATTCGAACCCATGAACCACTAAGGACAGGATGTCCTATCTGGTTTTTATGAACTCTTGCGTCTTCAGACCTTAAGTCCTGCGTCGTTGGCCAGTCTTGACTATCCCCGCGCAAAGCTGCCAATGCCATTCTGCTATAAATGTTTGTTGCGGCCTGCTATGCTTCCCGAATCTCGATTTCGTGCGTTATCTTCACGGCCTTTCCCAGCATGGCACCGACCGAGCAATATTTCTCGGCGGAAAGTTTCACCGCCTGCTCCAGGTCCTTCATATTCAGGTCTTTTCCTGTGAGTATGAACTTGAGATGTATCGAGGAATAGACTTTCGGATGCACGTCGGTCCTTTCGGCCTCCATCTCGACCTTGAAATCATCGAGTGAAATGCGTTTTTTCTGGAGGATGTAGACCACATCCATGGCCGTGCAGCCGCCCAGGGACATGAGCAGCAGTTCCATGGGGCTGGCAGCCTGCGGTTCGCCGGCATCAGGTTTGCTGGGGCCCATGTGTACCCAGACACCCGTGTCGACCTTGGCCTTGAAGTTCAGGTCTTTTTCCCATTTGACGAGGGCTTTCATGCGGTTGGGATGGCTATGCCGATGTAAAAAGATTACCCCGGACGTCACTTGAGCTTTCGGACATTCTTCTCCAGTTTGCTCTTTATCTTATCGTAGGTCAGCGGCGGGCCGGTGGTAATCTCCACATCGTCAATGAAGATGCCATTATCGATGCCCCATTCGAGGAAGGTCTTTCTATCCGATGTGTCGATGTGATGAAATATGACTTTATCTCCAAATTCAGCAGCAGCACGTTTCGCCCTTTCAAAGGTTATGCTGCTGGCCGGGCACCACCCGCTGTTGAAACCCGAGACCGTGACCACTCCCGGCACCGGCGTCGGTTTCTTCTTCTGTCGCACCCATTTCGGAGGTTCCGCATCATTCGAGAACTTCTTCCAGAGGAGGATTCGCCCGCTCTCCTTGTCCGCGGCTTCATAGCCCTGTTTCTTGAACCAAGAGGCCCTCATCCAGAACGGCAACGAAACCCCCCAGGCCGCAAGCCCTTTGGCCCCCAGAGCCTTCACATCATCCTCGGCCGCCTTCAGCAGTGCTTTTCCCATTCCCTTCTTCTGGAAATTCCCTCTCCCTTCCTTGTAGCCATGTACCCAGATACAGAGAACCATGTACAGGCCGTGTCCCTCGGCGAAGGATTCCTCGATGGGGAGGTACTGGATCATCCCGCCGATGTTGCCGGCATCATCGGCAGCCAGCCTCACCCGGACTTTCTCTCTCTTTTTCCCGAACCAGCATTCCTTGTGGCAACCGGATTCTGCCATTTCCGGGGACCAGTCCTCCAGGCATTTGAAGTAGAGCTGTTCATTTTCCGGGGATAGATTGATGATTTTCACGATTCACCCAGTTTGTATAAAGTTATCAGGATTATAAATATTGCGTTAGGGCGAGAAATTCGTCATAGAATACCTTAATATCTCGGATAGACATAATGTCCATGGGGAAAAGCCCCGGAGTTGGTTTGGATGATGAACAAAAGAATTTCCGTTATAATTGCAGTATTATGTATGATGGCCGCATTATGTGCCTCCTCTGTATTTGCGCAAACGACAGCAAACGTTTCGGGCCATGTCTATGATGAATCAAATCATGCCCCCGTCTCGGGCGCAGACATCTATGTCAAGAACACCGATACTTCCGAGGATTATCATTTCACCACCGGCGATAACGGATATTTCAATTCCAACCTCCCGCTTGGTAACTATCATGTGGAGGTGACCGCAGATGATTATTTTGATTGGAGCCAAGACTTTTCAATTGAGGACACAACCCCGCAAACGAACAATATTTATCTTACTCCGGAGAACTGGCCGGGTCATGAAAATCCTGGTGAGAACACGGGTGGAGATAACGAGGACGGCGGATTCGATATGCCGTTCGGGGATATGGACGAAGAATTTATTACAACAATGTTGACACTTCTCATCTCACTTGTCGTGATATTCTTCATCTGCCTGATAACGATAACCATCGCGCTGGTCGCGATGTTCGTCAGGCTCGGAAAGATCAGGAAGGAGCTCGCGGCACTGAACGAGGCGCAGAAGCCCAGGGCGCAAGCCCCGCCGGTGCAGTACCAGCAACCGCCACCGCCGCCGATGGAATGAAGCTGCGAATTATTAATGCGAAAATGCAAGGCGAACAGTTGATGCCCCTTCGCCCCATGGATATGGCACCGGCCATCCACGGCCAAAGCGCCCCGATGTATCCGCTCTGGCACAGAAGGCTTTTCTTTGTAGCTTTGTTGCGTATTACGACGAGGACGCTTTACAATTGGGGAACGAAGGATGATAGAAACGCTCCAATGCAAGAGAATGTTTCGGCAAACAGACTTTGTTGGGTCATTAAAGGGTGTCGCTAGTTTGCCGGTTCAGCCGAGCACTCTGCCGGGAGAGTGCGAGGGTCGTGCTCGGCGAACATTTTTTATTTTCATATTATTATTTAATCAGTTGAAAATAAAAAATGGGAGCACTGGGACTTTCATACCGTCGCGGCAAACCTGGCCTGCCACTCTTCTTGGAGATATTTGCAATATGAGGTCGGCTGTGCCGACCTCTTTGCTGCCGAGAAATGTAATCACATGTTTAGTATTTCTCGGCGCAAGTGATACTCGGAGCTTGTTTCCAAGCTGCGAGGGTCGCTCCAAGTGATACTTTGAACCCAGATCAGCTGGTATCTGCCGCAGGGCATCCCGCCTTTCAGCGGGACTTTCCCACCTGCAAAGACCATCTACGGGTCATCGCTCCAGTTATTCATCACCGGGCCACGAACGTCTCCGTTTCCCTCAGAATACCCGTTGGTTATCATCCCTGTAACTGGAGCCAGCGAGGATACCGTGTTACCCCATACTCCCATGTGGTGAGTTCGGAATCTGGTCACGACTAGACTTTGCGCATCTTCTGTGCTCTCTTTCGGCGCCTCATCTTCTTCTTGCGCCATTTCCAGCGCTGTTGTCCGCGTTTTTTCCAGACTCTCGAGCTTCTCTTCATGAATCTTTCCTCGCAGGGGGGGTGAATGGTTGGATTATTAAAACGTTTCCGATACCTGTTGTGCTTTATGGCAAGGGCAACCAGCAAAGCGTGGGCGTTCCCAGGCAATTTTTAAATATCTTGTGCGGGATGAAAGCCCGGTCTTTATGGCGATAGCAGTCGATATCCGGAACCTCTCCAAGCATTACAAGAGCGTGATTGCTCTTGCGGACCTCTCCCTTGTCATTGACCAAGGGGAGATATTCGGGCTCATCGGCCCCAACGGTGCAGGGAAATCCACCACATTGAAAATTCTCACGACACTTCTCACCCCCACATCTGGCTCGGCCACAATCTTTGGCATAGATGTCTCCCGGGACCCGGGAAAAATCAGGACGCTCATCAGTTACCTTCCTGAGGAGGCAGGCTCCTACAAGCAGCTCACCGGCCGCGAGTACCTGGAGTTCATGGCCGGCCTTCTGCAACTTCCCGATGGCGAAAGCACGGAGAATGTGGTGAAAAGGGGTGTGAACCTCGCCAGCCTCGGAGAGAGGATTGACGATAAGACCAAGGAGTACAGCAAGGGCATGAGGCGAAAACTGCTCATTGCCAGGGCTCTGATGAGCAAGCCCAGGCTTGCTGTGTTGGACGAACCGGCCAGCGGCCTTGACGTTAAGCATGCTTTCTATGTGAGGAAAGTTGTGAAGGATTATGTCGCCAACATGGGCACCACGGTCCTTCTGTCCAGCCACAACATGCTGGAAGTGGAGTACCTCTGCGACCGCGTCGGCCTTCTGGACGAAGGAAAGTTGGTGGATATCGGGACGCCTGCGGAACTGACTTCGAAATACGATGCAGAGAACCTTGAGGAGGTTTTCATCAAGGCCACAGGCTCTGTTCCCGGTGCTGTGGGGGGTGCTGCCTGATGGCTCGGGCCCTCATTCGGATAATCAAGAAAGAGGTCATAGAGATGATAAGGGACCCCCGGCTTCTGCTGGGCATGATAATTGTGCCCTTGCTGATGTTTCCCATGATGGGCATGGCCATGAGCGCTTCGGTCTCGTCCATCGAGGATTCCGCGAGTTCCATCAACGTTGGCATCATCAACATGGACAACGGAACCCGCTCAAGCGCACTGGTGGACCATCTTGTTTACAGGGGCATCAATGACCAGTACTACGGCATTCATGATCTGGAATTGATGGTGAGCGGGACCGAGTACCCAGTTGACCTTTTCATTGTGATTCCCAATAATTTTACAGTTGAAATCGAGGCGAATCGCAGCGCGCTGGTCTCGCTTTACACACCTCTCAAGACATATTCCATATCCGAGAGCATATCCTCGGACATGATCGTCAGTTACATCCTGGAGTACCAACAATCCGTTCTGGATGAGAGGATATCGTCTGCCTTCCCCGGCCAGGACATTTCGGCGCTGAAGAATCCCCTCTTGGTGGGAAGCCTGTCCGTGGTCAAGGGCGAGGTAGTGCCGAATTCCCCCTCGGAGATAACCAACCAGATGATGCTGCAATCCATGATGATACCGATGGTTCTGATGATACTTCTGATAATGGCCGCGCAGTTGGCTGCCACCTCCGTCGCTATGGAGAAGGAGGAGAAAACTCTTGAAACGCTTCTGACCACACCAGTTCCCAGGGGGACCATTCTCTTCGGCAAGATTGCCGGCGTGGTTGTGATATCCGCCATTGCGGTGATTGCCTATGTGTTCGGCTTCTCTTTCTATATGTCCAGCATCATGGGCGCGGAGGGAAGCGGCGTTGACCTTGCGGCGCTCGGCATGGCACCGACAATAACCGGAATGGTGATATTGTTGGTCACTCTATTCCTCTCTCTTGTGTCTGCCCTCTCTCTATCCGTTCTCGTTGCCTCTTTCACCGAGGATGTCAGAAGCGCCCAGTCCATTCTGGGCATAATTTACGTGCCGATATTCATCCCGGCGATAATACTCATGCTCATTGACATCACCCAACTTCCCGGGGTTGCCCAAACCGTCATCCTTGCCATCCCTTTCACCTATCCCGTTCTGGCGGCCAAGGCGATGTACACAGGCGATTTCACCTTGATATACTTCGGAATAATCTACCAGGTGATATTCACCGCGATAATAATCTACATCGCTTCATGGTTCTTCTCCTCCGAGAAGATAATGACTGTCCGGTTGGCCCTTAAGAAGACGCGTGGTTTTTCCCTTGGGAAGAAGAACTGATTTGATTACACAATCCATGTAAATGTTAGAATAAGACGCAAACTTTGTAGTAAAGACAAAACTAATATATTACATGACGTTTTACATGGGTCAATGGGAGGTATCGATGAGCCATAAGTTTGTGTGTGCGCTACTTGTCATGCTGCTGGCGTCCCTTGCATTACAGCCCGTGTGCGAGGCGCAGGTCACATCCGTGATGACCATCTCCATGGGCGGCATGGTGAGGGAGAAGGTAGTGGCAGGCATCATTCATAACGTCACTGTCACCCCGTCCCAGGCCTCGGACGATGTGGTCATCAGAGCATACCTTTCCACGGGTTTCACCGTTGGAAACATCACAAACAACTATTCCTGGAGTTATTCTTCGGGAGTGTGGGCGGATGACCTTTATGGATATTACATAAGGAACGAATCCGCAAAATATGGGAACTCATTTAGCTTACATCTGGCGCTCGATTCCCAGGCCATTGCAGGGACTTGGCGTTTCGTCACGATGGTCGGTGGCGTGGAAGCCAGCAATCGCCAGGTAACGGTCGAGACCCCTGTGGCAGGCATTTCAATGTCCGCGCCGACATTCTATTTTCACGTAGAGCGGTACTGGGCTGGCCAAGTGAGCTCATGGAAGCCGGACAATGTCTCATATTCGGAATATCTCACGACAAGGAACATCGGCAATGTGCCCCTGACACCCCAGATAACATTCGAGGGTGCAAGCTCTTTCTCCTTCAGTGCGACCAATGCCTCGGGAACATACCCCCCGAATGAGCAAAGGCAGCATTTCATCAGTTTCCAGGCCCAATCCTGGAGCCCTAGGAAGTTCTCAATCACCGGTTACGTCAGCGGCGAGCCGCAACTGGTCATGACGCCCAATACGGTGTCAACCATCATCGCCCCGAGAACTACTTTCGAGATAGTTGTGACGGTTGCCAGGCCGGGCTATGATGTGTACCAGATGGATGGTGTAACAGTCCAATACAAATCCTTCTACTATTCCGCATACAAGCAAAAGCTCACGCTGGATATGTATGTGACAGGAAACAAAAGCGTATACATGGGCCAGGAGATGCAGAATCTCACTTTCGTTAGCTTCCGCCATGAGGAAACCGATTACAAGGAGGACATACTTCTCGTGCTGGCCGATGATGTCGAGCAGCATGTCGCGGTCAACTTGACATGCTCGTCACAGCCACCGTGGAAACAGCCATCCATGATAGCCAATGCGCATTTCACCCTCAGGCTTGCAGATAATTCCGGCACAGGAATGGTCACGAGCAATGTGGTGGTCTCGGCCACGCCCGAATCCGGAAATGAGAATCCTATCACGGCGAACATGTTGGTGATACTGGCTTTGATAATTGTTTTCATTGTGATAGGCCTGTTCCTTTTCAAAATTTACAGAAAGACCGAGGAAGAGAGGCGCAAGGAGCTCGAGGAAAGAATACGCAAGAAAAAGGAAAGAACCAAGAAGCAGAGGAGGCGGTGATGTTGCCCCACAAAGAGTATATATCTTCCGGCAACTATACCGTATCCCTACATGGCAGAGAGAGGTCAACATGAGCTCAAGTCGCCGATTCAAAGGATGCATTTCTGTGCTTTTCTCAATGTTCCTAGTTGTCCTGGTCATCCAGGCAGGAACCTCTAGGGCACAGCAGGGCGGCATCGGCGTCGACAACGACGGCCCTTCGTTCATGGACATCTCAATCAACGAAGTGGATGATGTGATTTTCGTGAATGTTGAAGTGAGGGACCTCAACGGATGGAACGACATGTTCTCCATCAATGTCACGATTCTCGACAACCAGGGCAATCCGATAAGCCGGGTAAACTACATGTTGTATCCCAACCTCGCTTCGACATCCGTGGCTGCCATCATTTGGAACCAGACGGTCGGCGAATACCTGGATAGGACACAATCAACCTGGATGCCAATCCCCGTATCCCCGTGGAACCCCGATAATGCGGCGACTGAGATTGGCCTGCGTGTATCATTCGCATTCAATAAATTCTCTGGGGAGAGCATTAACATCCTTGCGATGGACAGAGGCCAGTTGACATGCGAATACAACGGGCCGTTTTCGGCGGAATACACGCCGGCACCAGTCTTTGACAATGTTGCCGTCCCAATCAGCCTGTCCTCGGCGATAGCCGCAGTCGCGGCCTTGTTCTTGGTATTCAGGAGGCATAGCAACAACAAGCTCGCCAAGGCAGTTGAGGCGAGCCATTCGGCATCGGGAGAGAAATAGGAGTAAGTAAATGGAAAGACAATGCGATATCTGCCAGAACGTCACGGCCGACGACGAGCAGACCATATGCCCGGTCTGCGGAGCGGAGCTTCCCCAGGCCGTTTCGGCAGAACCCCCTCAAGATGATGGCCTAGAAGAACTTGATTTGAGCGATCTCGAGAACGGGGCGGCACCGGCAGAACAGCCAGCCGACCCCGAAGATTGGGACACCGGCGCGGTGGGCGGAAATGCAGGCGTGGACATTGAGGTTGAATCGGAACCGGCAGAGGCCTCCGGCGAGGGCTCCGAAGAAGTGGAACTGGGTGAAAATGAGTTTCTCTGCCCGAACTGCAAGGCCGTTGTGGCTCTCGGCGCCCCGAACTGCGAAAAATGCGGGGCCGGCACGGAATTCATGGTTCCATGCGATGCATGCGGCATCGGGATAGACAAGCTGGCTGACATATGCCCGCATTGCTACACCGACCTGAACATTTACAGGGCCAAATTGGAGGAGAGCGAGGAACCGGCAGAGCAGCCGGTCGAACCCGCCACTCCGAGTGTTTCTGAGGAAACTGGCGAAGCTGAGCCGAAGGCCGAGACCGAGGTTGCGGAACTCGGTCAGAATGGCGATCTCTCTGAGAAGGAAAAGAAGGCCATGCTCAAAAAGCTCTTGAAAGAGCAGAAGGAGCTCGAAAAGCAACTCAAGAAGGGCAAGATAACCGAGGATGAATTCGCCAAGCGCCTGGACGAGATACGCATGGGCAATGGGTTCGGCCCGATAGGCGGCTATGTCCTCGAGGAAGCCGAGAAGGATGTCAAGGCAGCGGAGCTCGGCCAGAACGGCAGCCTTACCGAGAAGGAAAAGAATTTGATGCTGAAAAAATTGAACAAGGAGCAGAGGGAGCTGGAGAAGCAATTGAAGAGGGGCGAGATAACCGAGGATGAGTTCGCCCAACGCCTTGACAAGATTCGCATGGGCAATGGATTCGGCCCGATAGGCGGCTATGTCCTGGAAGAGTCCGAAGAAAGGGAAGAGAAGCGCCAGGAAAGGGAAGCGAAGAAAGAGCTTATCCGGGAGGAGCTTGCCAAGGAACGCCGGTCCGGAATTCTCAATTACTACACGATCAGCTTGGTCACACTGTTCTTCTTCGTGTTCCTTGCAGTGTTCGTTCTCATGGAATTCATATTTGCAATAGGCAATTTCACGACCCAATCCGATGTTCCGAATGCCATTTTCTTCAATTTCACGCCCACCCTGGATGAGATAACGAGCCTCCCAGTGCTGTTGTTTGCGGTCATACTCACCGTCTCCGACCTGATACTCCACCTGTGGGACAGGAAGA
>JAWOHM010000061.1:0-15272 GCA_046485165.1 Thermoplasmata archaeon
ATCAAAGGGGCATCTGGACATGGGCATGATGGAATAGCCGATCCTGTTCAGGGTGTGAAAAATCTCCCTGGCTATGCTGTCATAATCCTCGTTCTCGAAATTGCTTTTGCTAGCCTTGCAGGACTTCAGGGGGTCAAGTGGCAAGATAAGCTCCACGCCCAGCCCCTCTTCCAATCTGAGGGCTATCTCCATTTTCGCGCTCATTCCGTCTTCATACATCTTAATCGTGCGCCTGCTCACGCCGGCAATCTCGGCCAGGTCTCCCAAGGACAGCCCCCCGCTCCTTGCCCTTCGGAGGACATCGGAATCGATATTCACATAGAAGCCCCCGCTGGCCGCATAAACCAGCGGCGGAACGCCCTCCAATATCAGGTCCTCCAGTGTGTGATGCGAGATGAGCGGAACCCCCGCCCTGGAATACGTCACCCCATCCTCTATGCCGTCATTCCCCGATTTGGCGGCGACTATTATGCCCGAGCCATCAATTGCACTGGCCAGGCTCTTCATGCTGGCCAGCATCCCCTCGCTCAAAGAATTCGCGTTCAGGATTATCTTGATGACAAGGATTACCGAGTCCTTTCTGGCCACTATGTCGAAACCGGCATGCACCAGGTCCTTTGGGTCGGAGGTCACGAACCCCCCTTTCACAAGGATGCCATGCACATCGGCAATCAGGCGCTGTCTTTGCGTCATCGATTGGAAGAGGTCTGAACTTCAATATATACTTTACTCAATTTTTACCGCATTCATGCTTGTGCTTTTCATGCAGGAAAAACGGATTGCCAGGTATATTCAATCGATTAAATTATAAGCGTTTATATTTCGAAGTAATAGATATATTTAAATACAACCCCCTTTAATTCCCCACAAAAGGATGGGACTATGCCAATCAATAACATTTCAATACTCCTGCCAGCCCTAGATGAAGCCGAGACCATTGGCCGGGTAATATCCAAGATTCCAAGAAAAGAACTGGCCTCCCTTGGATACCAGGTGGACATCGTCGTGGTTGACGGCCACAGCAAGGACATGACATGTCAGATCGCCCAATCCATGGGCGCAAGGTTGCTCAGGCAGAAGGGAATGGGCAAGGGCAACGCAGTACAGACGGCTTTTGACAATTTCGATGGCAGGTACCTCTTCATGCTGGATGCCGATGACACTTACGACCCCAGAGAGATACTCAAGATGCTTCCGCGCCTTGAGAGCGGGGATTGTGATGTGATAATGGGCTCAAGGCTGGGAGGCAGCATATCCTCCGGCGCGATGTCCCGCCTGAACTTCATGGGCAATGTGGCACTTACCAACACGGCGAACATACTGTTCCCCAACGGCCACAGGCTGTCCGACCTTTGCACAGGCATGTGGGGCTTCACCGAGGAGGTCATTCACGCCCTCGACCTGGAAGCGCACAGTTTCGACATCGAGGCGGAGATGTACGCCAAGTGCATCAAATCGGGTTTCAATGTCGGCGAGGTCGACATAGCTTATGGCAGGAGAATCAACCACAACAAACTGAGCTCCCTCAAGGACGGCGCCAAGATATGGTTCAGGCTCCTCAAGGAATATGTCACCCACTGATATTCATTGTTTCTGCCCATGGTTCGGGCAGTCTGCCCTCTTCTCGACCTCGAAAATCTCCAGATTGTTTCCGAGCCCATCGTAATATGCAACGTTATGTATGCAATATTCTGGCTTTGAGCTAACGAGTTTGAGGGCTTCCCTGACCTGCATTGCTCCGATTATGCTGGTCGTCGTTATCTCTGCGCCGATTTTCGGGAGGAACAGCGAAATATCATTCCCTGTGCAGCTGAACCTCTGCGCGACAATTCTCTCATGGCTGCGGTTCATTGCGCATTCGAGGCAGGGCGTTTCCGGCGGGATGACCACCTGGACCTTTCCTCTGAACCCGTCCATTGCCCCGTCAATATACGGTATTCCGTGGTGACAGGCCTGCGAGTTCAGGTGAAGCCTCGCAAGAACATTGTCCAGGCATCCGAGCACCAGGTCGAATCTGCCGAAGAACCCCTCTTCCCGGCCCTGAATGTCCCCGCATATTGCGTTCGCATTCATCTCCGGGTCGAGCCCCATCATGCCCCCGGCCACAATATCGGCCTTCATGCCATGCCCCTCCGCATCGGCATCCGAGAAGAAGAGGCATCTTGCAAGGTTTGAAGCCACAACATGGTCCATGTCCACCACGGTCACGTTCTTGAAGCCTGAAAGCACCAGATTCTTGCCCACCTCGTTCCCGATAGCCCCGGCGCCGACCATCAGCACCCTGGCATTGCCTATTGCATTCATGTCAAGCCAGTCTATTCTCCTCGCCCTGTCAAAACGGTTCGTGTCCTCTTCCCCGGCAACTATGTGCTCTTCCGCCATGCCCGCCGCATGCGCTGCCCCTAGATAGATGTGGTGGTCACAGCCTTAATGCCGATGAAACGACCATGGAAAGATTTTTACCCCGCACCATATATAGCCGCTCATCCAACCGGCAAAGATAGCGGGGTGGGGTAGCCAGGAAAGGCCGTTTGCCAATGCAAGCGGTTCCTGAGATCCCATCGGGCTCATAACCCGAAGACCAGTCGTTCAAATCGACTCCCCGCTATAAAAATTTTTAAGATTTTTATTTTTCGGGGAGTGGTCGAAATATATTTCTTTAATGATAATTCTTAATTCGACCATTGCGCCGAATTCCTCTGTTCCACAACGTCAAAGTCGGAACTCGGCTTAGTCGTGAAAATTGTATTGAAATGCATGGGCATTTCACTCCACTCCCCGCTATAATTATTTTTAAAATTTTAATTTGTCGGGGAGTGGCCAAAATATGCTGCTAGAATGAAGAGGTCTTAATTTGGCCATACGTCCGAATTCCTCCGTTGTTAATTGTCATTGACAGAATTCGGCCTACTCGCGAAAACAGATTGGAGAATGCTGAGATAAATTTCGCTCGACTCCCTGCTATTAAAATTTTTAAGATTTTTATTTTTTGGGGAGTGGCCGAAATATGTTTCTTTTATGATATTTCTTAATTCGGCCATACGTCCGAATTCCTCCGTTGCTAATTGTCATTAACGGAGCTCGGCCTACTCGCGAAAACAGATTGGAAAATTCTGAGATAAATTTCGCTCGACTCCCCGCTATAATATTTTTTAAAATTATAATTTGACAGGAGTGGCCGAAATATGTTTCTATATCTTATTTGGGAATATTCTCTTCGCTTCCAGAACGAACATGACGAAGAATCCCAGCAGGGCTGCCACGAACACTGGAAATGCAGTCTGCGCATCGACAGATATGTTCTCATAGCAGAGCCTCAGGGCGCCAAGAGTGAGGCCGATGAGGAAGGAGATGGTCCCTGCCCGGTGCCTTTCCAGAAGGGCGTGAAGGGCGTGGGAGAACACCAGGAGGCCCAGAACCGCCCCGGCCCCGAAGGCCAGGAGCTCAACGATGCGGATCTCGTGAAGGGCATCGAAAAAGTACTCGTATTGGTTCAGGAACAGAAGCACCAGCGCGCCGGATATCCCCGGGAGTATCATGGCCACTATGACCAGGATGCCGGTGATGAACAGGATTGGAATGGAATGCCCAATATTGGCCTGGCCCAGCCCCACCAGGTAAAATGCTAGGACGAATCCCAATGCCGCAATCGCGAGGTTTTTAGCGGAGGCCAATCTCTCGGTTTTGAACAGCACCAGCGAGGAACCGAGTATCACCACGAAGAAGAACGCATAGGTCGGCGAGGCCATCTCCCCCAGCAGGTATACCATTGCGAAAGACAGCGTGACGAAGGCCAATCCGATTCCGGCAAAAAGCGGTATGAGGAATTCCAGGTCAATCCTGTCCGCCCTCTTGCCGCGGCGCATGATGGTGTTGCAAACCGTTTTGTGGCCGATGTTGCGGATGCCCCTTATCAACCTCTCGTACACGCCCAGTACAAGGGCCACGGTGCCGCCGGAGACTCCCGGGATGAGGTCTGCCACACCCACCGCCATTCCCTTGAAGAAGAGCTTAGCCGATTTCCTTGGTTCCATCCGTTCACCGAACTCCATGTCACAAGAACAAGCCGGGTTATATCAACTTTCGCCGGGCATCATGATTATATTGTAATAATCTACAATTACATTAGTATTAAATATAAGGAATCATATATTTACGAACACGGTGGAAGTCCGGGAAGGGGCTCCCAACCATGTTAAAAGGTGATGAAATGAAATTGAACATGAACACGAATGTGCGCAGGATGGGTGGACTGTTCGCGATAATGTTCGCGATAGCGATGATTCTCTCTGCAACGGCCCCGGTTCTCGGACAGGGCGCCAATGCTCCGACTCTCAACGTGGGCGACAGCGCCTACTTCGGCGGAATCAAGGACATAGGCGAGGAATACCAGAACGAGATTGAGGACAGCTTGCAAGACTTCGAAGATATGGGATTCGACGTGAACGTCGATGTAAACGGCGGCGCAGGCGCCTACTTCGGCTGGGAAGTCGTAAGCAACAGCGCCGACATTGGCGGCAACACCTGCTACGACATCGCCCTCATGGGCGCGGTCGGCATAGACCTCGGCATCGATGCCAGCGTCAAGGGCAGCATGAGCGAGTACGGCACGACGATATCCGCAGACGGCAAGGGCAACGCGGTCGTAAAGGGCGAGGCCGTGCTTGACGGTCATCTATACCTCACCGTGGACGAGCTCGCAGTGGCAAAGATCCAGCTCAAGCTCACGGCCGATGCAGAGGCCAAAGTGTTTGCTGATGTGACGGCAAGCTATGCCGGCGACGCAATGAAGATCAAAGCCGACGCGACAGGAAGCATCGATGGTGTCGAATTCAACCTTGTGTTGACATTCGACCCGCCGATAGACCTCTATGATTTCCCGATCAACCAGGGCGACACATGGTATGTCCCCGCAGAGGACACATTGATGACTGGGACAGCATCCGCCAAGGGCACGGTTTCCTACGATGTCGAAGCAACAATCACCGACGAAGAGCCAATAGATGAGAGCGAGACTCTCAATCTGGCAACAGAGATAGGCACCCAGACCATTTCCGAAACGATACCCGGCGGCCAACCAGTGTATGAGTGGGGCTATCCCATGGGAGGCGGAACGATGTTCAGCTGCACAAGCCTCGTAGGCACAACTGCCGTCATCGAGATGGACATGTTCGGCATGCTCGAGGGAGAGGAGGAAGTATGGGACGATTTCGGGACCAGGCAGTTCGACTCTTTGCTCGACCCCACATCCATGATGCCCGAGATGGGTCTCCAGATTGACACGACAAAGGGTATGATGACCGGCGTGGTCATGGGCGGCGAAGTGATGACCACACCAGCCACCGAGGCCGAGGTCGAGGACTTCGTTGAGAACCCGCAAGGCACAGTGACCTCCGAGACGGGCGGCGCAGGCAGCGCGCTTGGCGGCCTCCTGGTGATTCTGGTGGTCGTCATAGTATTGGTCGTCGTCGTAGTGGTCGTGCTCATGGTGGTCATGAAGAAGAAGAAGACCCCGCCGGCACAGCAGTACCCGCAGCAACAGCCGATGTACGGCCCCCAGCCAGGCTACGAGCAGCCCCCACCCCAGTATCCGCAGCCGGACCAGTACGGCAACTACCCGCCACCCCCACCGCCACCACCGGGCCAGTAGACAATGAATGAATTGTGGGCGGCCTTCGCCGCCCACACCTTTCCTATTTTGTTCTCACATCTTTTAAATCCCTCTAACCGATATTCCGTTCAATGAAAATCACAATCCTGGACGGCTACATAGACGAGCCGTCGCGGCTGGGCGTACCCCCGTACGTCTCCCCGTACCCGAGATACGTTGCCGGGGCCATCATCGCCGCGGGTCACGAACCGGAATACCTTGGCATCGATCACTGGCGGCAGGGTAAACGACTGTCAGGCGATATGCTCATCATAATCTCGGGGGCGCTGGTCCCCGGGAAGTACCTCAGGACCATGCCCATGTCCGAAAGGGAGCTGGGCAGGATTCTGGCGGAGGCATCGGTTGAAACCCATGTGTGGTATTCCTCCGGGCCGCCGCAAACGGACAACAGGGCAGTGCATGCCTGGGGCTGCGACCCGGATGCCTATGTCCACAGCCTTCTGGTCGGCGGAACCCCCGAGAAGCGCCGAAGGACATCAGCGGAATGGGCGGAATGGCCCGTGCTGGGTGCCGAAATAATCAGAAATCACAAAGATTACCCACAGCCCCTGATAGCCGAGCTGGATATGTCCTACGGCTGCCCGCGATTCGTCACCGGGGGCTGCAGTTTCTGCACCGAGCCCCTGTTCGGGATGCCGGCGTACAGGGAAGAATGCGGCATAATCGCCGAGATGAAGGCGCTGCTCAAAGCGGGATGCACCAATTTCCGGCTGGGGGGCCAGTCCTGCATATTCCACTACAAGGCGCAGGGCGTCGGGGAGACAGCCAGACCCAAGCCGAACGTGAAGGCTCTATCTGCCTTTTTCAGGGCTGCATCCCAGCTGCCCGGAATAAAGGTGCTTCACACGGACAATGCTGACCCGGGCATGATGGCAACACACCCGGAGGAAGCCGAAAAGATACTCGATATTATAGTGAAATCATGCACTTCCGGCAACCTTCTCTCCCTGGGCCTGGAGAGCGCGGACCCAATTGTCGCCGAGAGGAACAACCTGAACTCAACGTCCGGGGAGGCCATGGCCGCCATCAGAATGATAAACAGGGCGGGGTGTGAAAGAGGCCCGACCGGGCTTCCCAGACTTCTCCCGGGCCTGAACATGCTGGCAGGGCTGGAGGGCGAGACTGCCGAGACCTTTGCCATCAACACGAAGTTCCTGAAGGAAGTCCTCGATTCAGGCATGCTGCTCAGGAGGATAAACATCCGCCAGGTGGCGTCCACCAGGAGGAAGTTCGATAAACCCGGAAACAAAAAATCATTCATCCGCTTCAAGGAATGGGTCAGGAAAGATATTGACCCCGTAATGCTGGCCGGGGTGGCTCCCCTTGGCACATTGCTGAAAGATGTATTCACCGAGGTCAGGATAGGCAAGCTGATGTTCGGGCGGCAGATAGGCACTTATCCCATTCTAATCGGCATTCCCCAGACCATCGAACCCGGAACATTCCTGGATATGAAGGTCACGGCCCAAGGAAGCCGCAGCCTCACGGCTGTCGAGTACCCGCTGGACATCAACCATTGCGAGCTTTCAGCCCTGGAAGCGCTCCCAGGCATAGGCCGGAAAAGGGCAATCAGGATATTCAGGGCCAGGCCGTTGGCCTCTCCGGCCGGGCTGGCAAAAGCACTTGACGACGAAGCGATTTCCCGCGGGATTCTCAGGTACTTGGGTGGTGGATTTGAAAGAGAATGAGAGGATGTACGGCGACCTGGCCTGGACCTGGCCCATCATTAGCCCTCCGGAGGATTATATGTCCGAAGCGGGGCAGTTCAGGGCGGCGATTGAGAAATATTCCGAAATCCCCGTTCGGACAGTTCTGAACCTGGGCTGCGGCGGCGGCCATAACGATTTTCATCTCAAGGAACACTACGATATCACCGGTGTCGACATCAGTGATGGGATGTTGCAGAATGCCAGAGAGCTGAACCCCGGCGTCAAGTATCTCAAGGGCGACATGCGCTCGGCAAGGTTGGGAAAGAATTTCGATGCCGTCATAATTGCGGACGCCATCATGTACATGCTGTCGGAAGAAGACCTTCTGGCTGCCTTCAAAACCGCCTTCAATCACCTGAACCCCGGCGGGGTTTTCTGCACCTATGCCGAAGAGCTGCGCGAGAACTTTTCCAGGGGAACCCATTGCCACGAATCCAAGAGCCGCGGGGGCATGGACATTACACTAATTGAACACAAGTGGGACCCGGACCCCGACGATACGCAATTCGAATTCATGTTCATATACATAATCAACGAATCCGGCAAGGTCCGGGTGGAGACCGACAGGCACACATGCGGCATCTTTCCGCTGTCTGCCTGGAAGCGCCTGCTGGCAGAATCGGGTTTCAAGGTAAAAGTGCTGAAGCTGGAAGAAGATGGAATGCTTCATTTTATCGTCTGCAAGAAGCGATAAGGGCGCTCATATCTGTCGCGGCACGGTTTTTGTGCGCTCTCTAATAACAGCCTTTCTCATGTTCCTCGCTTTGGGCATGACAATGAACCGAACCATCAACGCGCTCGCCAGGATTATGGCGGCGCATATCATAATTGCCTCTGTGAATCCCAATGCGGTTGCCAATATTCCCCCCATCGCACCGCCGGCGATGGCGCCCATTCCCACAGCTGCATTGAAAACACCGGCATGTGACCCCTTGTGCTCCCCATCCCCCGTCCCAACCGCGATTGGGAGCTGAGTATCTGCGATGATTGCCCACCCTATTCCGAAACCGAGATGGACCACAAACAGGAACAGCAGGGCCAAATTCGCGCTTAATGCCAGGATAGGAACCGTGACAACATACAATCCCACCAGCAGGACCCTGGAGCATTTTGCGGAGAATAGGAGAGACACCTTATTTCTCCGGTCCGAGTATTTTCCGAGCCGCTTGAACAGTATTGTGGATGCCAGCGCCTGAACGAAGGAAAGGGCGAATACAATTGCTCCCCCCATCCCAAGTATTCGGATCAGGAATACGGGCGCTATGGTGAAGAAACCGATTGCCCCCATATTGTATATGAATGTAGCCGAGAGGAACCAACCGATATAGCTATCGCATTTTCTGCTTGTTTCGCCGACCTTCCTCAGATGGGTGAGGGAGAATATTGAGTATATCCTCTCTGGCAGATATCGCCTCCTCTCGTGCGCCCACCGAATTATCTGCAATATGTGCTTGTAGAGCGATTCCCTGGATATTTTCTCGTCCGGCTCGATTACCAGAATGAAAGCCAGCCATGTCCCTATCAGTGCCAGGACCGCGTTGATGAGGAACAGCAATCTCAGGGAGACATCCAAGCCCAACATTGCAGGCATCAGAGCAATCCAGATGGACCCTAGCGCGATTCCCGCAAGGTTGCCGATTCCGGCGACTTTGTTGAACAAGCCTATTTTCTCCGACCATACCTTCTTTTTAAAACTTTCCAGGATGAGAATACTCATGGCTGGTGTACTGGCAGATGCCAGCAACCCCATAAGGATGTTTGCGAAGAGCAACCCCACCGTTCCCACGGAAAATCCCATAGCGATGTAAGCCACGCTCCTCCCGAGGAATCCCAGGACAACGAAGTGTTTCCTCCACTTCATCCTGTCTGTGGCTCCGCCCCAGAATATCAACGATGGAACGGCCGCCAGGGATGCGACAACCGAAATCAGGGCCACCTCGCCGACCGTTCCCCCGAGAGCTAGGACTATGAATACCGGGAGCAACGAGTCAAAGCACCCACCGGCCATGTTGGTAGGGAGGTAGGAGAAGAACCACAGTTCCTTTTTTTCCATGAAATCAAACTCCGCTCCGCAGTCGTTTGATTAAATTGGCCGTATTTTCAATATACTCACACATCATGACGCCACATCCTGAATGCGTGCGCAGAGGCATCCCAGTGGTCAATCGAAGATTATGGATAAAAGACTATCTCTTCTGGACGTAATTTATGTTGCGCACCTAAGAAAAACAGGACATTATTTCATTTAAAAGCCGGGCTATGGGAAAGATATTTACTTCGGAATAACATCGTCACCGGTGGTGAACGCATGACTGACATGAAGGCAGAAGCCGATTACATTGTCGAGCAGATTGACAGGCATCATGAATGGTTCGGGGACTCGCTCCCGATGATAGCATCGGAGAATCTGATCAGCCCCCTGGCAAGGGAGATGCTGGTATCCGATTTCTGCGACCGATACGCCGAGGGGCTTCCCGGCGAGCGGTACTATCACGGCAACATCTACGTGGACAAGGTGGAGACCAAGGTCATGGACCTCGCCAAGAAACTGTTCAATTGCACACACGCGGACGTCCGCCCCACCTCTGGCACAGTGGCCAATCTCGGGGTCCTGAAGGCCCTGGGGAAGCACGGGGATCCAATCACCCATTGCGCACTGTCGGACGGCGCCCACATCAGCACGGCCAAGTTCGGGGCGGTTGGCCTCAGGGGCTTGGTCAGCCACACCTATCCGTTCGACACCCACGAGATGAATCTGGACCTAGAAGGCGCCAGGCGCACCATTTTGGAAGTGAAACCTAAGATCGCCCTGTTCGGCCAGTCGGTTTTCCTGTTCCCGCCCCCGATCAAGGAACTGAAGGACGCCCTCGACGAGGTCGGCTGCTATGTCTGGTACGACGGCGCCCACGTTCTCGGCCTCATTGCCGGCGGTAAGTTCCAGGACCCGCTGAGGGAAGGCGTCGAGGTGATAACGGGCAGCACCCACAAGACATTCCCCGGGCCGCAGCACGGCATCCTTATCGCAAACCCACGAGACGATAAGATGGCCAAGGCTCTTTACTCCGGCATATTCCCCGGCGTGACAAGCAATCACCACCTGCATGCCATGGCGGCACTTGGCATATCGCTCGCGGAGCATATCGAATTCGGCGCGGCATACGCGGACCAGATAATCCGGAATTCCAAAGCCCTGGGCCAGGCTCTCCATGAGAGGGGAATAAAGGTGCTATGCGAGCACAAGGGCTTCACAGCCTCCCACATCATAGCCATTGACGTGGAGGAGCACGGCGGCGGCTCGCCATGCTCACAGCTCCTGGAGGATTCGAACATGATAGCCAACATGAACATGCTGCCCCGCGACACCAAGCCGAAGAGCCCCAGCGGGATAAGGCTCGGCTCCCAGGAACTGACAAGGCTTGGCATGAAGGAGTCGCACATGGCGGAGGTCGCGGACCTCATCACAAGGGCCATAGTCAAGAAGGAGCCGACGGCCAGCGTCAAAAAGGACGTCATACAATTGAAGCAGGACTTCAAGAGAATACATTACTGCTTCAACGAGGGGCATCCGGCTTACGAGAGGTTCAAGCTGGTTTGAGCGCGAATTCCTTAATGCTCTTCGCATCGCCCCGCCCGTGCAATTTAGCGGGTGGTTCGGCAACAGCAATTTGCAAAAGCTTTATTAGGGCGACGTTCTTTTAGACGAAAAAGTGCCAGCTAGTTCTGGCACGCGATAGGGTGTTCGAGTGGAACTGGTCGAGGAGCTTAACGAGAAGCGCGAGCGGCACAATGCCGATGCCGAGAAACATCGCCATCACAGAGACAGGCTTAATGAGCAGACCAGGGAATGGGTACACAAGAGAGATGACCTCAACGCCCAGGCCAGGGCTTTGATTGATGAGGCAAACAGCCATAAAGCCAGGCGCAACGAGTTGAACCAAGAGGTCAGGGAAATCAAAGTTCAGAGGGACCTCTGGAATCGGAAGGTGAACGAGGTCGCCGAGGCCCTGGCCAAGAAGAAGCGCGAGAAGGAACCCCCCAAAGGCCCGCCAATTCGGGTGCTCAAGAAGAAGCTGAAGGAACTGGAATTGAAACAGCAGACGTCAGTTTTGAAGCCGGGAGAGGAGAAGGAACTGATAGACCAGATGCGCCTTCTGAACGCCGAGATAATGGAAAAGGAGAAGGAGCTCGAGGGCGACGAAGACGTGAAGACGCTGCTGGTGGAAGCTTCCGAAGCCAGGGAGAAGGCGGAATTCTACCACACCAAGGTGGAGGAGCTGGCGGTGCAATCCCAGAAAGAGCATGACACCATGATGGAATTGTATGACAAGAGCGACGCCATAAGGAAGGAGGCGGACAAGGCCCAGGAAAATTTCATAAAATGCAAGGTCCAGGCAGATGAGGAACACCAGAAGCACATCGAGATGATCAAACAGGTTCACGATTATGACAAGATGCTCTCCGGGATAAGGCACAGAGACACCAGCACAACCATCGACACGGATGCTCCGGCGCCGGTGGAAAGAAAGAGCGACAAGGACGAGGCGAAGGACATATACGAGAAGTTCAAGAGAGGGGAGAAACTCAGCACCGAGGACATAATGCTGCTGCAGAATTCGGGATATTTATAATTTTAATTTACATAATAATATAATTTGCGATTTATTACACCAGGCGAAACCGTGTTTATATAATAAAACACGATTTTTTATCAGTCGGTCGATGAATTTTTTAACAGGTACTATATAAATCTTTCTGAAAACCTATTTATATTTACTTAAATATATGGTAACTGGGGGATTTTGGGCTAAGTTGTTAGAGTGCATCCCATCCCTTCTGACAAGGCTTAGCCCTCCCTTCCTTTTTGGAAGTAATAAAATAACAACAATAAATTATACTATAATCACAGGAAGGGAGGGACCGTCGAATTGCCTGTGCAAAAACGAATGCAATTCGACAGGTCCGACGATTGCGATTGTAACCCGATAGCATCATAGCAATCGTCACCATTTTGTCAGCTCTTGCATTGTTGCGTTTCTTTCATCCTTCGCATTTAGTAGCATATGGGTTGATAATAATCAATAAATTATACTATAATCACAGGAAGGGAGGGACCGTCGAATTGCCTGTGCAAAAATGAATGCAATTCGACAGGTCCGACGATTGCGATTGTAACCCGATAGCATCATAGCAATCGTCAACATTTTGTCAGCTCTTGCATTGTTGCGTTTCTTTCATCTTTGGACAACCAATATCAGAAAAGCATTGCATATTCTAAGCATAGCGTCATCAATAGCCAATCCATATTTTACCTGTTCTTAGGCCTTCTTTATATCTCTTTTCATTACCAAGAATAAATACTTATTCTCTATATCTGGCACATTCAAAAACCTTAAATATGTCATTTATGTCTCACGCCGAAGGAGCAATAGAATGGCAACACAGGCGTGCAAAGTTGTTCAGGACGAATTGATGTTCCTCGGGGACATCCTCTCAATCGGAATAGTGCGCAAAGGTTTAGAAAAGGTCGGTTCAACCCCGGACCTCGCAACACCCGTTGAAATGTCTAGGGCCATGGACATGCACGTGGAAACCGCACTCATCTCGTTCGTCGGTCCGGTGAAAGCCAGGAAATTGGTCCTGCACATCAAGGACAAGTTATCAAAGATGGAGGCGAGCTGATGCGGTTAAACGAGTTCCTAAAGGATCCTTTTGCCATCTTGTTGTTGGCGGTGTTTGTTGTAAATGTCGTTGTTTATGTGATTTTACAGGACAACGAGGACCTTACAAACGTTGTCTCGCTGACATATTGTCTCGTTCCCGCACTCTCTTCCGCAGTTATTTTCACGGTCTATTCTTTTTATGGCAAGCAAAGCGTCGAAGGGAAGATATGGCTGTACATTTTTCTCGGAATGTTGCTTTGGACCATTGGCGAAATAATGTGGGTGTATTATGACCTATCCGGGCAGGACCCATTCCCGTCTTTGGCGGATGTCATTTTCATCGCGGCATATATCCCCATAATCTATGGCGTAGTTTCGAAAGCACGATATACAAAGGTCAGAAAGAACAAACGGAACGACTCGATAATCCTGCTAATTCTTGCATCGATAATAATTCCGACCATAGTGTATGTCGGATATCCAATAATCACCGATAATTACTATGACTTAACCAGTAAAGTCGTCAGTCTATTGTACCCTCTGTTGGATGTTTTGTTACTGGCATATGCGTTGTTCATAGCCTTGTATTGGGGACCGACGGTTTCCAGGGGTTGGTACATACTTGCGGCGGCAATGATATTCATGACCGCAGCGGACATCGGTTATGCGGCCCTCGAATGGAGGGAGATTTGGATATCCTATCTTGATTTGCTGTGGGTGGCATCTTACGTGCTGTTCGGTTTAGGAGCACTTTACCAAAAGAAATATCACGAGTCGTTCATGTGATGCAAGTGCAATCAAACCAATTCCATAATCACGCACAATCCAACGACCAGTCCGCACACCAGCACGGGCAGGTTGGCCATAAGGCTCTCGAATGCCATGCGCATGAAGCCGTTTCGGCTATCTCTCCCATCGCGCTCATATTTTCTTTCCGCGGTTCTGCCCCCTCCTTTTTAAGTAAATGAAACCCATGAACATCATCCCGAAAGCCGGGATTGCCAGGTGCCGCATCTCCGGTATCACCACCATCGCGGAATCGGCGCTCGATTCCAGGGTGAGGCCGTATGCGGAGGCATAGTCCAGGGTCGCCCAGTTGGTGAGCGTCCCGGTAGCGTTGCTGTCCACCGTCACCGTGACCGTGATGGAATGGACTCCCGGCGCCACATTGGTGATTAGCCATTCCAAATTCTGGCCGGATGCTGTGTTCGGTGCCGGTGTCGCGGAAACGAAGGTCACGCCGGTGGGCAATGTGTCGTTTATCCAGACAGAACCGGCTGTCGCGCTTCCGGTGTTGTTGTAATAAATGGTGTAAACGATGGTGCCGCCTGCCACGACGGTCGACACATCTGCCGCCTTCTCGACGGAAATGACTGGCCTGGAGCAGGTGAAATTCGCCCATGCGGTTCCGGTGCCCATCGGGCGCTTCAAAGCGTCGTGATAGACCAGGGTCGCGGCATTGGTCACGACTTCCCCGTCAGCCGGCAGGTCATTCACCTTTGCAGTGATGGAAATGTAATTTGTGGTGCCATGTCCGACGGTATTGAAGAACCAAACAAGGTCCTGGCCGGAAACGCTTGTCGGCGCGGGTATCGCGGAGACAAGGTCAACGCTCGCAGGCAATGTGTCGTTCACCCACACGTCCTTTGCATTGCCGTCACCGGTATTGCTGTAAGTGATAGTGTAGGTCACTGTCTGCCCCGGCTCGGCGGTTGGCGGCGTCACAGCCTTCTCGATATCCATTACCGGCATTTTCCTGTCATTCGGGACTCCCTGCGTCGGGCCTTCCAGAACGATCCATCCATTGTTTGAAATGTAGAAATCATTGGCATCGTTGCCCGTGTCCAGGGGTTTGCCCGTATCCTCATGCTTGAATCTCGCCCAAGACTGGCCGGACGATATCTTCGGGTATGTTACGACATCTATCGTCTGGCCGGCCGAGTTGATTAACCTCACGCTGGCACCGTTATCCGGCAACACACCCGCCAAGTTGACCACCATGTATTCATTTCCCGTGCCCCAGGCGCCAATTGTGGTTCCAGGGTCCAGAGAAACGATGTTCTTCCAGTTTCCCTGATAGTATTGAAGCGCCCACCCGCCCATGCCCACGGTTTCCGCAGAGGGGTTGCACAGCTCGATCCATTCCGGGTTCGGGAGGCTCACTATCTCATTGATGACTATGCTGTTTATGGGGTTGCCCACCGTCACCGAGGACTGGGCCTGCAACAGGGG
>JAWOHM010000145.1:0-9574 GCA_046485165.1 Thermoplasmata archaeon
CCGGGCCAGGCTGCGTTCACACGATGGTCGTTGAGAACAATTTTCTCGCCGGGAGCCAGCTCCCCAGCTCTGTGCCACCCGCTGTTAACAGATTTTCTGGTCATGCAGGTGACGCATCTCACTGGATGGTCTTCGGTGAGCCGGAGCTCGTAGCCCTCCCTGGTGGTGAGCCTGAACACCTTCTTGGTGGCGGTCCTGAAGAAACCCTGCTGGCCGGTTGAGAAATCATGGCCGTCAATCCTGGCCATGAAAGGAATGCCCACCATGTCAATGGCCTTGCAGGGGCCGTGCTGGGTGTGTACCCATGTATCACCCGCAACGCAGGGATTCGTGCTCTCTATCTCCCCCACCTTAGGCGTCGGGTTGCCGGCATTTATCTTGTCAATGAAAATCATCCCCGGGTCGCCGGTCTTCCATGCCAGGCTCACGATGTTGTCGAACAGCTCTTTCGCGTTGGCCTTCTCCTGCACCTTGCCTGTGCGCGGATTCACGAGCTCGTAATCCTGGTCCTTGACCACCGCGCTCATGAATTTGTCGGTGGCTGCCACTGAGATATTGAAATTGGTGAGTATCGTCAGGTCCTCCTTGCAGCCCACGAACTCCCTGATGTCCGGATGGTCCACCCGGAGGATGCCCATGTTGGCGCCCCGGCGGGTCCCGCCCTGCTTGATGGCCTCGGTGGCCGCATTGAAGACCTTCATGAAAGAAACCGGGCCGCTGCTCACTCCCTTGGTGGACATGACAGCGTCGTTCTTCGGCCTCAGCCTGGAGAATGAGAATCCGGTGCCGCCGCCGCTCTTGTGAATCATGGCAGCGTTCTTCAGGGCGTCGAATATGCTCTCCATGGAGTCACCTACCGAGAGAACAAAGCATGCCGACAATTGCTGGATATCCTTTCCTGCATTCATCAAGGTGGGCGAGTTGGGCAGGAAGTCCAGGGAGGTCATGAGCTTGTAGAAATCATCCTCTATGGCCTTCACCTGCTTCTTGTCCTTGCCGTACTTGGCCTCGGCCGAGGCTATGTTCCTGGCCACTCTTCGGAACAGGCCTTCCGGCGTCTCTTTCAGGTTTCCCGCATCGTCCTTGGAAAGATAGCGGCGTTCAAGCACTGCCAACGCGTTCTCGCTGAGCTTCATGTCATCCTCTCCGGGGAAAGTGGGCAGCCCGCCAGACCGGCAACGAAAGGAATTGCGTTTCTTCCCCGATATCATCCGAACCGGGCACATTATCGCGCAATGGCCACCAGACTATAGGCATGGTCAAGTGGCAAATATCCTCCGATATGCGTTCAAAGGTCGAATCAGGCATGAGCGAGTGAGCACCGACCATGAACAGGGTTATTTACAGGCATCCCAATCCCTTGCACCGGGTAATGCGGCGCGGGTTAAAAAAGGTATCCCCGGGATTGCAGCCAGGCGTTGGCCAGCACTTGTATCAAAATGGTTATGCCCATGTTGAAAAATTATTAATATTGTGTATCACTATACTGAATCAGTAAGGTTCAGGAGATGTCAATCTTGATTGGTAAAGTGGCTGCTATTTTACTGTGCGCGATGATTCTGAGCTCATCCTTGGTCATGATCGGGAGCGGCATGGACAGAGAGGAAGGGGGAGTGATGCCGGAGAATATCGACGAACCGAAATACGGGGAATTCGGCCTTGGCGGGTTCCTGGACCCGAGGGGAATCAGGGAAAGTGCCACAACCAGGATAATACCCCCGGAAGAAGTGCTTCGGGAACTTCCTGGGCCGGTGCCGGCCGCGATAGACAATTCCGCAGGATTTCCACCGGTTAGAAGCCAGCAGACCCAGGCATCATGTTCTGCATGGGCCATAGGATATTACCATGCCACATACATAGAGAACCAGGAGACGCCCATGGACCTCACTGACCCCAACAACCAGGTCAGCCCCGCTTATCTCTACAACCTGGCCAATGCTGGCTACAACATCGGTTCCGACATGAACGATGTGGCTGATTTAATCATATCCAATGGCGCCTGCAGCATGGCGGAGATGCCATACAATACAGGAGATTACACCAGCTGGCCGGATGAGGACTGGATATGGGTCTCCGGGATGAAGAGGAAGGCGGTGAGCAAAACCTGGCTTGACATCACCAAGAATAATGGAATGGATGCTTTGAAGGCACATCTCGCAGCCGGAAATAGTGCTGTTACGCACATACAAGTTTGGGATAATTTTTACAACATATCATATTTCAACAATGTTTACAGCTCCGTTGAAAGATATGGAAAAGACTGGGGCGGCCATGCAGTCGCCATCTGCGGCTACGATGACGATTTTCCCACCGCCGACGGCCCCGGCGCCCTGAGGATGGTGAACTCCTGGGGCACCGGCTGGGGTGATGCTGGTTATTGGTGGCTGTCATATGGAGCGGTCAAGGACAATCGGCTGTGCTATGGCGAGGCGATGTACCTGCAAAGTGAGAATAATTATGAACCGAAGATGGTGGCCAAGGCCAGAATCAACCATGCTTACAGGGGCGACATCGTGCGAGCCAATGGCCTGAACGTCAGCGTGACAGAGGGAGGGCCCACCCTCGCCCTGAAGACATTCCTTAGCTGTCCGCAATTGGAAAATTACCTCCTGCCCCGTGGCTATCCGATACATAAATATCCGTTCCCGGCCGAGAAGATGGCCTTCGACATTTCAAGTTTCATTCCGTCCATGAACCCGCTGGTCAACCACGATTTCCGGCTCTCCATGAACAACAAGGAGGGCACTGCGGGCACCCTTGTCAGCTTCGAAATCCTCAACGCGGAATGGTGGGAGGGCGGCTTATCCTGGGAAACGCCCCTGGCAATCGCGCCGACCGCAATCACCCTAGCAGATGCCTGGGTGACGCCCGGCGTGTTCCAGCACGTGCCCATAAGGGTGGACAGCGACCTGGACATGCAGCATCAGGCCATCGGCGAGTTCTGGGAGGGCGATGGAACAATCTCTGCGCCTTACGTCATGCTTGGGTATACCGTCAACGGGACCGGGCACGGGTACTGCTTTTATGTCGGGAACACGACGGGATACTTCGAGGTGAGGGATTGCCATCTGCATAATGCGAGCGGCAATTTAGCTCTCTATTTCTGGAACTCCGGGGTTGGCCTGTACAATGTCCGCAACGGAATGATTGCCAATAACACGGTTTCTAACAATCGAGGAGGCATCTGGCAATATCTCTCAAACAATAACAGTATCATCCATAACATTGCATCGAACAATGAATTCGGTATATCCATCACTTCCACCCGCACAACCGAAATTTCCCACAACACAGCCCTTAACAACAACGTGGGCTTTCACGTATCTTCGGCAAGTGACAACACCCTATCCAACAATACTGCCTCGGGCAACACTGACGGCATCTACATGGTATCCTCTGTCCCCTGGACGTCCAGCAACAATACCCTCAGGGGCAACAATCTGATATCTAACATCAACTTCGGGATTCATCTGATATCATCACAGAATAATAGTATAATAGACAACAATGCCTCGAACAGCATGTGCGGCATTTATCTGTATCTATCCTACTCCAGATTCAATCATATCACAAACAATGTCATACAAAACAATACATATGGCCTGTTTCTGGAGGGGGCTCATGACAATACGATATATCACAACCGGTTGATTGACAATGCGATTCTTCAAGGCTATGATGACCGCACAAATTTCTGGGACGCGGGCTACCCGTCGGGCGGCAATTACTGGAGCGACTACACAGGCATTGACGAATACAGCGGTCCCCTCCAGGACCAGGCTGGCGCGGACGGCATCGGGGACACGCCGTACACAAATATCGAGGGGGACATGGGCGCACAGGACAACTATCCGTTGATGGCCCCCTGGACCCCGCCACCGCTCTCATTATTCAACATCAACCTCACCGCCGGCTGGAACCTCATCTCCGTCCCCCTGGCCATGGACGACACCTCCGTGGAGAATGTCCTTTCCTCCATTTCGGGGAGCTGGGATGTGGCGAAGTGGTATGACGGCATGACCAAGGCTTGGAAAACTTATCGTTTGGGAAGCACAGTGAACACATTCTCCCAGATAGACCGCACCATGGGCGTGTGGCTCCACACGACAGAGGCCCGGACTTTGAACATCAGCGGCAACGTGCCTGCAATAACAGAGATTATGCTCCGGGCCGGTTGGAACCTTGTCGGATACCCGGCTCAGACCAAAATGACAATCGCGGAGGCGCTGGCCGGGACAGAATACGATAGTGTGGAGGTCTTCAGCCCGGCATCGCCATTCATCATGGAAGTGGATTCGAGTTATGTCCTGAGCCCGGGAGAAGGGCTGTGGATCAAGGTGGCCGCGAACACTGTCTGGACGGTGGCGGGTTAGAGATGTCATCCGGGTTTGCATGCCGCCCCGCCGCAAACTTTTATATCTCCCACCCATATAGCCATGCCGATAACAGATGAGTCCCGACAACCACAAGCCAGGCGATAACCCGGAGGAAGTACAGCGCGCGCCGCTCCCGAAGGAATACAAACGCGAGATGCTCGCCATAGCTGACCAGCTGCTGGGAGCCTCCAAGATAAGGGTCATGTGCGCGGACGGGAAGTCGCGCATAGGCCGCATCCCGGGCAAGCTGAAGAAGCGCATGTGGATACGCGAAGGGGATTTGCTGATTATACGGCCGTGGGAGTTCCAGGAGGACAAGGCCGACATTCTTTTCAGGTACACCAGGACGCAGGCCATGAGCCTGGCCAGGCGAAGGATCATCCCCGAGGTCATCAATATCTTCTGATGGGGGTTCCATGCGGGTCGATGACAAGTTTCTTAGGGATCTCGAATCCAAGGTACTGGCCTACAGGGAGAAGGACAAGGATTCGGACCGGCGGAAGACCTATGACGAGGTATTCGACCGAGACACTCTGATGCTGCTCTACGACCTCATGACCAACGAGGTAATCGACCAGCTGGATTTTCCGGTCGCCACCGGCAAAGAGGGGAATGTCTTCAGGGCGACGACCCATACGGACGGGTTCCTGGCCGTCAAGATATACAGGATGTCGAATTCCACGTTCAACAACATCCAGAAATACATAGCCGGGGATGAGAGATTCCGGAACCTGGGCAAGAACCGCAGAAGGACAATACACACCTGGGCGCAGAAGGAGTATCGCAACCTGGAGAGGATGCTGACCGCCGGAATTCGGGTGCCCAAACCGGTGGTCTGCACGAAGAATATCATTGTCATGGAATTCATTGGCACGGACGGCACGCCGGCGCCGCACATGAAGGATGTTGAACTGGAGGAACCGGAAAAAACCTTCAAACAGCTGGTGGAGCAGATGAGGCTGATACACAAAGAGGCGAAGCTGGTGCATTCGGATTTCTCCGAATACAATGTTCTGATGCTGGAACAGGAGCCCGTGATAATCGACGTCGGCCAGGCCGTTCTGCTCACCCACCCCAACTCCATGGAGTTCCTGACCAGGGACGTGAAGAACCTGGCAAGGTATTTCAGGAAGTATGATATACAGGCTGACGAGAAAGATATCATGAAAACCATCACCGGGGGGACCTGATTGCTGTACGTCAAGATTCCGAAGGACAGGGTCGGCGTGCTTGTCGGGCCGAACGGCGAGGTGAAGCACCAGATTGAAAAATCCTGCATGGTGGAATTGAAGATTGATTCCAGCTCCGGGGACGTGACAGTCATCCCGACAGAGGAGGGCTCCAAGGACGGCCTGGTCGGCCTCAGCGCCAGGGACATCGTCAAGGCCATTGCCAGGGGTTTCTCCCCGGAACGGGCCATGAAGCTTGTTTCCGAGGATATGTTCCTCGAGGTCATCGACATCCGGGACTTTGCCGGAAAGGACCGGAAGCACATCGCCAGGGTCCGGGCAAGGCTCATCGGCACGGATGGCAAGACCAGGAATACCATAGAAGAGTTTTCTGGCGCGGAACTGTCGATCTATGGCAATACGGTCGCCATAATCGCGGACCTGCTGTCCATGGACGCAGCCAAGCGCGCTGTGGAAATGCTGCTGGAGGGCAGCGAGCACTCCGCGGTCTACAGGTTCCTGGAGAACAAGCGGCGGTATCTTAAGTACAGGGAGATGGCGATGGAGTGAGCCCGTAAAATTTGATATATCTGCTGAGGAAATTTTACGGAAATTCCACACACGTTGAATCTGATTGTATCCATAATGATGATTCATGGCGAACGCTCCCTACTGATTGGATTCAGCTATCGCGTTCACCGATTGCTTGCAAAATGATGGGAATTCATGGCCCTGATTCAGCTGGCGTAATGGTTTCCGGGCCATCGTCGAATTTTCGATAACAAATGCTAGCTGTCAATTCAACAACTGAAATCTGTGAAACGACTTACCCGTACATCGCGCTGTTGTCCTCGTCCGGGGTTTTGAAGCTTTTACGCTTCTCCAGCTTCTCCCGGACCTTTTTTAACTGTTCAGTCTCTTTGCCTTTGAATGAGAAGTTTCCGCTTGCCAGCGTCACATAATTCACGTCGGGCAGCGGCTCCATCCGCACCAGGCCTTTCTTGGCCAGGGCCTTGAGGGATGCTTCCACCTTGCGGTGGGACGTGCCCAGGTATTCCGCAATATCCCTGTCGGTGATGGGGTAGACCTCCAGAAGTAAAAGAAGTATCTTTGCTTCCAGGCTGGATGTGTCGAAAATATGGGGCATAACATCAGCCGAACATGGTTCCAGCATCAGGAAGCTTCTTGTCTTCCTTGTCCACGGCCTCGATGATGTCCAGCGAGACAATCGCATGCGTCGGCAGAACCCTTATCTTGCCGACCTTGTCCTCGTGGGTGCTGTCCAGCTCGATGCACATACCCTCGTCATGGCCTATTGCCGTGTAACCGAGGAACGTCCCGCTGGTCACCAGCGGCTTGTCTCTCGCTTCGAGCGACTTGATGCGGTACTTGGACCCGATGCTCAGGACCATTGCCGACCTCTCTTTGCTTTCGGACATATCTTCACTTCTCCTTATCCTCTACCAGCTTCTGAATGTGATCGACCGACTTCCTGTAATTGGCCATGGAGACGTTGACGTTCTCCTCCACGAAGTGCCAGGCGTCCCGGAGGTTGCCATATCTCAGCCTGTAGCCCTTCTTGGATTTGCCGTCATCGTCCCTGAAGACAGATTCCTCGATTATGGACATCGCCTTGAGGGAGTTCACATACTTGCCCATGGTGGGCTGGGTCGTGTCAAGCTCATGCGCAAGCTCCTTTATCTGCCAGACCTTGTCGCTCCTCTTCAGGAAGCAATCCACGAACAGGCGGAACGGGATGCTGTCCCTGATGTTGGAGCTCCTTGTCCTGGCGCCGAAATAGCCGATATGCGTCAGGAAGATCTCGCAGGCCTCCTCCAGCTCCTCAACCGACGTTAGCGGGGTATGCTTGCGCAGGGTGATCTCGAAATCCATGTCCATGCGGGAGTATATGTGGCGGCAGCATTTATGTTTTTGCTTTAAACAGTTTAAATTTAAAGACGATTTCCAACCTGCATGCCCCTGGTGTGAGCCAGGGGTCTGGATGCAATATCGCTTCAAGTGCGAATGTCCCTTCATTCTGAGGCATTTTGTTGCTCCATTTTGGCAAGCCCCGCCTGTTAGGGCGGGGTGATGGGTACTCGCCCCGCCAATCAATGCGGGGCGAAACACATTACGCAGATCTTGCATGGCTGCTTTTCTTTCATCCTTCGCATTGCGTTCTTGAGCCTTTCCGCATCCCCAGCGTTGCATCTGTAGAACGTTTTTCTCATATTTTCGCACAATCGATTTTTCGATACAATTGGGGCATGCCGGAACATCCGCCGCAGCTAATCCGCCCGGGACTTCTCCGCATCGAAGCGTTTCAGCTTGTACTCCGCCCACCGCCTGGCAAATCCCTCAGGCAGATGTTTCTTGTCTTTCTCCATGCTTGCTCTTCCTCCTCTTCCTGAATATAATGACAGACAATCCGAACGGGATGAGAATGGCAATCAATTCGGCAGAATACTCGGGAATCACGCACAGCACCTGCACCCAGCCGATGTCCGCTTCTGTGGCACTGTCCCAGTCTGGTGCGCCGACTATGACGTCGTTATGGCCGTCATCGTCCAGGTCGCCGGCATACCCCACTGACCAGCCGAAATGGGAGCCCGCGGTGCCGTTCTTGATGTAATCCGCGTTGGAAGCGGAAATCTCGGCGTCCATTGAAGCAGAGCCGTTGAAGATATAGACGGCGCCCGCGCCAGTGCCGTTATTCTCGTTGTACGGCGCGCCGATTATTATGTCATCATAGCCGTCGCCATCGATATCGCCGGCGCCGTGGACGGAGAAGCCGAAGCGGTCGCCGGTGGATTGGCCGGTGAGGGTAACCGATGGGTGGGTGCAATATAAGTATTCAATAGAGATATCATGCAGTATCGGTGTTTTAATCCCCTGTTCCGATATCATAGTGACATTATAGCATAGTTGGCTTCCGATTACCTCGGTGGGGAATGTGTACCAATTGCCATTCGTCAAAGCGCTTTGGTTCCATGTTGCGCCGCCATCCCTTGAAACATTTATCCAGGCCGATGTACCGCTGGGAATTGTGAGATTCCAGTATGGTTTTATCGCTTTGATATAATATGGTGCGGTGGCGATGACAGAGTCATAGTAGCCAAGGGTTGCGCCAGTTCCTGAGTATACCTGAACATCATCGATATAGAATGTACCGTCTCTTTCGGTCGAAATCGTAGCAAACTGGATAAAGCCAATATCGTCTGTGGGTTCGTAGAAATTGCCTTGTGATACTGCAGGTGTATCCATGTCATCAATGTATATGTCGATTTTATCGGTATCGGAGTCACATATCATCTTTATATGCTGCCAATTTCCTGACGTATAACTACCTATGACCGAGTATTCGACCCCAGCGCCATCATCATAGAAATAATATACATTGGAACCCAGCCATGCCAATTGTGTGACTACATAGGTATCGATGCTGTCCATTATGAGAACATTGTACTGCTTAGTAGTGACTGTGTAGTAAATCCAAAACTCAATGCTAGCCAAGGTTGTGCCTGTAAAAGACTGAGACATGAACGCGGAATATGTAGTGCTGCTGTCTGTGAACCTGACGCTGCGGTTTCCGCTATGTGTTGGTGTATTCACAACAGATGTGTAACTCACGAGCTGACAGGTCCATCCTGCCGGATTGACACCGACATCGTTGCTTTCGAAATCATCATCGATGTAATAAGTCATATCGCTTGTGAGATTCACATCCCCGGCAGCCGTTGCATAAGTGTCAACAAAGGAACCCGTATTGAATTCGGCCTGCGTGTCATTCTTTATTGAAGATGAACTCTCAAAATCACCATCCAACCATGCATACGCCCTTCCGGTGTTGGTACTGTAACCGGGTGCGCCGATGACCACGTCACCCTTGTTTGTGCCGTCACCATTGATGTTGCCTGCGCCTGCCACGCTCCAGCCGAAGTTGGTCCCCGTATCTCCGTACAAAGCGACAGGTGGCAAGGCGATAATTGAGTAAGTCAGCCTTATATCGTGAAGTATGGGCGTGTCAGA
>JAWOHM010000147.1:0-5136 GCA_046485165.1 Thermoplasmata archaeon
ATTGAGCATTTCGATGCGCTCCAGTTGAACGCCCAGCGCTTCAGCCTGCTGCTTGAAAACGATATCCACATCATAGAGCACTTCGACATGCTATGCCAGCTGGCCTGATTATGATGTAGATTATAAGTACGATGATGTTCAGAACTGGCATCAGCATCAGGAAGAATATCAGGATTACCTTGCCAGTGGAATAGCCCCGGCGCTTCGAGTCAATGGTGACCCACAGCCATGCCCCGCAAGATATAGAACTATTGCCACAATTCCCAGTATCGCCCCAATCATAGGATCCTCGATACCCTGATGCTAATAATCGATAATAAGGTTGTTGGTCGCTCGTTCAATCGCCGAGATGGATTACGACCAGCGTCTCGGTGGATTTCATGCCATCGAGGCAAGTGATTTCTTTCATGGACTTGGAGAGCAACTTGGCGAGGCTGTCGCCTTCCATTGATATTATGAAATCGTAGGAGCCGGTGACGGCGTGCGCGAATTTCACGCCGCCGACTTTCAGTATATTGTCCAGCATGGTCTCCGCATGGCTAGCATCCACCTTGGCCAATATGTATATGGTTTCCATTTCATCCTCCGAAAGATGCTGCTCACATCGTTATGGCGCCGTTCGGGCACTCCCCGACGCACGCACCGCAGTCAATGCATGTGTCCGGATCCACCACAGCGACGCCGTCCACCATCTTTATGGCCTGGTTCGGGCAGACGTCCACGCACAGGCCGCATCCGACGCATTCGTCCTTGTTGACAACAGCTGGCATTATGCTACCTCCGCTTTACTGTTGACCGGGATGATGTCGCGGTTTAAATCGTTTTGCTCATTAGAAAGAGGAATACATTTATAAATCGCGTGTGCGTTGCCCGATACATGAAATCTGTGCTGAGCGTGTTTCTTGCCGCAAGTCTGGTGCTGGGCGGCGTCATGCTGGTGGGACCGGCCGAGTCCGGGGAAGTGATGCCGCGGGCGAGTGCGCTGACACCGCATGCGCCGATACGGATAAACAATAACACGGATTTTCTCACTGTCGCCGGCGTGGCCAACAATGCCACCGGAAACGGAACGGTCTGGAACCCCTGGGTTATCGAGAACCTGGAGATTAACGGGACCGGTTTCGGGTATTGCATTTACATCGGCAATACAACCGATTATTTCACAATCAGAAATTGCTCAATCCATGGGGCTAGCGGCGTTGGAACATGGTCATACTACTCGGATTCCGGCATCACGCTGTTATATGTGTATAATGCAATTTTGGAGAATAACACGATTTACTCAAACGGCCAGGGCGGAATTTATCTCAAATATTCCGATTCTAACACCCTCATAAATAACACTGCCTATGGAAACGGCCAGGGAATAATGCTCAGGGATTGCGACGATAATAAAGTGTTGCACAACAACGCATCGGACAACACTCACCACGGTTTTGACATATCGGGAAATTCTGCCAATAACTGGTACTTCAACAACACGGCTTCCAACAATACTTACAACGGCTTCCAACTGATGTGCGTCGAAAATTTGATTGAAAACAACACGATATGGGGGAATGGCTGGTTCGGGCTGGAATTGCAGAATTCGGAGTCACATATCCTGAGGAACAACTCACTTTATGGAAACGGAATAAGGCTCAGCGGGGCGTGGGTGAGCAACTGGAACACTTTCTCAATAGACATATCCAACACAGTGAATGGAAAGCCGGTCATCTACATGAAGAACGAGACCGGCGGCTCCGTCCCCGCAAACGCGGGGCAGGTGATTCTGGCCAATTGCACGAATGTCGATGTTGAGAATATCACACTGGATAATTGTAGCGAGGCCGTAATTTTAGGATTTTCCGATTCGAACAACATCAACAATGTCACCGCGAACAACAATTCTGTGTGGGGAATGTACTTGATGTTCTCGAATTATAACAATATTTCAAATTGTGCCTTTTATGGAAACGACAACAGCATGTCGCTTTTCGAATCGGGATATAATATGGTAAAAAACAACACGTTCATGGCAAGCAATACTGGCATATCTCTTGGTATGGCCGAGAACAACACATTGATGAACAATACCTTGTTAGATAACTCCTTCGGAATATCAATCTCCTGGGCTTCGAATAACAAAGTTTACCACAATTCATTTTACAACAATGGGGACAGTGCTTACGACAACGGAATGAACATATGGGACGACGGCTACCCTTCCGGAGGCAACTACTGGGATGATTATTCAGGTGTTGACTATTACAGCGGGGCTGACCAGGATGCCTGGGGCCGGGATGGGATAGGAGATTCTCCCTATCCGATTCCGTCTGGGTCGAACACCGATCGCTACCCCCTCATGCATCCATACTATGAGCTTGCCAATGATGAGTTTGTTCCGCCCTTCGCCCTCTCCTCCACCCCCAACGGCACCGCCGTGCCAGTAGATGTGCCCATCGTCATAACCTGGAACGAGACCATGGACTGGGCCTCTGTGGCGGCGGCATTCTCATACACTGACGGCACGACCGAATGGACATCCGCCAACGGCACATGGGTTCATAATTCCACAACCAATATTTCCACCTTCACGCCGGCAGAGGCGTTCCTGTATGAGACACATTACGTGGTGACTGTAAACTCCTCGGCATCCGACATCATCGGCAACATGCTGGACCAGAACCTGAACGGCACCGGCGGTGAGTTGGACGATTTCCTGCAATGGGGCTTCACCACCACCGACGAGGCGCCCTTTGTGGTCTCAACCCTGCCCGCGCACGGCCAGATTGATGTGGACCCGTTCAAGCCTATAAAGATTGTTTTCTCCGAGAGGATGAACAAAACCGCGGTTCAAATGGCATTCTCATACACGGACGGGAACCTCACCTGGAACATCACGTCCGGCGCGGCTTACTGGAACACGCCTCAGACAGAGTTCACCTTCTCCCCTGCCGCACCGCTGGAGGTGAACACCACCTTTGTGGTCACGCTCAACGGGACATTGGCCAAGGATGTGGGCGGGAAAGGCCTCAATACAGGAGATTAT
This sequence comes from Thermoplasmata archaeon, assembly GCA_046485165.1. Classification (GTDB taxonomy): domain Archaea; phylum Thermoplasmatota; class Thermoplasmata; order SG8-5; family SG8-5; genus UBA147. The sequence goes on from JAWOHM010000147.1 coordinate 3,032, forward strand.
GTCTGGGCGTTCACTACCTGGCGGGAGCCGCCCGCGCCGCAGGTTGAGAGCACATACCCGCCGGACGGGTCGTTCGGCGTCAATGTGAACACGTACATCAACATCGTTTTCGACAGCGAGATGGACACGATGTCTGTCGAGGAGGCATTCTCATACACCAATGGGGCCGATGTCTGGACCGTGGCCGACGGCGCGGTTGACTGGTTCTCGGATAACACCATGTTCTCTTTCCAGCCCGTCGAGAAATTGGATTTCGACACTGAGTACACCGTCAAATTATCCTTGAATGCGACCTCGGTGTACGGCGTCAACCTGGATGGCAACGGCAACGGCGTCCCGGACCCGGATGACAACTATTCGTTCATATTCTCAACCACTCTGGAGCCGCCAATCGTGGAGTCCCATTACCCGTCGCCGATGGAAATGGGGGTGCCAACGAGCCTGAGCGCGATATACATAAATTTCAGCAAACCCATGAACATGGCCACGGTCACGAACGCTTTGTCCATTTCCCCAAATACGCCGATAACCACAACATTCTCGGGCGGGGGCAGGAACCTGACCATCACGATGAACACTTTCCTGCTGGAAGGCACGGAGTACAGGGTGACGGTGCTGGGCACGGCCATGGACCTCGGGGGGACGAGGCTGGACGGGAACGGGGATGGTTGGCCGGGGGATAAATTCACGTTCTCATTCTACACGGAAGGCGTGGATGCGCCCGTGACGCCGACCATTGTGTCCATATTCCCGGCGAACAACGCCACAATTCCTGTAGACGCGTTCTTCGTCATGGTCACTTTCAACTCGGCGATGAACAGGACCTCGGTCGAGAATGCGTTCGGATTCAGAAATGCCACCGGGGAGGTCAACGGCACCTTCGCCTGGAGCAATACCGGGAAGAGCTTCAGGTTCACGCCTTCCGAGCAACTGGCGTATAATACGACTTACACCGTAACAGTTGCGGGAACCGCAAAAAGCGAGGATGGCCTGTCCATGGGGAATTCCACAACATGGCAATATTTCACGGAGGCGGAAGTGGCTAACAAATCCCTCTGGGAATGGGTCATTTACGGCGCAATAATCTGTTTGATCGCCCTATCGACTATGCTTTACATGGCCAACCGGTCCCTGCGCAGGGAGCTGAAGCGCACCCGGGTCAAGTTGAAGAGGCTGAAGAAGCAGACCGGGATAGTGGACGACGAACCGGCCAAGCCCGCGGGGAAAGGGGAGGCTGGCGGGGCGGCTCCGGAAGAGGCAGCGCCGGCCGAGGAAGTGCCGGATGATATTGAGAAAGATGTGCCGTCCGAGGACAATTAGCCAGACGATGCCCGGCGAGTGTCGAGGGACGCGTTCACAGATGGACTATTTTTCATACTTCGGGCGATGCAACAATCAAGAATTCGTGGAGCGAATTCTTGACGCCGAGGGACATCACAAATGGTGGGGTTGTCCCTCGGCATTAACAGGACAGCGTCATTGCAAGCTTGGCTCTCTCAGCGCCCTGACCCATGCCGAGGGTTTGTAGGATGCCTGGGTTGTTCTCCAGTCACGCAAAGGCGTCACACCTCAGTCCTGGAGGGACCCAAATAAGGCATTCAGTTTGCCTTCCATAGGAAAGCCTGCGCCCTGCTGAAGGGCGTGCCTCCGTTTGCTCCGTGATTCATCCTCGCGAAAAACGCATGTCGTCACGGTCTTCGAGCGGAAGCGAAGAATGCTATGACGCCGATGGCATTTAAAGCTATCTAGGGCACATTCGTTGCATTCCAGACCGCGTCGGATGTGACATGGACCCACAAGCCCTGCCCGGGCACCAGCATATCATCGCCGGCCAAATCCTTCAGGTAGCATGGCGATGCCGCATCAAACGATTCCGCCCTGTCCCAGGGAATTCCTTCAAGGGCCTGCGACACGGACATAATCCTGTGATAGGGATAGGATACCAGGTTCCAACCGGCCACGAGGCTGATGCTGATAGGTGTGCGAATCCGTCGCGACTACCGTAGCCACCAGCGTGCACACGGTGATGCGAAGCTGAGCCTCGCCCCGTGGGGCGGCCGCGGTGCCGGCGGCGTCCGCCTTCACCTTCGTTTTTGACGGCGCTC
>JAWOHM010000164.1:0-32448 GCA_046485165.1 Thermoplasmata archaeon
AGAACGTTGAAATGCTGGAGGTCAAGGATTCCAGGGTCTCAGCAGGCTACCGGCCCAACATCATTGTCTCGATACCCGGGAAGAAGAGGAAGCTGCCTCCCCTCTGGATAGTCACCCACATGGACATCGTTCCGGAAGGCGATCGCAAGCTCTGGAGGACCGACCCCTACGACCCGGTGCTGAAGAAGGGCAGGCTCATCGGCCGCGGGGTGGAGGACAACGGCCAATCATTGACCGCATCAGTATTCGCCGCCAAGGCCTTGCTGGATTCCGGGGAGAAGCAGGAGAGGACAATCAAACTGGCGATTCTGGCGGACGAGGAAGTGGGCAGCAAATTCGGCATCCAGCATCTCGTGAAAAAAGGCATTTTCGGCAAGAAAGACCTGCTTCTGGTCCCGGACGCGGGCTCGCCGGACGGCAGCAAGATAGAGGTCGTGGAAAAATCCCACCTCCAGCTCAAAGTGGTCACGAAGGGAAGGCAGGCCCATGCGAGCCGCCCCCACAAAGGCACAAACGCGTTCAGAGCGGCATCAAAGTTCGTCTCCAGGATCAGCGACATTCTTTATGGGAAATTCGATTCCCAGAATAAATTGTTCGACCCCCCGTTCTCCACGTTCGAGTGCACCAAGAAGGAGCCGAACGTCCCGAATGTCAACACCATCCCCGGCGAGGATGTCTTCTACATGGATTGCCGCATCCTTCCCGAGGTCAACCTCAATGAGGTGATGAAGGTCATCAAAAAAATCGCTGGCGAGGTCGAGAAAGAGACCGGTGCCAAGATATCCCTAGAGGACGTCAGGATGGGCCAGGCGCCGCCTGCCACTCCTGTTGACTCCCCGATAGTCAAGAACCTCCAGAGGGCTATAAAGGAGATGCGCGGGATAACAGCCAAACCCATGGGCATCGGCGGAGGGACCTGCGCGGCCATATTCCGGGAGCAGGGGCTTCATGCAGCCGTGTGGGAAACAAATGATGAACTGGCCCACGAGCCAAACGAGTACTGCAAGGTCGAGAACATGGTCGCAGACGCTAAAGTGATGGCACGGTTGTTCCAGCTGTGATGTCGGCCCCTTTCAATTCAGAAATTGTCGATTATGCGGCATCAGGATAACATTTTTAAATCACAAACCGATTATGAATGGGAAGCGGTCCCATAGTCCGGAGCTGATGTCCGATGAGTTTCTCGCGCACGCTGGTGCTGATGTCTGTATTGTTCTTTTTCCTATTAATATTCTCTCCCTTCGCATCGGCATATTCCATCGAAGTCAACCCGAGTGATGTAGAATTCTTGACCGACACAAACTATGACATAAGAATCCGAGTTCTCAATGACACGGGAGAACCTGTGGAAGGAGCTCTCGTGAGGTTTGCGGAAGGAACAGGGATAGATAACACGGAAAGATACACAGATTCCCAGGGCTATGCCTACTACAACGACACTGTTTTTGAATGGGAAGGAAATGACTTATATGTAACGGTGTCTGTGAACAATCAGGTTGTTTTATCGGAGCCATATCCCGGAACCCTCCGATACAAGAATTTCCTGGATGTCTTTCGCATCACTCCGTTCATTCCGATAGTGTGCTCAGTATCCTTCTTCATTGCTTTCATAATCTTAATATATGCCTATGTGGCGAAGAGGACTCATGACAAGAATGAGATAGAAGCCAAAAGAGATTATGAGATTGAGAGGAAATCAAAGATATGGAACATAATTCAGATTGAAAAATCATCCACGGAACCGCTGTCCGGGCAGGAGCTTTTCGATAACTGGAAACGGGAGTTGCGGACAAAAAAGGCAGTTCGAAAATGGATTCCAAAGCATTTTTTGAACTCTTGTGTATTGCAGGGCTCTGAGCAATTGTTTGGGAAGATGGAAGAGATTCATGACCTTAAGGAATCCAAGTCAAGGGAAACCAAGTGCATTCCGTCAAGCAGCCCAGACCCAGTTTTATATGTCGAGAAGAATGTTGTCTCAGAGCCCCCATCCGAATTCAAAGAAAGCAGCACATTCTATCCAACTGGCCTGTCCCTTGTGGGTTGCCATGACTGCGATTCGAAGGGAATTCTGAGATGCGGATCATGCGGCGGGAAGGGCCGGGTCCTTTGTAAGACTTGTTCCGGCAATAAATCATATCTTTGCGAAGACTGTGCGGGCAATGGTTGGAATTTATGCGGAATATGCAACGGAACAAAGGACTCCCCATGTAAGAGTTGCGGAGGAAATGGGGTACACAGATGTTACCACTGTCATGGCAATATCGAGATGAGGTGCTCTAGCTGCAACGGAACTGGCCACACTTATTCGGGTGGAGGGATGTCAAAGCAGGAATACACGCATTCCGGCCCCACCGGTTACAAGACGGTCTCTTATACGGACCATAGCAGCTCCTCGATTTGTAGTAGTTGCAGCGGCAAAGGGAAGGTAATATGCAGTGTATGTCGCGGAAGTGGAAATACAGGTTGCCCTAATTGCCAAGGCAGTGGCATCATCAAATTTGGATGCACGGCCTGCGATGCGAACGGTCATGTCGTGTGCAAAACATGCTCGGGCAAAGGCAGATTTCACTGTGACTCCTGCGAGGCAGATGGCCATGTTCAGTGCAAAAGCTGCAGTGGCAAAGGAATACTCACATGCAAAACTTGCAATGGGGACAAGAGTTTGAAGAAATTGGACGGCATCAACATCACTTATAAACATGTGACAAGCAAACTTTTCCATGATATCAAAGGTTTCAAACTGGACGAGAAGGATTTCAGTGACGCAAACATCATGGTTTCTGAGGATGAATTCATATCAGAACGGAAAGGAGACATTATGTACCGTAAAATAATCACGAAAAGGGTCAATGTGACCAAAGCCACAATTGCGTGTGATTCCCCATCCGGCAAGAAGCTATCCTTCACTATCTGGGCCAAGGGCCATAGGGGCAAGGCAACAATCTTCAGCACCGACATCCCCCCCGCGGATGATATCGCGCTCTTCAGGAAAAACATGGGATACAAGGCAATGATGATAATATTACTGGCTCTCGCAGCATTCTTCATACTGGACGCCATAATACTGAACATAATCCCGTTCTGAGAATCCTACAACCACTTGCTCATGTAGATGAAATCCATGCCCCACCATTGCTTTCTCAGGTATGCCTCAGGGACGAACCCCATCTTCAGGTAGAGGTTGATTGCCGGGATAAGGGCCTGGAGGGTGTTGAGTGACACCTTGTGGCAGCCGGCCGCCTTAAGGTAATCCATCGCATGTTCCATGAGCGCCTTGCCTGCCCCCTTCCTGAGATGATTAGGGTGAATTGCGATGTTCCTTATCATCGCGAAGCCGCTCTTGCCGAACATCTCTCCGCGTATGGAACCCGCAATTTTTCCATCCACCAGCGCGATGAAGAAGAAACCATGCTCGTCTTCCATAACAGCTGTGAACCTTTCCACGGTGTTCAGGCTCATGTCGAACTCATGCGCCTCTTCCGGGTAGTCTCCGCCCCGTGTGTTGTGGGCGTACTCCCAGGCCTCCTTCATCACCCGGATGGCATCGGGGATGTCCTGCTCCTCCACTGCCCTGACGGTAATTTTCATCTAGACACCGACCCAGAAGCTGCCGGATATCTTCTTGACCGCGGAAATCAGGGACAATGCCGCAAGATAGCTCGTTCTCGGGTTGTCTGGAAAAGGCATGTTCCTCGTCCAGCACTCTATCTCGCCGAACTTCCCCTTTGCGATTATCCTGTGCGTGTTCAGCGTGGCTTTTGGGTCAATGACTATCTTCACCACGGTGCGCTCCAGGCCGATGCCCGCAAGGCTCAGGGTCGCAGCGACGTTGACGTTCTTCGGAAAATGCTTCACCGCATCCTTGGCATGGCCGCTGAAGATGACCTTCGGCCGCTTGATGCCGTCAATTTCAATTCCCCTGTTCTTGAGATATTTCACGTCCCTGAACGCCTCAGGGGGCTTGTATGACATTATTATCACTTCATCGATATCGGAGACAGCGGCCGCGCATATGCCCTCTATGCCGCAGACAGCCCCGGACGGGATGTACACCTTGCAGCCTTTCTGCTTGGCCAGGATGCGGCATTTCTCCTTGAAGTCATCCTCGACGAATGCGCCCACGCTCATCACCAGCACGTTCTTTCCCATCTCCAGGACCTTCGGGATGTACTCATGCACAGCTGACTGGGAGGCTGTCTCCACTATAAGGTCGGATTTCTCGAAGGCGTCCTCCAGGTTGTTGGCATACCGTACCTTCTGGCAATCCTGCATCAGTGCATCGACAGCTTCCTTCTTTGTGTCGTAGACATGCACGAGTTCCACTTCGTTCATGGTTTCCAGGAACCGTGCCAGCGTCCGCCCGATTGACCCGCACCCGATTATCGTGAGTTTCATTGGCTTCACCAGGTTCAAGGAAAAGGCAGGTTTGATTTAAGGATAACTGTCACCAAACATGATATAAATCCGCAGGCCCTTCCCGGTCTCATGGCAAAGGGACCCGCGGACATTCTCGGAGACTGGCAGATAACGTTCTTCCTGGGCATAGCAGGGCTGTTCTTCGGCTGCTTCTTCCTGTTGATCGGTTTCATCCTCCTGATAATCGCCTGGGACACCGGCATCTGGAAATTGTTCCTTGCCTTGGCGACGCTGGCCCTGGTGCCCGGGATAATTCTCATGACCATCGGCATGAGGAAGCGCAAGGCCGGCAGGGACCTGGAGAAGCTGGCAGAGCTGCTGCGGGCTTACCGGAGAATAAAGATATCCAAGGTAGCCCAGAAGCTGGGCGTGAATGAGTTCGATGCCGAGATGAGGATAGCCCAGTGCCTCGAGAAAGGCCTCGTCAGAGGCCACATAGACCGAGCCACGGAAGAGTTCTTCACCTTGGAGAGCCTGGCTCATGTGGTGCCCATGGGCGGATGCCCGAACTGCGGGGCGCCGCCGGACAGGATATTCCTGGTGGGGGAGCAGGCGAAGTGCGGGAGCTGCGGGGCGGTCGTTGGGCGATGAGAATGCAACACGAAGGATGAGAGAGAAGCCTCCAGGGAAATACGATGCTGGCAGAATGCCTGGTCCTCCCCGGCCCGTGGTTCCGGCACCCGGTCACCCCCATCATGCCCCGCCTGTGAGGGCGGGGTTTGTGGGCATGGCCGGGCGGGCCGGGCCTGTTGACCGATTTAGCTCATCCTTTGGAAGCCTCGCCTGCAAGGGCGGGGAGGTGTTTAAATCGACATCCAGCCCGGTCCCAGAGTCACGGCACCAGCCATCCATCACCGTGGCCCCCCAATCTATCAGCTCTTGCACAAAAAGCTATTCTTTCTATCTTTTGTGGATGAAGGTGGGGGATGCGGGCAACCTGGCCTATGAACGCAACGCGAAGGATGAACGAAAAGCATCCTTGCAAGAGTTTATAAAATGTTGACGATTGCTACATCGCATAATGCTTTCAACCGCAATCGTCGGTCTGGACGAGTCTCGCAGAATATGCCGAGGGAGACTCGTCTGACCTGCTTTTGCCAATGCGAAGGATGAACGAAAAGCACCTTTGCAAGAGTTTATAAAATGTTAACGATTGCTACACTGCATATTGCATACAATCGCAATCGTTGGTCTGGACGAGTCTCGCAGAATATGCCGAGGGAGACTCGTCTGACCTGCTTTTGCCAGATAGCATAAGTAAGCATACGCAAAAGCAGGGATACCCGAGCTTGGCCTAAGGGGCAGGACTTAGGATCCTGTGGTTAGTCCTTCGAGAGTTCAAATCTCTCTCCCTGCATTCTTTTTTCAATCTGCGAAATTATTATTATACCTGGCCATATCCGGACCCATGGATTTCATGTTCGAGCCCATTGACAGATACACCCCGCCGGAATCCCCGGACTTCATCAGGGATTTCCCGCCTGCTAGGACGTTCTCGAAGAAGGGCAGTTTTGTCTGGTGGTGGTGGATGTTCCTGTTCGAGGAGAACGGCGTGAAAAAGCAAATTGTCGCCTACTGGACCACCAAAACGTACAAGAACGTGAACGTCAACGGCGTCAACTGGGGGCCGAAAGCGGAGATAAAAGGCACCCCGGATAAATTCACATACAATGGCCTGGCCACGGCCTGGTATTACGATGGCAAATCGTTCCAGGAGATAAAACCGAAGAACGCGGTCATCAGCACGATTGCCGGCAAGGATTCCATGGAAGTAAATTCCGATGATTTCGCCCTGGCCGCTGACAGGAAAACCACCAAGTTGCGATTCCACAGGGATGTTTTCAATCTGGATGTCCAATTCGCGACGCCCTCGCCCCCGATAGTCGGCTACAAGCGCACCCTCCTGACCAAAAAGATGGGGTTTGACCAGCAGAAGATATACCATGCCTTTTTCACTGGAAAGCTGGCCTCAAAAGATGATGCCAGGGAAATCAAGGGCAGCGTCTACATGCAGCATATCTGCCTGAACACGCCTGCGTTCCCGTGGCTGTGGGGCGTATTCCACAAGGATGACGGCTCTTACCTGACATATTTCACCACATTCATCGGGCGCCAGATGTTTCGGCGCAATTCGAAATGCAAGCCGAAATGGGACAATAGGATGAAGCTCATGAACAAGAACCTCAACTACACTCCCAAGGGCCAGGCCACAAAAAGGTTCAAGCATGTACGCTACAAGGTGTTCAGGCAGGAGAACGGGCTTCCCGGCTTCGAGGCATCGGGGGTGCTGGAAGGCGAGACGTTGCGGGTGAAGGTCATAACCAAGGCCAAGACCACATACGCATTTTCCAGATGGAAGCTCTGGCGGAACAGGTTCTTCTACAATGAATTCCCATCCGAGGTGGTGGAACTGGAGTATACAGATAAAAATGGAAAAATTCATAAGGAGACCGGCGAGAGCTGGAACGGGAACTGCGAGTATTCATGGGGAACATTACTTAATTGAAATGCCATCTAGGTGTGAACAACATGGTGAAGAAACTGTCCGGGATAACATTCGATTTCGATGCGACGTTCTACAACTATCCCCGTATGGTGACCAAGCTGATACACCGGTTCGGGCCGCATACAAAGCTCATCTACGACCTGACTGCCGAGAGGAAGAAATTGCGCAGCGAAGGGAGAATCGAAAATTTCAGGGAGCGCCAGGTCCAGGTCATGGCCAAGCGGTGGAAGAAGCCCCCCGAGTGGACGAGGAACCATCTGGACAAGGTGGTGTACAACGGCTTCAACTCGTCATTCGACAGAATAAAGCCGCTGAAAAATTCCTTCGAGATGCTGGACATGGTGGTGGCCAACGGCATTCCCATATGCATAGTCTCCGATTACCCGCCCCACGACAAGCTGAAAAAAATGGGGTTCATGAAGTACGAATGGGCGGCCATAATAAACGGTGAGGAGATAGGCGAGCTCAAGCCCAGTCCCGCGGGATTGCGGCTGGCAATGGAAAAGATGGGCACGAAACCCGAAGAAACGCTTCACGTGGGCGATTCAGTGGGCTTCGACGTCCGGGGCGCCAAGAATGCGGGCATGATGAGCGCCTGGCTCAAATGGTGGTGGAAGCGCAACAAATATGACATCCAGCCCGATTACACATTCTCCAATTTTGAAGAACTCATGGACATACTTGAGAAGGAGTTCGGGCTGAAGAGGATCGCTCCGAAGAATAAATCCTAAAAAAACGTCCCCAGCGTTGGCATGTCCAGGCAGTCCATGTCGAAGGCCCGCACGCCTTCCATGGCCAACCCCGCGTCCAGCTTTTCCTTGCCTATTACCCTGCCTATCAGGCATGACCTCCACCAGAGGTCCATCATCGTTGTGGCCATCAGGCCCAGATAGACGGTCATGAGGTCGTTCCTGTATTCGTGGTCATCGCACAGCCAGTATGCGTATCCGAGGAAATGGTCCCGTGAGTTCAGCAGCCTGGCGTAGTTCGAGAACACCTTCCCGGCGCCATCATCCGGCATGGCCAACTCCAGTGCCTTGATGGTCATCTCCAGGTGGCTGGTTCCGTCCGGCTCTATTTCCATGACCTCTATGCTGCCGCCTGTCGTCCGGTATGTCCTCCATCTGAATTTTTCATCCACATATATCGGATACCATGCTGGATTGTCCAGGTCAAGCTGCTCCAGGTTTCCCGCATTGGCCATTTCCGCCAGGTCATCAGGCGCATCCGTGGCCTCCACCATGCCAACAATGTCCTCAACCGGCATTCCGCCCAGCTTCGGCTCCGAATCCGCGAAGGCCAGTATCTTTCCGAATCCCTCCGGGTTGCTGAGAAATGGCATCAACGCGGCGGCAGCTTCCCCGAGCCTGTCCGGAGATTGATGGACACCCGCATTCCTGGCATTATTCTCGAATGCGCTGACAGATTCGATGGTCTCTCTCAGAATGCCGTTCATCACCTTCTCGCCGGCATCTCCCAACAGCCCCTCGCCAAAATTCATGAGGGTGTTTCCGCCCTCGGTTATCCCGCGGCAGGAGAGGTTGGCGTTCAACTGTATCCTGGCCAGTGAATGAAGGTGCACCGGGAACTGCCTGCAGGAAGATGGCCGCAAATCATGTATCGAGCAGCGTCTGTCTGCCCGGAGGAAGTGGCAGGCGCCGGTGCCGCCCTGCAATTTGATGGCTGTCGGTTCGTCGGTCATATGGCCTTGGATATGTTCACGAGTGAGCCCGGCGGTGAGTCCATACTTCCTGAATCTTGCGACCTCATCCATGCTCAACTCGGGCTGGCAGAGGCAGCACATTGCGCAGCCCTCAAGGCAGACAAAGGATTTGCCCTGCAATTCCGCGGAATCTATCTCCATAGTTCCTGGCAAACCGCCGGATGTTAATGAACTTTGCTCAGATGTCCTTCTTCCCGAACACGAACACCGATGCCAGGAATGTTGCGGTGGTCAGGAACAGGAACCAGGCGAATACGATGGGGGCGTTCACGAACCACGGATAGTCCATGGTGTATCCCATGAAATCGGTTGTGTTGAACAGTTCCATCGCGCCCATCGGATAGATGTCCATGAAACTGAAGAACATGCCGCCCCAGTACCAGTCGGGAAGCTGCGGCATCTGCCCGGCCATAGCCTGTTCCATCATGGCCCCCATGTCACCCCCGGTTGCGACCCATATGCCCATGAGCACGGTGCCGGCTATCATGCCGCTGAAGAAGATGGCCAGACCGCCCGCAATCGCGGTGGAGCGCTTGCTTGCTATGGCCGACATGAAAATCGAAAAACCCAGGAAGAACGTGGCGAAGAGAACAGTCAGTACCATGAATAGCAGGTAAGCAAGCCCGTCAGCGAACCCCGTCATGGTCCCGACGATGACACCAGAGACCCCGAAGCCCAGGAATATGGTGACTGCAAGGACCCCGCCCAGGCCGAGGAACTTGCCCAGTATCACATCGAATCTGGAGACCGGGCAGCCAAGCACCACGCCCAATGAGCCGTTCTCGCGCTCCCCTATTATCGTGCTGTAACCGAGCATTATGGCGATGATGGGGAGGAGCATGGACGCAATCGTCGACAGGCTCGCGACGGTGGCTTTGAAGCCCTGAAACTCGACATTGCCGCCGCCGGTCGCCCCGCCGAAATATGACATCAGGATTACCAGCAGCAGGAAGATGACGCTCAGCGCCAGCACCCACTTGTTCCTGACATTGTCCATGAACTCCTTCTTGGCGATTGCCTTGACCTTGTTGACGTTGACCTCAAGCGCCATTGCGGTCACCCCCCGGCGTCGAGTCAGCGCCTATGTATTTCATGAACGCATCCTCAAGGGACGATTCCTCGGTCCTGAAGTCCTCGACCTCGACATTCGCCTCTGCCAGGACCTTCATGACCTGGGATTTGCGATTTGCCTCAACGAACACGAATATGACCTGGCCATGGACCTGGAATTCCATGAACCCCGCATCGGCCAGAGCCTTTGCGGCCGGCTCCGCGTTCCCTGCTACCCGGATGATGAGCTTGGGCTTGCCTGCAAGCCCCTGGCTAACCCCGGAAACCGTGTCCTCTATCACCAGCCGTCCCTTGTCGAGGATGGCCACCCGCTTGCAGAGCTCCTGCACTTCCGAGAGAAGATGGGAGGAGAAGAAGATCGTCGCCCCGCGACCGTTCATCTCCAGCATGATGTCCTTGAGGGCCCTAGCCCACCGCGGGTCCAGGCCGGATGTGGGCTCATCCAGTATCAGTATGGTGGGCTGGCCGAGCAATGCCTGTGCAACCCCTACAAGCTGGACCATGCCCTTGGAGAACGTTCCCAGTTTCTCGTCCCTCCACTGGCTCATGCCGACCTTGGCCAGAAGCTCGTCGCACTCCTCCTTCCCGACCCCCTTCAACTCCGCAAAGAATTCCATGGTCTGGTGAGCTGTGAGGTTCTGGTAGAACTGCGCTCTTTCCGGAAGATAGCCGATGCCCTGGCGTGCCAGCACACCCGCCTCCCTGGCGTTCCGGCCGTTGATTATCACATCGCCGGAATCGGGCTGAACCAGGCCGAGCATCATCTTGATGGAGGTGGTCTTCCCGGCACCGTTCGGCCCCAGGAACCCGTAGATGTCTCCCCTCTCGACATTGAGGTCTATGCCCTTTACGGCCTGGACGTTCTTGAATGATTTTTTCAGGTTCCTGGTCCGAATGATATGCTCAGTCATGTTAACGGATACGAAATTCGACCCTGATTATATAATGGTTTTCAGGGAAATCCCAAGAAAACTCTCAAATGATTCGCTTCTTCTTCATGACCTTGGGCGGTTCGGCCGGCGCCGGTTTCGCGGTTGCCTGGGCCAGGGTCTCCCCGCAGTTGAAGCACATGGTCGCATCGGGCGAGAGCATGGTGCCGCAGCTCGGGCATGGAATGTCGCCGCCCTGTGCCTTCTGTTCAGGCTTCTGTTCCATGGCCTGCCCACAGTTGAAGCACAATGCCGCATCCGACGGCAGCATGGTTCCGCACCCCGGGCATGCAATCTCGTTGCTCGGCGTTGCCCCAATTGGTTTCGGCACGGCAGCCCCCATATCATCTCCCAGGGCTTGGCCGCACACAAAGCATATCGCGATGTCGGAGGGCAGCATGGTCTGGCAACCAGGGCATGATATTTCCCCGGCAGCGGTCTTCTCTTTTGGCTTGGCATCGGGTTTTGCTTCCTGCGGGACCCTCTCCCCGCAGTTGTAGCACATCACCGCATCATCGTCCAGCAATGTTTTGCAGTTGTGGCACCGGATCTGCCCTTCGGGGATTGGTTCCTCCGGTATGGGTTCGGCAGCGGGGACAATTTCGATTTCCGGGGCGGCAGCGGGGGCCTCTGCAGCTGGCTGTTCTGGCGGTGGTGCCGGTGGGGCTGGTGGTTGCTGAATCGCATCCTTCAATGCCGCTTCCCTGGCGGCCAGTTCTTTCTCCCGGGCCTCCAGCGCGCTGGTCTTCTCGGCCAGGTTGCTCCTTACCTTCTCTATGGTCTGCCTCTGAACTTCCAGTTTCTGCTTGATTCCCTCTATCTCTGCCTCTTTGGCGGCCAATGCCCTGCCGCGCTCGGCCAGGTCAGCCTGAGCCACTCCATCCTTCTCCGCCCTATCGGCTCGTGCCGCCTCCAGTTCTTTCGCCAGCCTCTCAATCTCAGATTTCTTCTCGTCAAGCTGCCTCTGCAGGGCCTCAGCTCCGGCAATTCCGGCCATGCCAGCGGCCAGTTTCTCCCTGTCGGTGCCAAGTTCCTGCTCTTTAGCGTTCAGTTGAGTCTCTCTGTCCTGCAGCTGCCTCTCCCGCTCGGAAATGCTGGCCTCACTGCCGGCAAGCATCTTTTCCTTTTCAGCAAGTGCGGATTCCCGGCCATCCAGTTCGGTCTGTGCGGCGCCATCCTTTTCCGCTCTTTCGGCATGTGCCGCCTCCAGTTCTTTCGCCAGCCTCTCAATCTCAGATTTCTTCTCGTCAAGCTCCCTCTGCAGGGCCTCAGCTCCGGCAATTCCGGCCATGCCAGCGGCCAGTTTCTCCCTATCGGTGCCAAGTTCCTGCTCTTTAGCGTTCAGCTGTGCCTCCCTGTCCTGCAGCTGCCTCTCCCGCTCGGAAATGCTGGCCTCACTGCCGGCAAGCATCTTTTCCTTTTCAGCAAGTGCGGATTCCCTGCTGTTCAGATCCTGCAACTTTGAATTGTAATCACTTTCATTTTTCTCAGCCTCTGCAAGCTTGGCAGCCAGGGTCGCTTGGAGTTCATTGGCCCCTTCCTGCGCGTTCCTTGAACTGTCTTCGATATTCTGCTCCTTCGCCTTCAGCGCCGCCTCCCGTTCCTCAAGCTGCTCGCGGAGCTTGTTCGATTCCGATTCCCGTTCACCGGCCTCTCTCTCCCTGGTTGCCAGCAATTCCTCCCTGTCGGCAAGGCCCTTGTCCAGGCCCTCCTCCCGGGAGCGCAGGTTCGCCTCCCTGCTGTCCAGTTCGGCAGCTTTGGCCGTGAGTGACGAGCGAACCTCTTTCATGTCATCTTCTGCCGAGGCAAACTCGACCTGGAGTGCATTCAGCTCCTCCTCCTTGGTCTTGAGGGAAGCGTCCTTCTCCAGCAGGGAGGATTCCATGGCGTCCAGGTCTTCCTCTTTCTCTGCAACAATCCTCTCGCGCTCGGCAAGGCCCTGCGCAACTGATTCGGCGGCAGCGAGTTCCGCCATCCTTCTCTCCAATGATTCCGAGTCCTCGGCAATCTTCGCTTCCCTGGCCGCAATGGCGCCCTCTTTATCGGCTATTCCCGCCTCTTTTTCGGACAGCTGTGATTCCAATTGTCGCAGGGAGTTCTCGGCCTCGGCCAGTGCCTGCTCCCTGTTTTGAACATCGATTTCTTTCTCGGATAAAGCAGCCTCTCTCTCCGCGAGCCCCTGCATTGCGGATTCGGCGGCAGCGAGTTCCGCCATCCTTCTCTCCAATGATTCCGAGTCCTCGGCAATCTTCGCTTCCCTGGCTGCAATGGCACTCTCTTTCTCTGCCACAGTCGCCTCTCTCTCTGCCATACCCGATTCCAATTCTCGCAAGGAGTTTTCAGCCTCAGAGAGTGCCTCACCCCTGTTCTGCACCTCCGATTCTCTCTCCGCGATCGCAGCCTCGCGCTCGGCCATTCCCTGCTCGACCTGCCTCAGCGAGGCTTCTGCTTCGGCCAGCGCGTCCTTCTTTGACTGGATGTCGGCATTCAGGGTTTCCAGGCTCTCCCGGTCCTTGGCCAATTCATCGCCCTTTTCCTTTATTTCGGATTCCATCATGGCAAGAGAGCTTTCCCTGGCATCCAACCCTTCCCTGTCCTTTGCAAGTTCATCTTCCTTTGCTGAAATGCCACTCTCCCGTTCGTCCAAGGCCGTGATCTTTGCGGACAGCTCCTCCTCCCTTGCCGAGAGCTCGTTCTCCTTCTCAGAAACAGCACTCTCTCTGGCGACCAGGCTTTCCTCTTTCTCCCCGATTGCCGCTGCCTCCCTGCTTATTTTTTCCTCTTTCTCCTTCATCTCGGACTCCCTGCCCGCGAGTTCCGACTCTATCTGTGAAAATGAATTCTCCAGGGATGCAAGCTCGGAGCTTCTGGACTCGGCCTCCGATAATTTTTCCTGCGCAACCCGTTCCCTATCGGCGATAGCGCTCTCCCTTTCTGTGATTAGGCCTTCCCTGGCCGCAAGGCCGCCTTCCCTCTCAGCCACTGCTGCCTCTCCATCGGCAAGGGATGACGCTTTCTCCTCCAACTCATTCGATCTCAGGGAAAGCTCCTGTTCCCTGGCAGCAAGAGCATTGTCGGATTCGGCAATGCGGGATTCCCTGTCTTTCAGCTCCCGCTGCTTTTCCTCAATTTCACTTGACCTGGCATCTATGTCCGCAGCCCTGGATTCCAATGACTGGATCTCGGTTCCAAGTGCGGCTTCCCGCGCTAAAAGTTCCTGCTCCCGTTTCTTCACCTGTTCAAGATTGTTGATGAAATCTTCCCAATGGGTTCCCTCGTCTGTCATGGTCGCATTGAAATAGAAATAGGGATATATTATACTTAACAATGGTAGAAAGCGCGCGCATGGATGCTCTATGCCATGACCTCAGCTAAAATATATTTTCTAAATTTACCGTAAAAGTGTGGCCAATCTTATGGGCATTGAGATGCCCAAGCCATATTGCATGAATCAGAATTGGGTGCGCTCAAGCATCCTGCCGGTTGAACGTTCGATGCCGGTGGAACATGTTCAAGCGAATGAAGAAGCCTACTCCCGGCACCTGCATCCCTTCGCATCGGGCAGCCTTGTGGTGGCTTCCTCAATTATGTCGGTTATCTTGTCGGCATTTGCCCGCATGGTGCTGATGACCTCCTCCATGTTCACGGGCTTCTCTGCCCAGACATCGTAATCCGTCACCATTGCAAGGTTTGCATAGCAGATGCCTAACTCCCTGGCCAGCTGAACTTCGGGGACAAGGGTCATCCCAATGATGTCGGCATAGTTTCTGAACATGCGGCTCTCCGCTTTCGTGGAAAATCTGGGCCCCTCGATGCAGATATATGTGCCCCTCTTGTGGTGGTGTATGGACTTGTCCTTGCATATCTCGGCCAGCATCTTTGTCAGCCCCTCGCAGAAAGGATAGGCCATTGAAGTGTGTTTCACTTCCGGGCCATCGAAGAATGTGAGCTCCCGCCTCTTGGTGAAATCCACGTACTGGTCTGATATGGCAATCTCCCCTGGCTTGTAATCCGCCCTCAGGGATCCCACCGCGGAAGGGCATATCATGTGTGTGACTCCCATCTCCTTCATTCCCCATATATTGGCCCTGTAATTAATCTTGTGGGGCGGTATGCTGTGCCCGATGCCATGCCTGGGCAGGAATACGACCTCCAAATTTCCTGACTTGCCTATTATGTACGGTGCAGATGGCTTCCCGAATGGCGTGTCCAGTTCCTTCCTGTGATCCTCTTCAAAGAATCCCGCGTCCGCAATCCCCGAACCGCCGATTATACCTAGTTTCAACATGAGTTTCACCGCGGCTACATCGGGCGGGGCGATAAAACCATTTCGCATGGCCAAATTGATTCGATATTGCATATAATTACGATTATGTCAATCATTCTGCAGCAGAGAAACGTTTATATTTAATCGGCACGATAAGGACTCAATGACAGAGAGGATGGTAAGAGGAAGCGTCATAAACGGTTACCTCAAATATGTCGAGAAGACATGGGGAAAGGTGGGATTTGAGAGATGCATGGCTGAAGCGAAGCTAACCGAGATAAAACCCAAGGACGGCACTCTTTACCCTTACAGCATGGAACTGGAAGTCATCAGATGGATATCCAGGAATTACGGCATGGAAAGCGTCAAGAAGGCCGGCAAGCACACAGTGAAGAACCTCGGTTTGCTCTCATACCTTGTGAGGTTTGCAAGCATCGAGACCATGCTGGGCAAGGCCAAGGACTCCTATCATGAGGCCTATGCTTTCGGCCATGTCGATATTCAGATAACCGGAAAACGGGCGATAGCCATCATGAAAGATGTTTCCGACATACCCGAGAACTGCCAGGGCTGGATCGGGGCGCTCGAGGGCCTGCTGGAACTCACCCGCACCGATGGCCGGGTCCTGAAGACCAAATGTCAGCTCAAGGGCGACCCCCACTGCGAGTATGAGATAACCTGGTAATCGTGCTTCAACCGGGGCCAAGTTCCATTCATGCGGATAGACACGGCATATGAAAATTGCGATTATGTCAATAATTTTCATGGAGGAAATATTTATATCCAATTAACTTGATTGGGAACCAATGACAGAGAGGAAGGTCAGAGGAAGCGTCATCAACGGTTATCTCAAGTTCGTGGAGAAGACCTGGGGGAAGGAGGGCCTGGAGAGTTGCAGAAAGGATGTGAAGCTGGACGGCATCCATCTCAAGGACGGAGCCTACTTTCCCAATGCCATGCTCCTCGAGATCATCAAATGGATATCCAAGAATCACGGAATGGAATACGTCAGAAAGGCCGGGAAGCACACGGTCAAGAACCTGGGGTTGCTGTCCTATATCGTCAGATTCACCAGCATCGAGACCATGCTGGGCAAGGCCAAGGATGCCTACATGGAAACCTACCGCTTCGGCGATGTGGGCATCGTTATATCCGGAAATCGCGCGGTAGCCGCCATGAAGGATGTTTCCGAGATACCGGAGAACTGCGAGGGCTGGATAGGCGCACTGGAAGCCCTGTTGGAGATCACCCGCACAAATGGCCGCGTCACCAAGACAAAATGCCAGCTGAAGGGCGACGACAGATGCGAATACGAGATAATCTGGACTTAATTCGGCTTGCACACTATCTCATGAATTCTCATATCCAGGAAATTCCTCTGATGCACAGGCGTCAGCACTATCGCAGTGTCCGCACCCGTGCCAGAGCCGCCGATGCACATGACGGGTTTTCCCGACAGTTCGCCGGCATCCGCAGCCATCAGCGCTATCTCCACGCAGACCTTGGTGCCCTGCCCGAACATTCTCAGCGTGTCGGCGACCAACTCCATGGGGTATAGCCCCTGGTACTTTGCCCGGAACGACCGTTCTATGCCGCTGAGGGCATGGGCAGCAACAATCACCACGGCGCCTGCCGCTTCCAGCTTCCTTCTGGCGTCGTCAGGCATCTCAACCTTGAACGGCTCTTTGAAACCCGCGTGGTGGTTCACCGCGATAATTCTGGCTCCTGGGAAATGCTGCAATGCCTTCAGAGCCGTCCCGCCCGAGTTTGTTGCCACAACAACCTCGCCGACCCCCAGTTCCCGCGTCCTCATCGCGGCCAGTTCCAGGCATTCATCCGTGTTCTGCGGCCCGGGATTCGGAAACACTCTCATGCCAATGCCCCCGAAGATTTCTTGAACCGCTTCAACCTGAAGATATTCTCCCGCTCCAATTCCTCCAGCCGCATGGTGATGACCTTCTCGGTGTTCTCCAGTTCGGGGATTATCTTGAACTCGAGGGCATTGACCCGTCTTCTGGTGCCTTCGATGTCATCGAGCAGTTTCTTTATCGCGGCCTCCTTTTCCGAGACATTGATGATGGCGACCAGCACATCTTCGTAGGCTTTTGCGGCATCCCCTATCCGGTGGGATGTGCCGATTATGCCGTATCCCCTCTGGTCTATTCTCTTTCTGATATTATCCGCCAAAATGACTGGCACGATGACGCCCATCACATTTTTCTCCGCAATCGCAATTTCGGGGCTCTCATGCCTTGTGAATGCCGCAGACCTTATGGTGGAAATGCCCTCCATGGCCACAGCAATCGCCATGCGCTCCTCCGCCACTTTCAATTTCTCGCAGAGTTCCTCCCTCGCTTCCTTCGCTTCCTTCAGCATGACAAAGAACTTGGATATGAGTCCGTCCTGCCTGCGCTTGAGGAGCTGGTGCCCGTTCCTGGCTATTTTCATGTTCTTCTTCACCAGAAGGAGTTCGGAGCGGGTAGGTTTGTATTCTCTCATGCCGGCTCACCTTTCCTGTTGCTGGGGTGGTATTTTTTGACAGTTTCCGGGTCGATTTTTGTGAGCATGTCCACGGGGAGCTTGGCCAGCATATCCCACGCCAGGTCCAATGTCTGGGTGATGGTGCGCGCCTCATTCTCCCCCTGCCTCACCATCTTCTCCTCGAACTCCTCCGCGAAGTTCAGCAATGCCAGGTCCCTGTCGGAAAGCGCGCTCCTTCCGACTATGGAGACAAGATTCGCCAGTTCCTTGCCCTCGGCATAGGCCGCATAACACTGGGACGATAACTGTGAATGATCCTCCCTTGTCATGCCCTCGCCGATGCCAGCATTCATGAGCCTGGATAAGGAAGGCGATATGTCTATGGGCGGGTATATGCCCTTTCTGTGAAGCCCTCTTGAGATGATTATCTGGCCTTCCGTGATGTAAGCCGTCAGGTCCGGAATCGGGTGGGTGATGTCATCATCGGGCATGGAAAGTATCGGAATGAGGGTTATGGACCCCTTCTTGCCCCGTATCCTTCCGGCCCGTTCGTACATCATGGCCAGGTCCGTGTACATGTACCCAGGATAGCCGCGCCTGCCCGGGACCTCCTCCCTTGCGGCCCCTATCTGCCTGAGGGCATCGCAGTAGTTCGTCATGTCCGTCAGGATGACCAGGACATGCATGTCCAGGTCGAATGCCAGGAATTCCGCGGTCGTGAGTGCTATCTTCGGGGTGATGAGCCTCTCTATCGCCGGGTCATTGGCAAGGTTCAGGAACACCACGGCACGGTTCAGGGCACCGGTCTTCTCGAAATCATTGATGAAGATATGCGCTTCTTCATTGGTTATTCCCATGGCTGCAAAGACAACTGCGAATTCCTGTATCTCACCATAGACCTTTGCATGCCTAGCAAGCTGAAGCGCCACCTTGTTGTGGGGAAGCCCGTTCCCCGAGAATATGGGCAGTTTCTGCCCGCGGACCAGTGTGTTCATGCCGTCTATGGTGGATATTCCTGTCTCAATGAAACGCTTCGGCCTGGACCTGGCATAGGGGTTTATGGGGCTGCCCATGACATCCATCTTCATGTCTGGCGGTATCGAAGGCCCCCCGTCCATGGGTTCTCCCGCCCCGTTGAGTATCCTGCCTATCATGTCCCTGCTGACGTTCAGCCTGAAGCTCCTCCCCAGGAACTTGACTGTAGCCTCGTGGTCTATCCCGGCGGTTCCCTCGAAGACCTGTATCAGGACCATGTCTTTGGAACAGTCCAGCACCTGCCCGTGCTTCAGGGTCCCGTCGGAGAGCCTTATGAAAACGACCTCGCCGTAACCGACATGCTCGGTGGCCTCCATGAACACAAGCGGGCCGGATATGTCGGTTATGGTCCTGTATTCCATCTTCATGCGTCCGCCTCCCATATTCTGCATTCCCTCTGCAGGTCTTTCATGACGCCTTTCAGATATCCGTCCAGGTCATCCATGTATTTGGCTTTGGAAAGCTCCTTGCCGGATTTCATCTCCCTTATCTGGTTGAAAGATATCCCCGCTTCGATGGCTATGGAAGTTTTATCATGAAAGTTCTTGATGCATGAGAGAAGTTTGTGCTGGTTTTCCACGGGGCAGTAGCTGTCCACCTTGTGGAACGAATCCTGCTGCAGGAAGTATTCCCTTATCATCCTGGCGGTTTCCAGTATCAGCCTCTCGGCATCCGGTAATGCATCCGAGCCGACCAGCTGGACTATCTGCTGGAGCTCCTCCTCTCTGTGCAGTATGTTCATGGCCCAGCCGGAGATGCCATGCCAGTCCTTGGCCACGTTCTTCCCGAACCAATCCGCCAGAACGTCAGAATAGAGGGAATAGCTGTTGAGCCAGTTGACAGCTGGATAATGCCTCTTCTCCCTGAGTTTCGTGTCCAGGGCCCAGAAGACCTTGGCAATGCGCAGCGTGCTCTGCGTGACCGGCTCGGAGAAGTCCCCTCCCTGGGGCGATACCGCGCCTATCACAGTGATTGTCCCCTCCCGATTCTCAAGCGTGGTCACCCTCCCTGCCCGCTCATAGAATTCCGAAAGCTCGGATGAAAGGTACGCGGGATATCCCTCCTCGCCGGGCATCTCCTCCATCCTGGATGATATCTCTCTCATGGCCTCTGCCCATCTGGATGTCGAATCTGCCATCAGCGAGACCCCGAGCCCCATGTCCCGGAAATATTCCGCGATGGTGATGCCCGTGTATATGGACGCCTCCCTGGCCGCAACAGGCATGTTCGATGTGTTGGCGATGAGCACGGTGCGCTGGCTGAGCGGCTCCCCCGTATGCATGTCCGTGAGTTTGGGAAATGCGGTGAGAACCTCCGCCATCTCATTGCCGCGCTCCCCGCAGCCCACATAAACGACAATATCGGAATCCGAGCATTTGGCCAGCTGATGCTGTATGACAGTCTTCCCAGTGCCGAAGCCGCCTGGTATGGCGGCAGTGCCACCCTTGGCTATGGGGAAGAACATGTCCAGCACCCTCTGGCCGGTTATGAAAGGGACATTCGGCATGAGCTTGTCGCTGTACGGCCTCGGCCTCCTTATGGGCCATGTCTGCATCAACTTCAGGTTCTCACCGCTGTCCAGTGCGCAGACAATCTCGTCGACGCCGAAATCGCCCTCCGATATGTCCGTTATCCTGGCTGGATGCATGTGCGGCGGCATGCAAATGGCATGCTCAAAATGCTTGTTCTCGGCAACGGCGCCGACCCGCTGGCCGGGAGACGCCAAATCGCCTCTTCCAAGGCAAGGCACGAATTTCCATTTGCGCTTCCTGTCGAGAGCCTCTGTGAATGCGCCCCGATGAAGGTTGCTTCCCTGCATGTCCATTAGCGCGGGGAGCGGCCTCTGAATGCCATCGTAGATGCTGGATATCAAACCCGGCCCCAGCTCCACGCTGAGTGGCCTGCCCGTGTCCTCCACCGGCTCCCCCACCCTGAGGCCCGTGGTATCCTCATACACCTGGATGACGCTCTTGTTGCCGCTGATGCGGATGACTTCCCCCATGAGCCTTTCCATGCCTATGAACACCACATCGTACATCCTCGGGGATATGCCTCCGGCGGTCACAACCGGTCCGGACACCCTCATCACCTCGCCTTTGCTGGCTATCATGCTGTCATCCCCCCCCCTTGGCGCCCGTGATGTCCACCCCAACTGCACGTTTCATCTTTTCAGCCAGCACCTTTTCGCCGCCCAGCCCGACCACCATGAACAGTGGTTGTGTGCTGTTCACCGCCCTGTGCCACAGATACCTGGGCAGGGCATCCATAATCTTTTCCTCGACGATAACCAATTTGAAATCCTTTGAGAACAGGAGCTCTTCCATTATCCCGGCGGCGTTATTCTCGTCCGCATCAAAGATATCCTGGACGCCTATGAGGTCGAAGCCCAGGGAGAACATCTCGGAACCCACGACAGCCAGCGTCATATAATTATCAGCTCCCGGATCTTGTCTGGACTCAGCCTCATCTCCTTTCCCCTGGCAATGAGCCTCAGGTTGAAGACCTCGTTCTTCTTGAGCATCAGGTAATGGATTATCGGCAGGATGGAAAGCGGGTTCCTGATTGCGAAGGAGCCAGTGCCCTTCCTGTGGTGCGTCTCGAATTCTCTGATTATTTCCCGTGGGCTGTGATTCTCCAGTGCGCTGGTTGCCCCGGCAGTAATCACCTCATGGAACGAGCACTTTTCCAGGGCGGTGAGAAGCTGCCTCTGGTTGGATATCTTGTGCAGTGATGCGAGCGTTTCCATATCCAGCTCCTTTCCACCGGGTATGTACATGTCATCGGCGGTCACCTCCACGTTCTCGCAATCGTATGCGAACTTCACCCGCAGCAAAGTGATGACATTCCGCATGTCAATCTCCCTCCTCACGAAATCCCGGAAGAGCTTTGTGCTGGTGCTGCGGCCGGTGAGAGAAGCCAGGACATGGGCGTAATGTGCCTTGTCGAGGACATCCTCCATCCTTGCGGTGGTCTTCATATCCGGTATCTTTTTCAGTGCCGTGTCAAGATCCTTGAAGAACCTCGTTCCCTCCAGCGCGCTCACCAACTCCAGAACGTCGGACGCGCCTTTCCAGATCTCCATGTACTTGCCGGTGAAATCCCCCCCGGGTATCAGGTCAGCCATTATCTCATCGTTATCCACGTTCCTGAACTTGCCTCTGATTATGGTCTTGAGGTTCAGGAGGTCCAGCTCGTTCAAATAATACCCAAGCAGGGTCCGGTCCTCTCCCCTGAAGAAACCCATCACCTCGGCATAGGTGGATGCCAGATTGAGATATGTTGCGGCTTCTATGAGGTCAACGTCCTTCAGCCTTCCGGCAAGTTCGGACACCTCCTTTCTGTAATGGCTTTCACCCATGTACCTGGCTATGGATGTGAGGTCCATGGAAGCGAGCCTGAGATAATCCGCATTCTCTATCATCTTCGACTTCCTGGCCCTGACACGGGCACATGAATAAGCGTAATCGGACAGCGAGGTCTTGTGCATCACTTATCACCTTCCTTGAAGAGAGTGTGAGATATATCCCTGAAATTGCCTTCCCAGATATCCTCGAAAAGAGTCTCGAAGCTCAGGTCCAGCCTTCGCTTTCTGTCCAGGCTGTCAATTATTATGCCGCCGGATATGCGGGCCGGCGGGCCCATGCGGTACGAGCCGAGATTGGCCTTGAGGATGTCCGCATCCTCCTCCCTGACTTGAACTGTGCCATCCGGTATGTGCTTTCTTGCTCTTGCCAGCAATCTTTTTAGTATGCGCTCCCTCTCAATAATGGGAAGCGTTTTCATTCGGTTGATGGCCCCTTCCCTGACCTTTTCCAGGGTCTCTGCCTTGCTTCTGAGAACCAGTTTCCTGGATTCCATGTTTGCGGCCGATATCTGGACGATGCCCTGCTGCTCCGCTTCAGAAACTGCAGCGGCCTTTGCCCGGGCCATCATCGACTCAACCTCCTTGGCGGAAGCATCCAGTATGATTAGCACCTCTTTTCCGGTTGCCTTCTGCATCCTCCTTATCTCGTCCTGCCCCTGCTTCAGGGCCATCTGAATTATGCTGTCTAGTGTCATTCTCTGTCTCACTTGCCTATCTGCAGATACAGCAGGAATGCTATCAGGAACCCGAACAGCACCATTGTCTCGGGGAGAACCATCAACAGCAGTCCCTTCCCGAATGTTTTTTCATCCTCGGCAATGGCGCCCATCGCTGCCGCGCCAATCGCCATTTGGGCCAGCCCGGCCCCCAGTGCCGCAAGTCCTATGGCCAGTCCCGCTCCGACCGCCAGTATTCCATCACCTATGTCCATTTTTCATACCTCCTCTATTCTTCTGTTTGATGCCGTGACAGTGAGTGCCCGTCATGTTGCCGCCTCCGCGCATTGGCAGTATCTGTTGACCGGGCCGAAGGGCTTGAAGACCTTCCCATCCCCCCTGTAGAACTTCATGAAGAATTCCACGTAATGAAGCCTGAGCGCCTGGATGCCTGCGGACAGCGCGCCCAGCAGTATGACGATGAAGAACTGCGAGACCGCAAGGCCCAGTATTCCCAGGACAACGAAGACCGGGCCAATGGGCATGATCATGGTTATGAATATGATATTCAAGCTCAGCGCAAGCCCTGCTTTGGCCACACCCACCGCTGCGAGTCTGGAGTAGGATATCAGGTTCGTGACCATCCCCATTGATTCTATCACGGCAAATGGTCCCTCCATCAGAACCACCAGGACCATTCCCACTGCGCCACTCAATATTGTGGCATAGGGGATGGGTATGCCCTTGAGCAACATGGCGGGTTCCTGGATGCTGAACATGAAATTTGTGGTGAACCATTGGCCGAATTCGGTACCCTGAGCCTGGTTCATGGCCAGCACGAATACGGCAAAAAGAAGCAGAAGCCACCCCATCCTGGAAACAGCGTATTTCCTATCCTTCTGGGATATGGAATTGGACAGCCCGAACAACAGGGCGAGGGTCATGTGCATGAATCCGGCCACAACGGACAGGATTATCAGCATCATGACATTGGTCGGATCCAGCTTGTGGACGCCGCCACTCAAAGGGTAATCAAAGCCAGTTATATGCAGCCAATTGATGTTCTGTATGGTCGGGTCAGTTTCCAGTGGGTTCGGATGGAACGGTATGCCGAACATATCCCCGAACAGGAACGCCCCGAACAGTATGGATGCGAATCCGCCGATGATGATGATGTTTCCGAGAGCGTCGCCGCCGATGCCGAATATCCGTTTCTTCGTAAGGATATATCCCAGTACCATCAGGACGATGCCGTAGCCGATGTCGCCTATCATCAGGCCGAAGAACACAGGGAATATGAGCGCCATTATGAGCGTCGGGTCTATCTCGTTGAAGTTGGGGGATGAGTGCAGGCCAACCAGGTAATGGAACTGATTGACTACGGAGTTGTGCTCAAGCAATGCGGGGGTATTTTCATCGGATATCTCATCCAGTTCTACCTTCTGGACGGTGACTCGTTTCACGGTCGCGGATTCAACGGCATTCTTTAGTTTATCCGTGTCCCGTATCCTGACCCAGCCTTCCAATATGAAGAAGCTGTCCGTTGTGGCGCATCTGAGGGGCAACTCTGCCTTCTCCACCTCGCCCCCGAGATATTCCGCAGATGCCAGCAGCATCTCCCCGCATCTCTCACTCATCTCCGCGAGCATCTTCTTGCTGTTTGTGGCTGCGAGTTTCTGGTCCAGGGATTTCACCCACTCCTCAATGGGTCCCTTGGACAGGGGGATATCCAGGTTCTCGAACCCGGCCAATTCCAGGATGTCCCCCAGCATCTTCTCGACCTTCTCGGGATAGTATATCAGGTAGAACATGTGCGATTTTCCATTGTCTGTCCTGATGTCATAGTGTATCTGGCAGAGCGGCGAGATCTTCTTGACAGTGCCTGCCACATCGCTGGAGCAGTATCCGGCAATCACTTCCAGGCCTCGGCCGTCCGGCCTCTCAGATTTGGGCAGATTGGCTATGGTGCGGAGGAATTTCGCCAGCGCTTTTGCTTCTTTGAATTGCCCGGCGCTCATGCTGGTGCTCGCCATGATGGATTCATATTCCTTCTCCACCTCAGCCAGTTCCCCCGATATGAAGCCTTTGATGTCCCTCACGCTTTTCTTTGAAGGTGGAAAATTGAACTCGTTCACCCCAAGAATGGTAATGAGCCTTCTGACCCTGAGCAGCAATCCAGACAATTCCTGGGCGCTCTCCATGGGCTCTCCTATGCTCATGCCGCCGGCATTCTCCGTGAAACTGTCTATGTGGAGCATGTTAAGGTCGTGAAGCGTCCTGGATACAAGGGGCAAATCGTTTTTGGGCCCGATTATCATGACCTTGTCAAGCTTCTTGGTCCTAAACATCCAGATCCCTCTCGAAGGCTTTCATCAATATCTCTATTGCCCTCTCCACATTCGCTTCGGAGACCTCCCTCAACCTCTCTGCCCGGAGCTTTCCCCTTTCCCTGATGATGGTTGCCTCTTCCTCCATCTTCAGCAATCTTGCGGCCCGATGCCTCTCTTTCAGGTCGGCGGCAGCGACTCTGCCTTTTGTCAATTTCAATGCCGCGTCCTGCTTTGCCTTGGCAAGGTTGCGCTCGCTGGCTTTTCTGGCTTCCTCGACCATGCCCTTGGTCTTTTCCTCCGCTTCCTTCAGAGCCAGCAGTATGTCCTCTCTTTTCATGCAAGCCACTTCTTAAATATGTATGCTTACCCGTTGATATAAGAAGGTGTGTTATAATAATTTTCCATGAAGGATAGAATAATATCATCTGAACACATGACCATTCATGTGACAGAGTCCGCCCCCGGAAAAGAATTGAGGAGATTGGGCATCCGACCGTCCCGGTCCATGGGCCAGAATTTCCTGACAGATGAGGCCATGGCCGAGTGGATAGTCTCGGCGGCATCCATAGAACCCGGAGAGAAGGTACTGGAGATAGGCCCCGGGCTCGGAATACTGACCCGCAGGCTCGCTGCAGCCACTGACAATCTTGTGGTCATAGAACTGGACAACAGGCTGGCAACGAATCTTGAGGGGAAAGGAATCTCCGTGATGCGGGGAGACGCGCTTGCGGTCAATTTTCCGGAGTTTGACAAGGTTGTGAGCAATCTGCCATACCAGATATCATCGCCCATCATCCTGAAACTTCTGGAGCATTCATTCAAATTGGCGATACTCATGTTCCAGAAGGAATTCGCGGACCACCTCGTCGCAAATCCGGGCGATGCCGCCTATTCCAGAATATCGGTGATGGCCGGCTACCGCTCCGAATCCAAGATAATCAAACATGTGCCGAAGGGGTGCTTCCACCCGGTCCCGAAAGTCGATTCAGCGGTGGTGGAGATAATTCCGAAGGACCCGGATTTCAAGATACTGGATGAGCATCATTTCGGAGAAACTGTCCGGATACTGTTCTCCCACAAGAACCGCAAGGTGAGAAACGGGCTCATTGCCGAGCATGTCGCAGTCGGATTGGGCAAGGCCGAGGCCAAGGAACTTGGGGACATCCTGCCTCACAACGACAAACGCCCAATTACCCTGGCTCCTGCCCAGCTTGCAGAGATATCCAATTTTCTTTTCGAGAGGAAGGTCAGCTTCTCTATGAAATAGAATCCCAGAATCATCGGCTCTCAAAATAGCTCTCGATTATCTTCTTTTGGCCGCGCCTCAGTATCTCTGACAGCGTGGCCGGGGAGATGTTGAATATCTTCGCCAGGTCCTTGACGCCGATGCGCTTGGGGAAATCATAGTACCCTCTCTGATAAGCCATCTTGACTATCTTTTCCTGGTTGTCCGTGAGCATCTCGTCCTTGCTGAGTTTCTTCATCTTCACCAGTTTCGGCGATGCATTTGCCTTCTCGAGTTTTGCCATCAGCTTCCTCAGGCATTCATTCCTGCTGGAGATGATGGTGTATTCGAGCCTGCCGTCCTCCTTGGACCTTGCCGATACCATGAAGCAGTCCGTCGAGAGCAACTCCCTGCATCCGAAGCATTCGGTGCATTTCACAACTCCGATGGCCCTGTCGCTCTCGACCTCTTCCAGCTCCACCACTTCGATGTCATCCCTCTTGTTGAGATAGGCTTTCACATCCTCGAGGCCGACGCCGTTGAGTTTCAGTTCAATCAGGTCCTGGACGCCGTTCTTCCCGTGGGGCAGCGTGTTGAGTATCTTTATTTTGATATCGAAATCCTTGATGAGCGACGATATCCAGGCTCCCGGGGGCACAAGCGATATTACGGATTCAATCATGCGGATAAATGATAGGTATCATGATATTTAATGCTACTCAATGGGAATGTCCATCATCCGACCGGTGCTATACTCAGCGCAATAATTACATGCTCAAAATGAGTTAGTGGAAACAAGCGCCAGTATCTTTTTGATATGCGCAAATATTTGTGACGCTGAGTATAGCAATGGCGCGACCATGAAATAGATGCCGAACACGATTGGGTCGGAATCTGGAATCTCCACGCTATCCTTCCCTGGCTCTTACCTTCCCATCCACGATATCTATGCTCACAAGCGTCTTGATTTTGATGCCGAACTTCTCCTCAACCTTGGCCTTGCCGTTGCCCTTGTCTATGACTATGACGACATCCGCAACCTCAACGCCTATCTGGTCAAGCGCCCTAAGGATGCCTATCAGCGTGCCCCCGGTGCTTATCAGGTCGTCGATTAGCAGCACCCTGTCCCCCCTCTTCAGGCCGTTGATGTACATTTTTCTGGATGAGTATCCAGTCACCTGCTCGAACTCGCTCTCGTCCGGAAGCCCGTATCTCCTCTTCCTGATTATGGTGAATGGCTTTCCGATTTTCAGAGACAACCCGGCAGCCAGATGTATCCCCATGGCCTCGGCCGTGACTATTCTGTCATAATTCCCATCTATGCGCTCTGTTATGGCATCGATGACCTCGTTCAGCAGCTCCGGTTCTATCGAGGGGATGCCGTCAGCTATCGAGAAGACGAAATAATCATAATCCTGGAATTTAATCACCGGAGCATTCTCCAGGCTGGATTTCAGAAGTTCGAGCATCGAGCCTCCTCAGTAGTACGTGACCAGGCTCTCGACCTTTCCCTGCGGAAGCTTGTCCCTGCCTTTCAGGAAACTGAGCTCGACAACGAAACCGCAGCTGACCACCTCTCCGCCCAGTTTCTCGACAAGGTCAATGCTGGCAGCAGCGGTTCCGCCTGTTGCCAGCAGGTCATCGATGATGAGCACCTTCTGGCCTGCGGTTATGGCATCCTTGTGCATCTCTATGGTGGCCTGGCCGTATTCAAGTTTGTAACTTCCCTTGACTGTGGCGCATGGGAGCTTTCCCTCCTTCCGGATGGGCAGGAATGGCACGTTCATCTCCATCGCCAGCGGGGTTCCGATGATGAATCCGCGGCTCTCTATACCGGCGACGGCGTCTATACCTTTGCCAGCATACCGTTTGGCGAATTCCCTGGTCATGCTTTTCATGACATCCGGGTTCTTGAAGACCGGCGTGATGTCCTTGAACACTATTCCCGGCATTGGGAAATCTGGCACGTCCCTTATCAGATCCTTGATTTCGTTCATGTGGGTGAATAAGCGTTTCTCGTATTTATTTGATACGAAAGGATTTAATGAACAATCTCTTTCCGGTGAAACATGAACGTGGAAGAGAAGCTAGGGATTCTCACCAGCGGCATCGTTGAAGTGATTACGCTCGATGATGCCAGGGCATTGCTGGAAGCCGGCGGCGAGCCCAGGGCATACTGGGGAATCGAACCGTCCGGGCTGTTCCATATCGGTCAAGCGTTGGTGGGCGCCAGAAAGGTGAAGCATCTGGCCGAACTGGGCTTCCGTGTGAACATCCTGCTTGCGGATTGGCATGCCCTCATCAACGACAAGCTGGACGGCTCTTTCGAGAGCATTCAGGCCTGCGGCCGGTACCTGGAGGACTACCTCAAGGGATTGGGCGCGGATTCGCCCAACATCCATTACATCGTGGGCTCTGACCTTGTGGATGAGAAGGAATACTGGGAGAAGGTCGTGCGCATCTCCAAGGCATCCAGCGTTGCCCGGATAAAGCGGGCCATGACAATCATGGGCCGCTCCGAGGATGATGCCGATGCCGATGCGTCCAAGCTGATATACCCGGCAATGCAGGCTGCCGACATATTCCACCAGGACCTGGACCTGGCCATCGGAGGCATGGACCAGCGCCATGCGCACATGCTGGCGCGCGACGTCGCACCCAAGCTCGGCTACAAGAAACCGGTTGCGCTGCACTGGCCCCTGCTCATGGGGTTGCAGGGCGGCGGCAGGATGGATGCAGCAGAATCCAAGATGAGCAAGTCCAACCCCGATTCAGCAGTGTTCCTTCACGATAAGGCCGATGTGGTCGCGGGAAAGCTGAAGAAGGCCTTCTGTCCCCAGGGCCAGGTTGAGGATAACCCTGTTCTGGAACATGCCCGCCTGGTGGTGTTCCCGGAGCTCGGTCGCATGGACATCAAGAGGCCGGAGAAGTTCGGCGGGGACATTCATTTCGATACTTATGAGGCATTGGCAGCGGAGTTCGGAGCAGGAAAGGTTCACCCGATGGACCTGAAGAGCGCAATGGCAAGCCACATCTCGGAGATACTGGATCCGGTCCAGAAATATCTTACTGAGCATCCGGATAATTTCAACAAACTGGTTGAGATAGTGGGAGCCAGAAAATGAGCCGAAGGTCCAGAAGGCGCAGCCAGAACGAGGAATGCGGAAGAATCGGAATTGTGGGCGGCATACTGATGATAATCGGCGGCGTCACCGGCGCCGCCACCTGGAGACGTATAGGCCAACTGGCTGTGGATATCACGGGGGTCGATACCTTTGCCCCCATATTCCAGATACTGGTGGCGCTGGGAGCCCTGGGCGGCCTGCTGGTCATATTGGGTGCCATTTTCATAGGCTGGCCGATAATCAAGATAAAGACAAGGAACAGGCTCAACATCGGAAAGCTCATGATAACCATCGGCGCGGGCTTCGGTCTGCTCGGGCTGGCGATATTCCTAATGCTCACCGTGCTGGGAGAGAACCCGTTCGTCAACTTTCTGGCGGCTATAGGAATAGGCTTTGTCGGGCTGCTGTGCTCGATATATGCCAGGCAGAAATCGCGTTAGTTGTTTCTATATTTCTCGCTCGGCTTGATGACCGTGGGCCTGAGCCCGATACCTGCCGGTGGCCCGGGTTCCGCCTCTGCAGGCGGTTCATCGTCCGAGTCAGAATATTCCATTATGTCCACGGTGATGGGCTGTGCTGGATCCGAGATTATCTCCTCTCCTGTGAACGTGTCAATGCCAACCGCGTACGCGCCTTCGTTGATTATGTAGGTGCCGGGCGATGTGAATTCCTGCTTTCCGGCCGGGTTCTGCAGGGTGCATACCTTCAGGTAAAGCGTCTCGCTCCGTCCTGGTTCGAGAGTTCCGACTTGCCAGGTTATGTGCGTGGAACCCATTATTTTCCCGTGCTTCACAACTTCTGTCTGGCCGTGGCTGGGTATTACATCGAGCAGATCGAATTCCGCCGGAAGCACGTCATAGACAGTGACATCGTCCGCATCCGACCCGCCGTTATTCGTCACCGTTATCAGCAATTCCCATTCGTAATATCTGAGGGTGACGCCACTGTCGATGCCGGAGAGCTTGACCTTCTCCACGGCAAGTTCTGCGGACGTAATGGGGGCGGGACTGGAAACGCTGATTGGAATGCTGGCCTGGTTGTTTGACAGGTCGGAGTCAGGGGGGTTAACATCCGAAATGACAACGATTATATCGTGCTGGCCTGCGACAGCGACCCACTCAATGCTGACAGGAACCTGGCCATCCGCTGGCACGAAAATATTCGGGACCGAGCCAATAATATTCTCCGGCGCAACTGAATTCATGTAGAATGAGGCCGTGCAGGTGGCATTCAGGCCTTCATGGCTCATCTCCGTGCTGCCGGCCACGGACCAGACCTTCACGTCATCCCAGTAGGAATCGCCCCAGCAACCGCCTGCGCCTCCCTCGTCCCCGAGAAGAAGGTGATGTATGGGGGTGGATGCCGTCCGCTGGCCGCTGGCAACAACCGTGCCCCCAACCGCGACTATGTATTCAGTGGGCGTGATTTCCAATGAAACATCGTGCCAGGTCTGCGGTGAAAGTTCATAAACATCCATGGCCAGGCACCCGTAGTGCCAAATGCCGCTGGCATCTTTGAAGTATTCGTAAAGGTCGATGCTGTAATCATCATCTCTGAGCTGGACATAGAATTCGTAATTTGAGCTTCCAATATTTGTCCCTGTGGAGGAACCGGTCCGGATTATGTCCCATTTATCAATTGATTGGCTTTTGACTGGGAGGTAGAATTTGGTTTCGATTATCACATGTTCGTAAGAACCGCTGAAATATTTCAGGACATAGGGTCCGGTGTTCGTACCGGGGTATGACTGGCAGTGCAGGCTGTAAGGTTCTGAGTATGAAATCGCGCCGGACACCTCCAGAAGGCCGCAGGGGTTCCAGGCCGTCTTAACCCACTTGTCCAGGTTGCCAGTCTCGAAATCATCGCTGAAGACCAGTGTTTCCTGGGTGGTGTCGGCCCAGATTGTGCTGTCGCCATGCACCGTGGCTGTCACGGTGATGGGTGTGCCGGAGCTTGGCTCAAGTGAGGAAACCGAGATGTCCCCGGAAGATATGGATAGATCCACCGCATCGGTCTCTGCCACAACCACATGGGTGCTGGCAATGTTATTTTTCTCATCAATGTCCCCCGGGCTGATATCGGATAGGATTGCCAGTATATCATGGCCGCCAGCAATAGGGACCCATTGGATATCAGCGTTCGCCCGGCCGTTCGCGGGAACAAAAACATTCGGCACAGAGCCGATAAGGTTCTCGGGTGAAACTGAATCCATATAGAACGAGACAGTGCAAGATGCATCCGATGCGGGCACTGCCGGGGCATATTCGGCATAGAATATGCGCCAGTTGGTTCCGCTGTACCCTCCGTACCACATCCTGTAAGTATCTCCTTCCCTAATCACCGAGCAGTATCCTATGTAGGTTCCCTCAAGTGCCATGGTCGGTTCCAATACCACGCCATTCCTGGTCCATGACATGCCGTTCGGGGATGTCGCATGAAGTATGCGTCCTTTTCCAGCAGTGTCGATGCCTGTGTAGAACATTTCGTAACCGCCCTCGTCCGTTGCCATCACCCAGGGCCTCAGGGCGTGCAGGTTGTCATATGTGCCATCGTTGCTCAGCACGGTGCCGTCCTTCAGCCATGGATTGCCTAGGTCGGTTTTATGTGCGTGGCAGATTCTGTTGTAAAGGGGACTCCAGTATGTTCCAGTATACCACATCCTCCAAGAACCATCCTCATTCAGAACATAGGGCTGGTGGACACCCGCGGGGTCGCAGGATGAGCCGAAATTCATGTCCAATCCCACCTTGATGAAGTTTATACCATCGTAAGAGTATGCATAGAGTGTTCTGGAGCGGTAGCCATCCTCGTAATTCACCCCGTTGTACCACATCCGATATACCCCGTCACTGTCAAGCATTATATATGGGTGATAGACGCACGCCCCGGCATAGGCGCCGCCCCTGTCGATCACAACGCCCTGCTTCTGCCAGGTTATGCCATCTGTTGAAATCGCTCGGAAAATGCGATAATTGTAACCGCTGAGTGCCGAACCCATGTAATACATTGCATAGCTCCCGTCAGGCAACCGGAGAACGCTGGGCGTCAGGATGTTCAATGACTCCCCAGTCCCGCCTATGTCCAGCACTATGCCGCGCTTTACCCATTCCGATGGGGCCGCAGTGTCCCCAAGGATACTGGCTGACACAGTTGTCGGCACACCCGATACGGGATCGCCAGAAAGCGAAACTCCGCTCAAAGATATATCAACATCACTGGCCGATTGAACAGGAACCTCGCCCAATGCCTGGGGGGCCGAGCTGGCTGAAAATACCGTTCCGGATAGCACGAACGTGAGAACTATCGTAAAAGCCATGAAC
>JAWOHM010000177.1:0-13242 GCA_046485165.1 Thermoplasmata archaeon
TCCGGTATATCCGGCTCCACCTGGCCGGAGTCGCGGGCCTCCATCAGCGCCTCGTGGTAGCGGGTGCCGCGGTAATACTGGCGGACGAACTCCTTGCTCAGCTCCACGTGGCGGCCTTGGCGGTAAGCTTCTGCGTCCCACCATCTGTCCTCGTCCAGCGTTCCGAACGTGTCGATGAGCATGAGCTGGCCCTCGGCCCCCAGGGCGTATTCCTTCTTGCCGTCCACGTGCAGGAGGCCGCGCCTCTCCACCTCCTTGGATATCAGGGCATCCATCTTGAGCGTCATCTCCCTGGCGTCCTCCAGCTCTTCTTTTTTCAGGCCCAGCGAGTCAATGGCTTCCTGGAATGTTATTGACCTGTCATACTCCTCGAATTTCGTTGTCACTTCGAACAGCGGTTCAGGTATGCGCATGCCGTACTCCGGCTCGCCATCAATACCCAGGTCCTTCTTGTCCACCTTCCCGGCCTTGAGACGGTCCCACATGGACCCAGCTACAAAGTGGCGGCAGATGAACTCAAGCGGCAGCATGACGTTCTTTCTCTCGGAATCGGGGATGTCCAGCTTCTTCAGCTGGCGGATGCGCTTCACATTCATCTCGTTCGGCGCGGGCATGCCGATGTAATGCGTGTCCATCCCGTTATCCTTTGCCAGATCGAACCAGAACGCCGATGTGCGGCAGAGGCTCTCGCCCTTCCTGGGTATCATTGAGGGGATTATCTTGTCGAAAACCGAAATCTGGTCCGTGAACCTGAACCTCAGCTTTTCCGCATCCAGCTCGTACACTTCCTTGACCTTGCCCTTGACCAGGAGTTTCATTTCTTCACCGGGGGCTTATAAGCGCTTCTCATAAAAAAGGTTATTGAGTTTGCAGGGCATCGCTGAGGTCTGCCGCTTGAATGAGGCCGTACCCGTAATAGCCGTCATGCGGGATTTCCTGCGTGGCCATCTTCTCGGATGTTTGCATGATGGCGTTCTTCAATTCGAGCACCTTGGCTGAACTGCCTGATGCCAGATAATCCGGATTCTCATCCAGCGCGAGTGCAATCACTCCTGTCACGAACGCGGCTGCCGGCGAGGTTCCGCTGACCGTTGCATACCTGTCGCCCGGGAATGCTGCGACGATGTTCACGCCTGGCGCCACGCATTCAGGTTTCTTGTTCGGGTCGGTACGGTCATCCCAGGCCTGCTGGCTCTTTCCGTCATTATCGCCGATCGAACTGAAACTCGCAATGGTCCCGGAACTGTCTATGGCTCCTACCGCGATGACGTATTCCTCGGATGCCGGGCTCTCCACGTCCCCGTCATCCGCCTCGCCGTCATTGCCCGCAGAAGCTACCACTACCACGCCCTTCTCCGCAGCATTCCTGGCTGCAGTTCCGGACTCGCTTCCGAACTTGGGATGCTCCCCGCCGCCCAGCGAGAGAGAGATTATGTGCGCGCCGTCGGATGTGTCGCCATCGCCGTTCGGGTCAACGCACCAATCGATTGCCGCCGCGACAGTTGCGTCATCCCCGCCCCCGGAGCCGGGTATGGCCTTGGCCACCATGAGCTTCGCCATGGGCGCGATTCCTGTCAGCTTGCCGTTAGCCACTATTATGCTGGCCATTGCGGTGCCGTGGCCGCCGTCGTCGTACGGCTCGGTTCGGGAGTTCACGAAATCCCTCCAGGCGATTATCGTATCAGGTGCGAATTCGGTATGAGAATCGTCTATGCCGGTGTCCACGATGCCTATCACGATTCCCGTGCCGTCGAAGCCGCGCGATTGCATGTCCGCTACCTGGGTCATATCCAGAGTCCAGTCGGGAGTTGCGAGGTTGGACGGCGCGGGGACGTACCAGTCGGGCAGCTCATCTATGTCGTTATCGCCGCCGTCGAGGATGCCTGGAAAATAATGGAGATACACGAATACCAAGCACAGCGCAATAATTATCGCGATGATTATCGCCAGAATGCGCTTGACGCCGCTGTTCTCCCGCCTTTCCTCGCTCATGGCTTGACCTCGGTCTCAATAAGTTCACGGGGATTTAAAGGTTCTCAGAACTTCGCGCATACATGCTCGAGAACGCTCTCGAATATCACGCGGCCGTCGCCCAGCTCGCTCTCGAATCCGCGCGTCCAGTCCGGGTGTGTGTATCGGTGGAAGACGCGTTCAGGGTGGGGCATCATGCCCATGACATTGCCTGCCGGGTTGCATATACCCGCGATGTTGCGCGGCGAACCGTTAGGATTCCAGGGGTAGCCAGCATACCTTCCATCCGGGTCAACGTATTTGAACACTATCTGATTGCTCTCCTCCAATCGCGTGTACATCTCATCTGCCTTATGGGCCGGGAAAAGCAGCTTCCCCTCGGCGTGGGCGGACGGTATCAGCAGGACCTGGCCATATTTAATTTTATTGGTAAATATACAATTATTTTTATTTTCATATTTCAATAATGTTGGCCTGCACTCGAACCGGGATGATTCGTTGGTGGCCAAAACCGCCTCGGGGACAGGGGCCATGGCGCTTTCCATGGCGGGAAGCATGCCCAGCTCCACAAGCACCTGGAAGCCATTGCACACGCCCAGGACAGCATGGCCGTTCTTGACGAAATCCGTCAGGGGCCCGGACAGCTTGCTCTTCATCCTGGCAGCCCATATCGCGCCTGCCCGGACATAATCGCCGGACGAGAATCCGCCCGGTATCATCAGGATGTGATAGTCCATGAGGTCGCGCTTCTCTGAGTCCCAGGCATCCTGGCCGGTGAGTTGCTTGAGATGCACGAGTTCCGGGTCCGCTCCCAGCCGCTTGAAGGCCTGGAAGGACTCGTCCTCGCAATTCGTGCCCTCGATGCGGAGAATGCAGACTTTCACGTTTTCCAGTTTCATTGGCTTCCCCCCATGAGGTTCCATATCGTGTCGCGCCATTCTCTCTCAAGGTCGCTGACCGCGGCATTGACTAGTATCTCCTCGCCCGAGATTATGGCGAGCTCGGAGCCGCCGACCTTGCCAAGCCCAATGGCCAGGTCGCCGAGTGCGGCTTCGAATCGCTCCGCATTGCCGGGTTCCACCTCAACCAGCCATCTGGTGTTTGATTCGGAGAACAGTATTGCTTCATGGGGTAAGCCCGCAAGGGGCTCCAGGTCCAGTTCCGCGCCTATCTGGCCGCCGATGCACATCTCGGCGATTGCCACGGCAAGGCCGCCGTCTGACAAGTCATGGCAGGACCGGACCAGGCCTTGCGACATTGCGGTCAGAAGAGCGCCTGTCGAGTTTTTCAGAATGGAAAGATCGGTGTCCGGCACGGAGGGGCTTTGAGCGCCCACCAGCCTGTGATAGGCCGAGCCGCCCATCTCGGAGCCGGTCCTTCCGATGATGTAGATGAGGTTGTCCCGGGCTTTCAGGTCCGAGGTTATGGCCTTCCTGACATCGGGCAATATGCCAATGCCCAGCACGACCGCGGTTGGCAGAACAGAGCCTGTTTCGCTCTCGTTGTAGAAACTGACATTGCCACTGGGCGTCGGTATTCCAAGGTATGCAGCGGCCTCGCCCATTCCCCTTACCGCTTCATGGAATTCACCCAGGCGTTCCGGCTTCTCCGGGTTGCCGAAGTTCAGGCAGTTGCTGAACGAATCCGGCCTCGCGCCAACAGCGACCAGGTTCCGGCACATCTCGTCAATGACGGCCTTTCCGCCGCGATAGGGGTCGATTGCTGTCACCCAGGGACTCACTGCTGTAGTTATTGCCAGGCCCTTCCAGGTCTCCTCCACCGGTTTCAGCACCGATGCGTCGCCGTGGCAGGAATGGCCTATCGCGCCCTGAAGCGGCCTGAGTATGGTCGAGCCCCTGACCTCGTGGTCGTACTGCCGTATGACCCAGTCCCTAGAGCAGATGTTCTGGGAGGCGAGGAGCTCCATGAGCGCGTCTGTGTGGCCGAGCTGTTTGGCCGGAGGCCTTTCTGTCACCCGGTTGGACGGTTCGCTCACAGTTCTCGGACGGCAGTACTCGGGGCCACCTGTAAGAAATTTCAGGTCGAGTTCAAGCACCTTCGTGCCCTGGAAGAACACGCGGGCGATCTGTTCCGGAATCACACGGCCGACAACATTCGCCTCCACATCGTTGAACTTGAATACATGAAGCGCTTCCTCCAGGTTCTCGTCTGCAATGGCCAGCATCATGCGTTCCTGGGACTCGGAGACCCAAATCTCCCATGGAAGCAGGCCCTCCTCTTTCAGCGGCACCCGGTCAAGCTGGACTTCCACGCCGAATCCGGCCGCGTAAGCCAGCTCGCCGCAGACGCATGACAGGCCGCCGCCCCCAAGGTCCTTCATGCCGGAGATGATGCCGCGCCTGGCAACCTCCAGGACCGCGTGTATCACCGGCTCCTTGGTTATGGGGTCCCCCAGCTGCACCGCGCCCCGGCTCTCAGTCTCGGATTCGCCGGTCAGGACTGCGGATGCAAACGTTACACCGTGGATTCCGTCCCTGCCGGTCCTTCCGCCAACCAGCACCAGATTCTCGCCCGCGCCTCCGACGCGGTTCTTGTAGAGATGCGATTTCCTGGCTATGCCGACGCAGCCGACGTTCACCAGGCAGTTGCCGGTGTAGGAATCGTCGAAGAACACGCCGCCGCTGAGCGTCGGAACCCCTATCCGGTTGCCGTAATCTCGGATTCCGGAGACCACTCCGCCGAACAGGTAGCGCGGGTGCTTGGTGCCCTTGGGAAGCTTTTCCATTTTTGTGTCCAGCTTGCCGAAGAAGAGGGGGTCAACGAGGGCGATTGGCTGGCAACCCATGCACAGAACATCGCGGACTATGCCGCCGATGCCTGTGGCAGCGCCCCCGTACGGCTCCACTGCACTCGGGTGGTT
Source organism: Thermoplasmata archaeon (assembly GCA_046485165.1). GTDB lineage: Archaea > Thermoplasmatota > Thermoplasmata > SG8-5 > SG8-5 > UBA147. Next base: position 4,853 of record JAWOHM010000177.1, read on the forward strand.
GTGCGATTCGATTCGCAGCGAGTAGGCGTTGTCCTCATCGAAGTCCATAACGCCGGCATCTCCCCTGTCAAGAACCTTGGGGTTGTCTATGCCGAAAACGAACTCGCGCAGTATCTGCTTGGAGCTCTTGTAGCAGCAATGCTCCGACCAGGCCTGGCCGATGGATTGCAGCTCGACCTCGGTCGGATTGCGGCCCAGCTTGCCGAAGTAATCCACCAGCGCCTTCATCTCGTCGAGGCTCAGCCCGGTGCCGCTCTCCTCTGCGATGGCCCTCAACTGGCCATCGGTCGCGCCCGAGATGAGAATCTCACTGAATGGGAAAGGCGCCTCCAACTTCCGGTAGAGACCCTCGGCGGCCAACTCATGCCCCCTTGGCATGTATCTCGTAAGAGTAATCGTTGATGACCGGGTTCGCAAGCAGTCCGACGCACATCTTCTCCACCAGGGCCTTAGCCGCATCCTCGCTGGGCGCGTCCAGTTGCACCGAGAAGAACTTCGATGCACTGACGTCGGAAACCTGGTTGAAGCCGAGAAGCTCCAAAGCTTTCTTCGTGTTCTTTCCCTCCGGGTCGGCAACGCCTTTCTTGAGCTTTATCCTGATGTCTGCGATGAACATTTCAACCACGGTTGGGGATAATGCGCAGAATATTAAAGGATAGTGGCGGGGCATCGAGCCCGATAAAACGGATATCTAACAGCACAAATAAAGGAGGGTTTCAGAATAATTTTATGTATGAATCAGCCGCCGCATCCCTGTTGACCTCCTTCCGTGAATCAGGAATTAATTGTTGTATTTATACCTTTATCCAGAGGGTATTTATAGAAATTAATCTTACCCTTCGATACCTGTCCGCGATAGGGGGATGGATTTGAGGAAGAACTATCTTTCGATCAGAGCCGATATTCGCGCATTCGAAGACCCGGTAGACATGTTCGGGCGCTGCAGAAAATGCGGGTGCCAGATGGTCATCCTGCCCGATGACCGGAGGTGCGGCTTCTGCTTCGACTGCCTCGACTTCCTGCAGATAACCAGAAGGACGGAGATGGGCGACGGCAGGGCGTTCACCATGCCGCATGAGAACGGGTACGCACTGCATTGATTTTATTGGATAGAGATTCAGGAATTTTCGATTTGTTAATTTTAAATTTATTAATTGTTGATTCTTAAATGTAATTCGTCAATTACCAAATTGAAAAATTATCAAATTACCAGATAGCTCCCGTCAAATGCCAGCAAGAAGCCCCGCCTTCAGCCCCTCAAGTATGAACTGCACGGCCATGGCCGCGAGTATCAAACCCATTATCCTTGAGAAAGCAAGGGTGCCCATTCTGCCTATCTTTTCGAACAGTACCTCCCCGTAATAGAGGAGGATGTAGCTGAGCGCCATGGTGACCAGTATCCCGACGAAGACGCCGATTATCAGGCTCCAGTTCGTCGTGGCCTCGGCTGTTGCGTCTGAGATGTATATCATCACGGTGGTGATGGAGCCGGGACCGGCAAACATGGGTATGCCGAGCGGGACGATGCCCACAGCTTCCCTCTGAAGCGCCTCTTCCTTGTCCCTGTCGGTTATCTTGGATTTCGGATGGCTGCCCTGAAGCATGGAGAACGCGATGGTGAGCAGCAGTATCCCGCCGGCAATCCTGAAAGCGGGTATGGTGATGCTGAACATGTGGAATATGTAATTCCCGAGAAGGGCGAATATTATCAGGACGCCGCCGGCAACCAAGGTTGTCTTCCTGATGACGGCGTTCCTTTCCGATTTGGAGTATCCCTGGGTGAGAGTCACGAAGAAGGATATGTTGCCAACTGGATTTACTATGGCGAATATCGCAACGACGACAGTGATGACAGTGGCTAGATCCATCAAAATGCCCCAGTGGCGCGGAATATTTAAGAGTTTTGCTCAATGGCTGCAATTCCCTGTCTTGCTGTGCCCGCACACCACGTCCTCGCCTGCCTGCCTCAGCCGACCTTCCATATATGCTTTGATTGTATTACCGACGGTACCGGAAGCGCCTGCCATCACCCGGATGCCGACCTGGCGGAATCCCATCAGCGGACGGGCGCCAAGGCCACCGACGATTATGGTGTCGACGCCATTCTCCTTCAGCAGATTGACAGGCGCCATGCAGCCGCCCTGGGTGTGGGGGATGTTGGGTAGGACTGCAGTGCTGACAATGTCCTTTCCAGCTATCTCAATCAATGTGAAATTGTCCGCATGCCCGAAATGGCTGGACATCTCCGCATCGAGGCCGCCGGGGGCGGCGCTCGGAATGGCTATCCTTATGGTTTCTGTCAGTTGCTCACCTTGGGGGCCGATATCCGTTGGCAATAAAAAGCTATGGCCGACCTATTTCGAAAGAAAGAAGGCTATCGGAGGGAGAGGCCTGGTGCCGCCTGCCAGGGCCTTTCGGGAGCCCTCGGGTTCTGCCATGGTTCTTGAGGCGCCGCAACCGGCGAGCATCGATGCCCCTGTCGGCGTGGCCATCTCCATGCCGGTTCCGGATTTTTTCCATGGTATATCGTGAGTTTCCAGTATATGCCTTGTCGCGGGGGTCGGAACCTCCAGGGTGCCGTGGGAGAAGGTCACATGGCCGTTGCCGACGTTCACGTATTCAATAAATTCAACCGCCCTGATGTCGAGCTCCCGCATCCCGGCTGCCATGCCAGCAATGTCGATGATGATGTCGGATGCCTCGTGCAATGCCACTTCATGGCCGTGAAAGTGGCCTTTCAAGGCTGGGTGATGCGCATGGACATGGCTCTCGGCCTCTATCAGGGTCTCCAGCACGCGGGCGCCCAAGCCTGACCATGGCTCCCCGATGCCAGGCCTGAGAAATGCAGAGCCGAGGTATTCCCTGGCCTGGCCGGCGCGCATGTGGCTGGGTCGGTCCGGGATGGCCACGTCCAGCCTGTGGATGCCGTCCCTGAAAACATGCCTGACCCTGGCCCCGCCCATGGGTTCTGCCGCGGAGCTCATGGCGCCAGTCACGATACCGGGGGATGCTCCCAGGCCTATCAGGCCGGCGGCCATGATGTCGCCAGCCAATCCGTTCCGGGTGTCTATGAGCAGCTTCATGAAAATAGGGAACGCCTTCACATATATCTATTATTCATTATGTGTGGGAAAATATATTGGGTGCATTTATTTCGCCAACAACCATAAGTAGTCGGCTGACTTCCCGAAAGATGGGCACGGCTTGAGTGCCTGAAACGCCGAAGCGAGGGATACATTGGACCCGAAAGAAACCCTGGAAACTCTCTGCGAGATAATGGACGAACTGGACAAGGCATCGAGGATCATGCCCGTTATAGTCGAGGGGCTGAAGGACCGCATGGCATTGAGGAGCATGGGCGTGAACGGCAACATCGTGGTCCTGAACGACGGCGATACCATCCTGGGGACCTGCGAGAACCTGGCAAAGGAATGGGGCGCGGTCATCATATTCACCGACTGGGACCAGAAAGGTGGGGAGCTGGCCCATGCGCTCATGGATGCCCTGGGAAACTGCGAGATCAGTTATGACACGGAATACCGGGCGACCGTTTCCATGCTGGTCAAGAAGGATGTGAAGGATGTGGAGGGCTTGCCGGCGCTGATGCGGCGCCTGCGGGTGCTTTCCGGCGGCGGAAGGGGCATTCTTTGACCGGGCAGTTCAATCCAAAGGTTTTTTAACACCCCTAATTTCACGGTGATGCATGAAATGGAACATCAAGGCCGGCGTCATAGGCGTCGGTTCCATGGGAAAGAACCATGCCAGGGTCTGTTCGGAACTTGGCGTGCTCAGCGGAATCGCGGATTCCATGGAATCCGCGGCCAGGCCGCTCGCCGAAAAATTCGGCGTTGATTATTTTCCAGACCACACGGAACTGTTGAAATCTGACATCGAAGCGGTGACTGTGGCAACGCCAACCAACACGCATTTCAAACTATCGATGGACGCCATCAAGGCAGGGAAGCATGTCCTTGTCGAGAAACCCATCTGCTTCAGCCTGGAGGAAGCGGGGAAGCTTGTCAGGGCTGCGGAGAAGGAGGGGCTGGTACTTGCAGTGGGCCAGATAGAACGCCACAATCCCGTGGTGAAGTTCGCCAGGGAATCCATCGATGCCGACAGGTTCGGGGAAATTGTGTCCATTGCCGCCAGGAGAGTGAGTACTATGCCCGGCAGGATCCGTGACGTGGGCGTGCTCATGGACCTGGGAATTCATGATATTGATGTCATCAGGTACCTCGCGCAAGGCCCCGTGAGGAGCGTTTACGCCCTCGGGGGGAAACGCCAGAACGACGAGTTCGAGGACCATGCGAACATATTGCTCGATTTCGATAACGGGATACAGGGATTCGTGGAGGTGAACTGGCTCACACCCATGAAGGTGAGGCGCATCTCCATCACCTGCCTAAAAAACTATGTGGAGCTGGATTACATGAAGCAGAGCGCGGACATATCATCTTCACAGGTCTCCGCCACTTACGATTCAAGCGACCTTTACAGGCTGCCGATAGAGTTCGACATAAGGCATGTCAGCCTGAAGAAACAGGAGCCCCTGAGAAACGAGCAGGAAGATTTCCTGGACTCCATCAAGAATGGCAGGGAGCCGCTCATAGGCGGCGCCGACGGCATGGAGACGCTGAGGGTCTGCCAGGCCGCCATAAGGTCGATGAATGAGGGCAAGAAGATAATGCTGGGTGAGTGATTTCATGCCGGAGATACATGGTAATTCGAAGATAGGAAAAGGAACGTTCATGGGCCAGAGCGTGGTCATCGGCCATCCGGGGAAGCATGAGAAGGCGCTCCTTGTCGAGGGCCGGCTGAACGAGGTCAAGGGCGCTGCCATCGGGAACGATTGCGTCATAAGGGATGGCACCATCATATACAGCCAGGCGACGCTGGGCGACAATGTCCAGACGGGCCACAACGCTTTGATAAGAGAGGACACTACAATCGGCAACAGGAGCATGATTGGCACACTCACAATAATCGAAGATAATTGCACGATTGGAGAGCGCGTCTCCATCCAGAGCGCGGTGTACATCCCGACGAACACGGTGATAGAGGATGACGTTTTCATCGGGCCGAGAGTGTGCTTCACCAACGACAAGTACATGGGCCGCGGAGAGGTCAAGCTGCTGGGCGCACATGTCGAGACGGGCGTCCGTGTCGGAGCCAATTCAACCATCCTGCCAGGAGTCAGACTCGGAAGGGATTGCCTGGTGGGCGCCGGAGCCGTCGTCACCAAGGATGTTGAGCCGTACACGATGGTCGCTGGAGTCCCGGCCAGGAAGGTCGGCATGGTCCCCCAGGAACACAGGAGGCCGTAGCATGATACCGCCGGCAAAGCCGCTTCTCGGAGAGGATGAGGCACGGGCAGTTTCCGAGGTCATAAAATCCGGAATGCTGGCCCAGGGCAAGAAGGTCGCGGAGTTCGAGGAGAAATTCGGCAAGTTCATAGGCGCCAAGCACACAATGGCCGTGGGCAACGGAACGCAGGCGCTGCATGTCGCGCTCCTCGCAGCGGGCGTGAAGAGGGGCGACGAGGTCATCACAACAGCGTTCAGCTTCCTGGCGAGCAGCACCAGCATCGTGCATTGCGGCGCAAAGCCGGTATTCGCGGACATCGACCCGAAGACCTTCAACATCGATCCCAATGATGCCAGGAAACTGATAACAAAGAAAACGAAGGCCATAATGCCGGTCCATCTGTTCGGGCTCTCATGCGACGTCAAGGCCCTGCAGGAGATTTGCGACGAGCAAGGCATCGCTATGATTGAGGACGCCTGCCAGTCCCATGGCGCCCAGGTAAGAGGGAGGGGTGTTGGGACATTCGGCATAACTTCGGCATTCAGCTTCTACCCCACAAAGAACATCACCACGGGCGAGGGCGGGGCCGTGACCACGATGGACAATGAGACAGCCGAACTGTGCAAGCTCATCCGGAACCAGGGCCAGCTATCAAGGTACAACTGCGTGATGATCGGCTATAATTACAGGATGACGGACATCGGCGGGGCCATCGGCGTCGAGCAGATGAGGAAGCTGCCGAAATGGACAGAGACGCGCATCAGCAACGCCGCATACCTGGACAAGGAGCTGGGCAAGGCCGGGATAAATATCCCGTACGTGCCAAAAGGCTACAAGCATGTCTATCACCAGTACACTATCAGAGTCAAGGACCGCGACAATGCCCAGAAAAAACTTGCTGACATGGGCGTCGGAACGGGCGTCTACTACCCCCAGGGATTGCATGAGCTGGGCCCGTTGAAGAAGTACAGGACCAGGAAGCTCCCGCAGGCGGAGAAGGCCTGCAAAGAGGTCCTGGCATTGCCCGTCCATCCGGCGCTCACGAAAGAGGAGCTGGGGACGGTGGCGAGGGCCGTGGTCAAGGTCGTAGCGTGAATTTTCTTGCAAGAGTTCGGTATTCTAAAGTTTACCCAGGAGATTGTAGATTTATTAATTTTAGATTTGTTAACTGTTCCCGGGCCATCGTCGAATGCGCTGCTGTTGTCTGTTGCGAGTTACATTCAACAATTGAATAATATATAAATCATTTAATTATAATTTAGACAAACCTCTTTTCAGCGCAGCCGGTATGCATGCAATGACGTCCGTCGCCGTCATTGAATACATCAGGCTGTCGAAGGCCAAATCGCCTGCCGTCCCGGAGATGTATGCCCCCATCCTTGCCGCGTCATAGGGTTGGGCGCCTTTCGCCATGAGTCCGGCCACGATGCCGGCCAGCACATCCCCCGTGCCGCCCACGGTCATACCGGGATTGCCGGTGCGGTTGAGTTTGTGATGCTTGCCGTCCGAGATTATGTCCATGGGCTGCTTGAGAAGGATGGTGGCATTGAATCTCCCGGCCAGGGCATCGGCAGATTCCACGGAGAGGTCATCCGAGCCTCCCAGGCGCGTGAATTCCCTGGCATGGGGCGTCAGAATGGCCGGAACCTTGAACCCGGGAAGTTTGGCGCCGGACATGGCGAACAGCCCGTCCGCGTCCACGACAACGGGCTTTTTCAGGGCTTTCAGGATGCCGCGGACAGCCTTCACTGTATCCCTGTCCCGGCCGAGGCCTGGGCCCAGAAGTACAGCGTCCGATTCCCCGGCGAGTTCCATCAGGTGAGCATGATGCCCGGGAGCCAGCACCTTTCCTTCAAGCGGCCGGACTATGAAATTGGGGCTGTAGGAGGCGATGGTGGAAGCGGATGGCTCAGGCGCGGCAATTGTGACCAGGTCAGCGCCGATGGCATGGGCCGCGAACGCGGAAAGCGCGGGCGCACCGGCGTAGGGCCCGCCGCCGATTATCAGCAGGCGGCCGTTCTGGCCCTTGTGTGAATCTTTCGCTGGAATGGGATAATACTCCAGCTCCCCGGGGCCGACGAACTCCCCTGCCTCTCCGGGTATGCCGATGTCGGCGATGACTATCCTGCCGCAGCTCTTCCGGTCCATGCCCTCCTTTGAGTCATGGAACGTGACAGTTATCTCCGGCTTCACGCAAAGGCCGGTGCCCAGGCCGGTCGGGACATCCGCGGATATCACATGGGCGCCCGAGCCGTTGATGGCGCGTATCCAGGACGCATAAGGTTCGCGCGGCTCGGACCTGAGGCCCGTGCCCAGCATGGAATCAATAACGATGGCGGCACCGGTTATCATGGATGGCTTTGCCTCCTCGACCACCATCACGGATTTCGGGAGCTTGTAGAGATTCTCGACCAATAGCTGGCTTTTGACGGATTTCCTGGATGTGAGAAGGGCGATGGTTGCGGCTCTGCCGGCGCGCGCGATATGGCGCGCCGCGACAACGCCGTCGCCGCCATTGTTTCCCGGGCCGCAGGCTATCAGCACCGGGCCCTCAGCCTTCATGGCCAGCGCCTCCCGTGCGACCGCCTTCCCGGCATTCTCCATCAGCTCGCCTGCCGATATTCCCAATGCCTGGGCGTTCCTGTCCAGTACCTTCGATTCCAGCACTCGTATCATTCTTCGCCCTCCAAATATATTGATAATATCTTCTCGTACAATTTGTAATCGTCGCTTCTGGCAAAGCTGTCTATGACATCCTGGGGGAGGTTCTCGAGCATGTCGTCCATGAGCTGCAACAGCCTGGCCATCTCGGCCCTGTGCTCACTGTCCGCCGAAGGCCTATCACTTTGCGCTATCTTTGCTTCGAGCAGCTTTGCCTCTATCTCCTGAAGGGTCGCCCTCATCTCGCTGTGGCGAAGCTCGTGCTCTGCCTCCTTTGCGGAGAACTTGGCCAGCCGCCCCTCCAGAGCGAGTTTCTCCTCAAGGGTCCTGTTCAGTTCCTCCTCCAGCTCCCTCAGTCTCAAGGAAAGCCCCTGGCCTGCGATGCTCTCGACTATCTCCGAATCGGAAATGTTCCTGGAAACGTC
>JAWOHM010000047.1:0-7277 GCA_046485165.1 Thermoplasmata archaeon
AGGCCCTTCATCCCTGGCTTAAAAACCAGGGGTTCCCGGCCTTTATCACTAATCCATGCCCGATGCTGGGACAGAAAACCAAATTATTTTAGGCATGAATGCAATCTTATCAGGCATGTTATCCGCATCAGGCATTGTTTACAAGGACGGCAAATTCATCGAGGGAAGTGCGAGAGCCTCAAAGGGAAAGATAGTCATCAATGAATGCCAGGATGCGCAGGCCGAGGTGAAGGGATGGATATTGCCGAAAACAGTGAATTGCCATACGCATATCGGTGACGGGTTCATTTCACGGCCGGAAAAGTGCACAGTGGAAGAACTTGTCGCACCCCCTGATGGCCTCAAACATCGAATGCTCCGCACAGTCAGCGAGAAACAGCAGGTTTCCTGCATGAGGGAAAGCATATCGACGATGGCCGGTACTGGAACGTCCCATTTCATTGATTTCAGGGAATCAGGCCTGGAAGGCATAAGGCGATTGTTGATGGCTTCTCTGGGCAGCGGCGTTATTCCAATCATACTCGGCAGGCCGGAATCAAGCGATGCAAATGAGATTTCCGCAATCCTCTCGGTTGCGGATGGCATGGGTGTAAGCGCGATCTCGGATTCGGATTATGAAGGGCTTCTTGGATTATCCGAACATGCATCGGCCACTGAAAAAATATTCTGCTTGCATGCCAGCGAAGTGAATAGGGAGGACATAGACAAGATAATTGCACTGAGGCCGAACATGCTGGTGCACATGGTCGAGGCAACCGAGGGCGATTTGAGAACATGCTCTTCGGCAGGAATCCCTATCATCATATGCCCCAGTTCGAATGCGTATTTCGGGTTCAAGCCCCCGCTCAGAGTCATGTTGGACGCTGGCGTGACAGTCTGCCTGGGCAGCGACAACGCCATGCTCGCACAGCCGGACATTTTAAACGAGGTCAGAGTCTTGAGAGACATGTTTCCGGAATCAATGATAACGGACGATGAAATCCTTGAAATGGCATTCGTCAACGGTAGAAAAGTATTAAATTCACTTCCAGGATTAGGGGACGCAAACGTGACGCAACCGGATTTCTTCGTATATGAGGCTCCGATTGATGAACCGTTCATGTCCATACTGCAAAAAGGAACGGGGAAGTTTCGCATGTTTGAAACGGGAGGAATTCCATGAAACTGAAAGACATCATGGTCAAGGAAGTGGTGTGCGCCGAATTGCCCGGCAACAGAACAGACATAATCAAATTGATGGTCAAGAACAACAAGACAGGCATACCCATCGTCAAGGACGATGGCACCCTGGTTGGTTTCATCACCAGGCAGGACATCTACGCGAAACCCGAAGAAGAGCAATTGGCTCTGGCAATGCGAAAGGATTATCCATTTCTAGGCTCGAATGATTCCCTGGAAGAAGGCGCGAGAGTCCTTCTGGACAACAATCTTCACCATCTCCCCATAGTGAATCGGAAGAAGCTTGTTGGGATTGTCACGCCTGCCGATTACCTGGGCGTCATCGAGAAACTTGATATCAATGAGCCCATCGAGAATTTCGTGAGAACGCCATGCGCACCGATATACGAAGGCGCACCAATCGCAATGGCAGACACTCTCTTCAGGGTATCCGGCGTTGTCGCTGCCCCCGTCCTCAATGACGAGGGGCGCCTGGTGGGGATAGTGACCGACAGGGACATATTCAAGCTTTCAAATGTAGATGGCCATACGGCTGTTGCAGACCTGGGAATCGGCGAGGATGAGGATTCCTGGACCTGGGAGGGCCTGAGGAATGTGATAAAGCTCTATTACGAAGTGAAGCACCTCACATTGCCGAAGATCCCGGTGAAAGAGGTCATGGTGTCGGACCCCATCACGATATTCGGAAAGACCAGTGTCACAGAGGCAGCAAGGATAATGAAGAAGCATGATTTCGGCCAATTGCCCATCCGCAACTCCCAGGACAGGTTGGTGGCGATGATATATGAACAGGACATGCTGGCAGCAATCCTAAGGTAGTGTTTTCATGCCCATCGACGTCCAATCTCTCGCCAAGAGAAGAGGTTTCATCTGGCAGTCCGCCGAGATATATGGCAGCATGGCCGGATTCTACGATTACGGTGCAATGGGCGCAATGCTGAAAAGAAAATGGGAGAATGCCTGGCTGAAGTACTTCATGGCCCTGAACGAGAATTATTACCTCATCGATTCGACCAACATACTTCCGGAAGCCGCCCTGAAGGCGTCGGGGCATGTGGACAGCTTCACGGACCCGCTGGTGGAATGCACGAAATGCGGGCATGCGCTCAGGGCAGACCAGCTCATCGAAGATGCGAGCGGGTTGGCCGCCGAAGAGCTCACCCTCGAAGAAATCGACGGGAAGATTGCGGAGTTGGGCCTGGTTTGCCAGCGATGCAAAGGTTCATTCGGGAAGGCCAGGACATTCAACATGATGTTCCCCCTTGATGTCGGGACCAAGGGCACCGACAAGGCATATCTCCGGCCCGAGACCGCCCAGGGCGCGTATCTGAATTTCAAAAGGCATTTCGAGATCATGCGCAGGAAACTGCCTTTGGGCTTGACCATAATCGGAAAGGCATACAGAAACGAGATAGCCCCCCGTCAGGGCGTGTACAGGATGAGGGAGCTAATACAGGCCGAACTCCAGATATTCATGGATCCCGAGACATTCTCCGATGAGCTGAACCTTGCGGAAATGGATGGAAAGGAGATACTTGTGCAGTTGGTCGACATGCGGGGGAAGAAGGCTGTCCAGCCGATGCCATGCCGGTACCTTGTCGAGCAGCATGGCCTTCCGGATTTCTATGTCTATCACATGCTGAAGATACAGGACTTTTACTTGAATGTCATAAACATCCCGAAAGAGAAATTCAGGTTCTACGAAAAATCCGAGAAGGAGAGGGCATTCTACAACAAAGTCCATTTTGACATCGAGGTCGAGCTTTCCACGCTCGGCGGCTTCAAGGAACTTGCCGGCCTGCATTACAGGGGCGATTACGACCTCGCCAGGCACCAGAACGGCTCCAAGGAGAGCATGGAAGTCTCAATCGACGGGAGGCGGCTCATACCGCATGTGCTGGAACTGAGTTTCGGCGTTGACAGGAATGTCTGGGCCTTGCTTGACATCCATCTTGTTGATGAGAGGACCGGGGTGCTGAAACTCCCGCCGATGCTGGCACCATACACATTTGCGGTGCTCCCACTCATGAGGAAGGATGAACTGGTTCCTGTCGCAAGGGAGATACAGGCGCTGCTGAGAGATGATTATGATGTGTACTATGACCAGTCCGGCTCAATCGGCAAGCGGTATGCTAGGATGGATGAGATAGGAACGCCTTTCTGCATAACAGTGGATTTTGACGGACTGGAGGACAGGACAGTCACCATCCGTGACACCTGCACTGCAGAGCAAAAACGCATCCGCATTGACGACCTGGAAAAGATTGCCAAGGGCCTTTCATCCGGGAAGCTGGCTTTCAGGGACCTGAACTGATAGCATGGAGCAAGACAGCGAAGCCTGGAAACTCGCTTGTCTAATGCGCTCGGTGGTGGGAGAACTGGCCGAAGAGCGCCGAAAGATTGCCCTGATGTTCTCGGGCGGCCTGGACAGCACGATTCTGGCGGTAATTGCACGAAAGCACTGTGACCTGGTACTCTACACGCTCGGCTTGGAGGATTCACATGACCTGAGATGGGGCCGGGAATGCGCCAGCATCATGGACCTTGACCTTGTCAGCATAGTGCCGGAGAAGGATGATGTCATCAGGTCCATCGGGAATGTCACCAAAGTCCATGGTATGGACAATCCCCAATGGCTGTCAACTTTTGTTGCATTCGATATCGTCCTTGAAAATGTGCCTGACAAAGCCATAATGTGCGGCCAGGGCGCGGACGAACTGTTCGGCGGGTACAGGAAGTACGCCGCTTCCGGCGACCCGGTTCCCATGATGGTAAACGACACCTCCGAACTGCTGGAGCTGGAATTGCCTGCCTACCGGAGAATGGCGAACAACCATGGCAAGGAATTGCTCGCCCCCTATCTCGACACGAGAGTGGTATCATTTGCCCAGTCAATCCCCATCGGCTTGAAGATTAGCGCTTCGGAGAATAAGATTGTGCTCAGGGATGCCGCCGGGCTGCTCGGCGTGCCGCTGATGATGGCGCGCAAGCAGAAAAAGGCCATGCAGTACGGAAGCGGCATATCCAAGCTGATAAGGCAGCACCTGAAGAAACCTGATTCAAATATTTAAAATCTGAATCGGAATGGACATTTGATATTGGCATGTTTCATAGCGCAGATGTTTGAAGGAAAGTATTTCAATGAGGTACGCTTTATACCATCAAAAGAAACGTGGTTGGTCAATGGACACGAAACAGGTGAAAAGGAAGGTTCTGCTAATCGGCGATGGTGCCGTTGGCAAGACAAGTCTGATAAGGAAATTCGTCACTGACAAGTTTGACGACAAGTACATAACCACGATAGGCACGAAGATAACGAAAAAGGACATGCGTTACAAAGCTGGCGACGGGGAGACCCTGCTTACCCTGATGATATGGGACATCCTGGGGCAGAAAGGCTACAAAGGCGTTCAGGCATCCAGCTACAAGGGGGCAGAGGGTGCCATGATAGTCTGTGACCTCACCAGGAAGGACACACTTGCCAGCGCCATCGATTATTGGATCCCGGAGCTTCGAAAGGTGGTCGGAAATGTCCCGTTGATATTCGTCGGAAACAAATGCGACCTCATAGACGAGCGCCAGATTTCAGAGGAGGAATTATGTGCGACCGCGACAGGCTACGGCAGCAAGAGCTATGTATCCAGTGCCAAGACCGGCGAGAATGTTGAAACGTTATTCCATTCGCTCGGCGAGTCTGTCCTCAATTACCACTCGCAGGATGTTTCAACGGAAGCAAATACAACTGCCAGGGAGATAAAGGACCTCACCGATGTCACAGACATCATAATCCAGGAGTTCTGCGATTCTTTCGGGGACCAGGAGACGGCAATGGCAGCTGTGAGGCAGCAATTCTCGCTCGCGGGCGTGGATGTGAAGGACCCCCAGAAGGACGCGCTCCTGAAGGCCGTTGATAGATTGGCCGAAGTGGAGAAAGGGTTCAGGGACGAATTCTCGATAAAGAGCTCGCTTGCGAAGCGCAAGAGGCTTATCGAGCAGTACAGCGGGTGAGCGCGGATGCCGAAAAAGCTCATGAAAAAGATATGCCTGCTGGGCGACGGGGCCGTCGGAAAAACCTCGCTCATCCGCAAATTTGTATTCGACAGCTTCGATGACAAGTACATCATGACCTTCGGGACAAAGGTCTCGAAGAAAGAGGTCAACATACACAGAAACAACCAGGACTTCAACATGACATTCCTGATATGGGACATACTGGGCCAGCGCGTCCATGACAACGTCCATTCCGCTTATTATCAGGGCGCATCCGGCGCATTCATCGTATGTGACACGACCAGGCTGGAAACGCTCCAACACCTTGAGGATTGGATTAATGTGTTCAGGAGCGTGAACGACGATGCTCCCGTGATACTGCTGGGCAACAAATCTGACCTTGAGAGTGATATGAAATTCGGCCAGGCAGAGCTTGGAGAGATAGCTTCCAGGCACGGGATGAAATTTCACCTGACCAGCGCCAAGACGGGCGCCCATGTGGAAGATTCGTTCATCGAACTGGGAAACGAGGTAATAGACAAGCATCTGGCCAAGGGAGGCAGAAAGAATGAATGAGGAGGAGAACACAGTCAGCTTTTTCGTCATGAGCGGCCATGCGCTTCGAAGCCTGCACGATGAGTTGCAGATCCTTCTGGGAGAGAAGGATGCCAGCGCCCTGCTCGAACGCTACGGGCACCGTTGCGGGGAGAGCCTGGTGCAGTCGGTTGGCTACTCCTGCGAGAACATCCAGGAGATGGAGGACATTCTGCCGGGGATTCTCATAGAAACCGGCCTGGGGCGCGCAGCCACCACCAAGATAACCGAGGACGAGATAATAATCGAGTTCGACGAATCCGTCGAGGCAAACCACCTGGGCAAGAAGACCGGAATCGGATGCAATTACACCAGGGGATATCTGGCCGGCGTCATCTCCAGCCTTCTGGACGCCAGGTACGATGGCATAGAGGACACCTGCAAGTGCCGCGGAGACAAGAATTGCGTTCACAGGATAGTCAGGAACACGCTTTACGTGAAACCCGAGGCAGAGAGCGCGGAAGGCGTTGTCGAGAATGACCTGGACATCTGCACCGGCTATCTCATCAAGGAGGAGGTGCCGGACAGGAGCTACGACATTTTCAAGGACTGGGTCACACACGGCCACCAGGGCCTGTGCATCACCCGCGACTTCCCCGCGAAGATACGCAAGAGGTACGGCCTGGAGAAGACCCCAATCATCTGGCTTTCGACTTCCGACACTGAGAACACTGTCCCGCCGCAGAACCTGTCGGCGCTGTTCTACCACATAGAGAACTTCCTGAAGAAGAGCGAGAACGGGATACTGCTCCTTTCCGGCCTGGAGTACCTGATAACCCACAACTCGTATCCCTCGGTCCTGAAGTTCATCCAGCTCCTCAACGAGCAGATAGCCATCAGGGAAGCCGTGCTCATAGTGCCGATAAGCCCGCTCACCATGGACGAGAAGGACCTCAAGCTGGTGGAGAGGGAGCTGACGCTGCTGGAATGATATTATCGATTTGGTATCTGGTGATTTTCAATTGGATAATTGACGGATGGCATTTGGTGAACAACAATTATCAAATTACCAATCAGAAATCGCAGTTGAATCAATCTTATTTACATTGATGAGAGAATAAATGAAAAATTGAAAAGGGGAGCGCCCGAAGGCGCTCCATTTCGTTTCTTGTTCTACGGGTTCACGGTCCACAGCGTGTTTGCCGTCACGTGCACCCAGTAGGCATTGTCTTCAGACATGGTCACATCGCCTGGGGCCTCGTCAGAGACATATGGCGACGCAATCTGCCAGACAGACACGACGTCCGCATTGGCTATCGTTGAGCCGAGGCTTGGTGTTGCCGATGGGTAACCGACCATGTTCCATCCGGTGTAGAGTTGTATCTCCACCGCGCTGCCGGAGTAGTCTCCGGTGACGCCCGTCGTCAGTATTCCGTCGCTGTTGGTCAGGTGCAGCCACACGCCCATCTGGTTGTTTATGGTCGTTAGCGTGCTGGCATAGCCGTTCCTGTAGGTGAGCCACTTCTTGTTCAGGTTGTCCCAGCCCTTGGCCACGTCCCAGCTCGTTCCGCTGC
>JAWOHM010000044.1:0-12803 GCA_046485165.1 Thermoplasmata archaeon
TCTCATCCTTCGCATTGCATTTTATAAACAATTCCGAGCGAGCAGGCTTGGGCGTGTTTCTATTTTCCGAATTTTTTCTTTACAGCCCAAGCCAGCGCAGCGAGGATAAAGAAAAAACTCGGGCGAAACAGCATTACGCAGATCTGGCACTGATGCTTTTCTCTCATCCTTCGCATTGCATTTTATAAACAATTCCGAGCGAGCAGGCTTGGGCGTGTTTCTATTTTCCGAATTTTTTCTTTACAGCCCAAGCCAGCGCAGCGAGGATAAAGAAAAAACTCGGGCGAAACACATTACGCGGATCTAGCACTGGAGCTTTTCTCTCATCCTTCGCTATTTTCCGATTTTTTTTTCTTTACAGCCATGGCTAATCTTATCGCATCCCCGAAAGTTATTAATCTTAGCAGAAACAATACAGTATCTGGTGAAAGAAGCATGACCGTCGTTAAGGAAGAGGCCATAAAACTGATAGAAAATCTGCCGGACGAATCGTCCTGGGATGACATTCTGTATGAGATATACGTCCAGAAAAAGATTTCTCTGGGCCTGGATGCGGCATCTGATGGCCGGACCATACCTCATGAAGAGGTGAGGGCGAGGTTCGCCAAATGAGGAAGCTGGTTTGGACAGAGCCAGCCCTAACAGACCTGGAAGCCATTCATGCGTTCATTGCAAATGGCTCTGAATATTATGCAAACTCGTTCCTGCAGGAGCTTATCGGCCAAGCCGAGAAATTGTTGAAATTCCCCGAGATGGGCAGGATCGTGCCTGAATATGGGAGGAAGGACATTCGGGAACTCATCTTCCAGAATTACCGGATAATATACAAGCTGGACGAGGGCCATACCACGATTTTAACGGTCATCCACGGAAAGCGCGAACTGCTGCCCTCCGGCGAATGATAAAACGGTTATAGCGGCGCATCCATCAACAAAGATATTCGATGAACTTGTTCAGCGCCATCCCCGTGTCCCAGTTCAGCGCGATGTTGCCGGCCTTTGTGATGTGCACCCTGGGTATGGCACGGTGAAGCGTCTTGTTGCGCCCGGAAAGCCCATCTATCTCCACGGTGGACACGCGCCATGGGTCTTCCCCGCGCACGCCCTTGAGCCGGTGCGCGTAGAGGGGAAACACGTTGGCGCGCTCGCACATCCCTTTCAGCTCCGCGGCCTGCTTCAGCGCCCGGCCGCTGGAATCGGAGAAATGCACCAGCTTGGACGAGGATGCCTTGACCTCTATGGGAAAGGATACATCGCCGCGTATGGCCACGAGGTCCACGCCGAACGAGCCTGCGGCCCGTATCACGATGAACGGCTTCTCCAGTATCTTGAGGTAATTGAAATGGACATCTGAATCGCAGGATTTGATTACCCTGCGGACCACATCCCCATCGCCCTGGAGGAGCAGCTTGAACTCGCGCTCGTAGTCACTGTATGCCATGCCGGGGGATATGGCACCTGCGTTGAATAATCTTTTCACGGAAAAATATTTAACCTCCCGCGACAATTACATCTTCATGGAAGAGAAGGAACAGCCGGCCGAGAAAGAGAAGACCACAGTGAGGGACGTTGGCAAAGGCCTCATCCTCCTGGGCGCGGCCATACTCCTGGCAACTCTTGTGATGTACCTCATGGCCGTGTGGGAGGAGACGCATTACGGGCTGTTCTCCGGCGCGACGCACCTGGCCTTTGACACGGCCATGGGCATCATATTCATCTGCGCCGGCATATTGCTGGCCAGGAAAGGGGAGCCGAAGAAAAGTTCTGCGAAATGACACCTGGAAGATGCTTCGGAATGCTGACCCCTCATGAAATCCGCATACCATTATAAACAAAGAGGAACTTCCGGGAAACATGCTTGAGGGATTGTTCGAGTGGTTCCAGGCGCAGGGGGTCATATTCACCCTGCTGGGCATGTTTCTGATAGTGCTCATGGATTCCACAGTCTTCCCGGTTCTGCCGGAGCTTTTCGCTGTCCTGGTGTTCACCGCTGACCCCTCGCTCGGGCTCGGGTTGATGATGATGGCGGCGATATGCGTCGCGGAAATCACCGGCAACACCCTGCTGTATTCCCTGGTGAAATGGAAGAGGCTGCCGGACATCATCGAGAAAGCCATGAAAAGATGGACCGGCTTCCTCATTGTCAGCGACGAGAGGATTATCCTCGTCAACAGGTTCGCGCCCATTGTCCCCTACTCCGGTGCCTTCATCGCCACATGCGGCTGGAACTACAGGAAGTCCATGCTGTACCTGGCCGCCGGATGCCTGGCGAAGTACTCCGCGCTCTTCGCCCTGGTGGGCTTCTTCAATTACCAGTTCGACAGGGGCACCGCGCAGATGGTCAGCATCGCGGCGGTCATAACGGTGATTGCGCTGAGTTTACTGGCCTCACACATATACAGAAAGAGGAATGCCAAACCCCCGGAATAGCCGGAACCGGTTCCAGGCGCAGGGGCGTTGTCACAGGTACTCGGGGAAATCGTCCTCCTTGCAGATACCGAGCCTCTCGGTCGCCCAGTAGAAAAACTCGTCTTTCTCGATGAACAGCTTCTTTATCTTCTCAACTATTGTTCTCGAGACCTCCGAGCCGTACAGGCGCGGGGCGTTCTTCATGACGGACAGTGCACCGTCGTTGCTCAGCACATGTTCAACGAGCCCGACCATCTGTTCCGCACAGAGGGGGGGCACCAACAGGTTGCTCCTGGCCATTACTGTCTCGGGGCGGTCGGTGGAGAACCGGATTGTGAAGCATGGCTTCTGAAGCTGGTTCATCTCCTCTTGCATGCTGCCGCTGTCAGTCAGTATCGCCGCGCAGTTCGGGCTCCTCAGGAACTCGATGACATGGCAGTACTCCTTCCAGACCGGTGTCATGAGGAAATTCGGCTTCCGGGCAAGTGAATCGAAGCGCTCCCGCAATCCGTACCTGTTGATGGCCTGCCTGGCGCCGTTCAATTCTATGAAAGCCACATGATGGCCGCGCCCGACAAGCTGCTCGACGAAGGACACTATCGCCCCGAACCTCTTGGGGTTCAGGTTCTCCCTCCTGTGGATGTCCATGCGGAGCCAGTTGCCTTCCCTCAGGACTGGATACTCGTCGAACACGCTGGTCCCGGCCTTGCCGGATTCCTTCGCCGCCAGCACATCGACTACCGTGTTCCCAACCACGTGCAGAGTGGATGGATCGTACCCTTCCCTGACCAGATGGTCGGCATTGAGCCTCACCGGCGGGAAATGGATTGCGCATCCTGCCCCGGCGATGTAGGTGTCGTACTGCTCGGGAAACGGTTCGTTGCGAATGACCTCCCAATCAGGGTTCCACTGCCATTCGATAAGGTCGCTGGGGCTTTCGTTTCCCGTTAACCTGTTGAATTTCCTGGGTGCCATGGACCTTAATCCGGCTTCGCCGTGAATGCACATGCGGTTCGTGGAGAACAGCCAGGCTGCCGGAAATATCCCTGCTGTCATGGTGTCGCCGTTGACGTATGGGACGAAGAGCGTGTTCGGGAACTCGTTCCTGCAGAAATGCGCGAAGGCCTTCACCTTCACGAACAGCTCGGCAGATTTGTCGGAAAGATCCCCGCGAAGGTTGAAATCGGCTCCCAGATGCTCGTCGAATGAGAACTCCTTCAGGCCGTGGCCGACAACCTCATCGTAATGCTGGCCGGAATGAAGGATGACGAAGGGCAACTGCTGCCTCATGCATTCGTCCATGACGCCCCACAGCTTGTAGAAGCAGGGCTTCGTCGCCGTGACGATGAGCAGCACCCTGCCGTGCCCCTGCGATGCCGCAAGCTCTGTCGCCTGCTCAAAAAGGGACCGATTGATCTCAATGGGCAAACCCAGGGCAACGTCCAATTTCATCATGCAGCCCGCATTAATTGAATCAAGTATAATTTACTTTGTCAACTGCCACGGCGTCCGGGATGATCCGGGACCGTGCGCCAGCCGATCCCGTGAAAGCTGGACAAGGCGCAAGAGCAGACACATGATTAATTATATATCGGCCCTGGCGAATGCCAGTGCGGGACTGAAATGAGGATAGTCGAGGTCAATGCATTCCATTACCCATACATGGGCGGCATCGAGCACAGGGTGCACCACATCTCGAAACGCCTTGCGGGAAGGCATGAGGTCACTGTCCTCACAGGCCAGTTGCCGGACACTCCCGCCGCCGAGGATATGGATGGGTACGCGGTTGAAAGATTGAAATCTAGATTTTTAAATATATATAATCCACCATATATTAAAACCCCGGGCCTGCTGGAGGCGGTGGAGAGGCTGAAACCCGACATCGTCGATTTCCATTACCGCTGGGCGCCGACCTACAACAGGGCAGCCAGACGTTATTCCGGGAAGAAGGTGTTCACCTTCCACAACACCTACGGAGAGGGGACAGGGCTGACGAAATTCCCCAGCCTGGTCAACGACTACCTCTGGAGGAAGCCGCTGGGCGGGTTTTCAAAGATAGTGTGCGTGAGCGAGTTCGTGCGCCGGGACCTGGTGAAAAGGGGTTTCGACCCAGGAAAACTGGTCACTGTCCCACCCGGCATAGAGATGCCGCCGGACATGGAGACCTCCGACGGGGATTACATACTGTTCGTGGGCAGATTGGTCGGGACCAAGGGCATACCGCATCTCCTGAAGGCCATGAGGGACATCGACAGCAAGCTGGTTGTGTGCGGCGGCGGGCCGGACCTGAAAGCGCTCACCAAAGCCGCTGAGCGCCATGGCTTGGAGGGAAAGGTGAACTTTCCCGGGAGGGTGAGCGAGGAGGAGAAGATGAGGCTCTTCGCCGGGTGCAGTGTGTTCGTATTGCCTTCCCTGTACGAGTCCTACGGGCTGGCTGCCGCGGAAGCGATGTCATGGGGGAAGCCGGTGGTGGCCTCCGATGTCGGAGGGCTGCCCGAGGTTGTGGGGAAGGGCGGCCTGCTGGCAAGGCCGGGTGACCCGAAGGATCTGGCTGAGAAGATAAACACGCTCCTGGGCGATGGAACCATGAGAAGGGCCATGGGGAAAAGGGCGAGGGAAATCGCGCTCGGGTACACTTGGGACAGGACCGCGGAGATCATGGAAAAAGTGTACCTGGACGCCTAGCCGCAACAGACTGTAATGAATGTTACGGGCATCTTATTTTCCTATCAATTCAAATGGAGCATCCCACCATTTGTAACGCTTTCTCAGTAGTTTATCGAAGCGGTCGATGTGCCTCCAGAACCTGTGCGCATACTTTTCTGTTATGATGACACCTATGAGGGCGATGAAGATGCCGCCCACGATGTCGGAGAACCAGTGGATGCCCAGGTAGACTATGGCGACGGCTATGAGCACCAGGAGTGTGAAGAGGAACCACTTGTATATCCTGTACCCCTTCACGTTCAGATGGAGGCTCATCAGGATGGCAGCCGGGTAACCGATGTGCATGGAGGGGAAGCAATTGTTGAAAGAATCGTAATTGACGAAGAATTCGTGGACATTCGGCCCGAAATTGTACATGAGCGGTTCCATGCCGGTGATGATGGATTCCGCGCCCGGATATAGCATCTTGGGATAGGACGGCACATACACTATCATGAATAGATAGAATGGCAGGGTCAGGAAGAACAGGACTAGATAGAGCATGGCGACCTTCGATGCCGCCTTCTTCATATTCAGGTAAGACAGGAACGCGAATGTGAACACCATGATGAAGAGGAAGCTGCCGATGTAGACCGCTGCCATGGCCAGTGTCATCGGGAAGCTCTGCAGGTAATGCTGGAACCAGAAAATGGTGTTTCCTTCCAGCCCGTATATCATCTGCGTGTAGTCGGTCGCGTACTTCTCCATGGGCCCCTCGAGGTAGAAACTGAACGTCTTCATCAGGTACATGGCTATCAGTATGAAGAAATGCCATCTGTAATAATCGCACATGTCCTTGAAACCGGACAGGGTCACCTTGGTCTTCCCCCCGAAAACGTAAATCCCGATTGGGAAGGTGACAATGAGCTGGATTATCACGATGATGTCAACGATGTTCATGTGTAGACCGACCGCACTCTGACAGGGATTACGTGGAGGTATTTTAGTCTCACTGAGCAATGTCTATTTTCGATTTTAGAATTTAGATTGTTGCTTGGAAAATGTCCAACGTGAAGTATGATTAGCTGGCCGTTACCGACGGCCAGACCGTTAAATCGCAAATCTACAATCTACAATCCTCAATCCCTACGGCACAACCCTGTACATGTCCCTAGGGAACAGCACGCACTCGCGGATGTTGGGCAGCCGGAGCATCATGTGGAGCACGCGTTCGATGCCCAGGCCGAAACCGCCGTGGGTCGGCATGCCGTACCTGAAAGCCTGAAGATAGAACTCGAAGTCCTTCGGGTCGTAGCCGATATCCTCCATCTGGTTTATCAGGATGTTGAGGCGGTGCTCCCTCTGGCCGCCGGACACCAGCTCCTCGCCCCGGTAATCCAGGTCGAAGTAATTGGTCAGGTCGGGGTTCTCGGAGTCACGCATGGCGTAGAACGTGGCCTTCTTCAATTCGCTGGGGAATTTGGTTATGAAGTACATCTCGGCGCCGTGCTTTGCCAGCATGAGCTCGCCCAGCTTCTTCTCGGACTCGGTGTCAAGGTCGCCCTTGACCTCCACGCCGGCCTCGGCAAGCACCTGGGTGGCGTCGGCGAATGTGATGCGCGGGAACGGCGTCTTGGGTGGTGCCACCTCCACGCCCAGTTCGTCAAGGTATTGCTTCCCATCCCTGAGTACGCAATCCAGCGAGTGAACCAGGAGCCCTTGGAGCAATTCCATGACATCATCTTCCGAGCGGATGAAGCTCATCTCAATGTCCAGTGACGCGAATTCCGCGATGTGGCGCACCGTGTCTGACTGTTCAGCACGGTAAGCCGGGGCAAGCTCGTAAATTCTGTCAAGGCCGGCGCCCATGAGCATCTGCTTGTAGAGCTGGGGGCTCTGAGCCAGGTATGCCTTCTTGCCGAAATAGTCGATGGGGAAGAGCGTGGAGCCGCCCTCCGCGCCAGCGGCCACTATCTTGGAGGTTGTGACCTCGAGGAAGCGCTGGCTGACCAGGTATTCCCTCATGCCGCGGATGAGCAACTCGCGGAGCTTGAATATGGCCAGGACCTGGGACTTCCTGAGGTCCAGAAAACGATTGTTCAGGCGGGTGTCCAGTTCCACGCCGACCTTGTCCACAATGCCCATGGGCAGGGGCGTTTGGGCTTCGGCGATTACCTCGTATGACTCGGGCAGTATCTCGAAGCCGGAAGAAACTTGCTGGTTTGGCTTGATCTCCCCGGTCACTGCCAGAACGGATTCCCTGGGAACCGCGGTGAGCTTGGCGAACACCTCATCGCCCAGCTTCTTCTTCAGGCAGGTTACCTGGACCAGGCCGGAGCGGTCCCTGAGTAGCAGGAACGCTATTCCGCCAAGGTTGCGGGTGTCCTGGAGCCAGCCGGCGACCGTGACTTTGTTGCCGGCCATGTCCTTCGAAAGACTGGAATTCTCGATTCTGCTGCCTAGGTCCACTTTCTCGTTCATGCTAATACCAGATGGAGAATTCCGAATCCGTATTAAAGGATGCTGCCCACGCAGGGGTTGGCGGCGACAGTTATAAATCCTAACAAATCCATATCGTCAGACATGAGAACTTTCGTCATGGTGACTTTTAGCAGCGAGGGAGGATCGGCGAGCCAGGTTGTCAACAGGCTCATAGACCTGGGATTCGAGACCAACCTGGGGACGCATGATTTCGTGTACCACTGGGGCAAGAATGATGTCAGCGAGGAAGCCGTCATCGAGCTGGTGGACAAGGTCCAGAAGAAGCTCCAGGGCATGCAGGTGATGCTGCAGTTCGCTACTACCCAGTGATCTGGTCTCTGCCGGGTTTCTTATCAATGCCGTATTCTATTGTTCATTCCGTGTCTTGACCCGCACCATCTTCCGGGGGTTCATCCACGCTTGAATCCGTTTCCGGGGCATCCAGCTCGCCCTCGGCATCCATCGGAGAACCATCGGCTGCCTCTTCTTCTCCCGGCATTGCCTCGGAGACCTCTTCCGGCTCCGCTTCCTCCGGCACCTTGCCGGCTTTCTTCGACATCATTGAGTATCCCAGTATGGCTCCGACGATGACTCCCAGCAGTATCAAGAGCACCCACCAGTAATTTTCCGCGCCCGAATCTTCGGGCTCCCATCTGGTCGGGTCATCCGGGAAGGCATCAAGCACAAGGCCGGTGGTGCTGTCCTCTGCGCCCATACCGGGATTCCATGCATCAGGATAACCGTCGCCGTCCGAGTCCACGCTGGCTGCAGGGTCATCGGGGAAGGCATCGGTATTGTCACCCACGCCATCGCCATCGCTGTCAACCGATTCAATGGGGTCGTTGGGGAATGCATCCATATCATCAGGCACGCCATCCCGGTCCGCGTCCGCGAAGGTCTTGAAGGAGAAGGAATACTGGTCCTCCAGATGGGTGCCGTTGGCATCCCTGGCCCCCACGTGCACAAGGACGGTGTAGACAGACAGCGGGCTCAGCCTGGGGCTTATGGCGACAGTCAGAGTTGTATTTGCCGCGTTCCATGAGAAGCTGAATGCTGTGGTGTTCCCGGTGATGTTTGCCATGCCGAAGGCGGACTGGACAGATGCTGTGTTCATGGGGTGGCTGAAGGTAATCACGATGAAGGTGGCTGTGGAGACGTTCACGGCGCCATCTGTTGGCGTCGTGGAGGTTATGGTCGGCGGCATGGGTGTGATTATGGCGGTTGATGGAATGTACACTGTCACGGCATGCGATGCGGAATTGCCTGCCAGGTCCCAGGCCCATATTGTGTAGTTGTACCAGCCCGGCGCAAGTCCCGATGTGTCGATGAAGTATGGCGAGGCACCGGTCGAATTGGCGGTTCCCCTGAGCCAGTAGACCATGTCCAGGTTGGCGTCGGTCACGTTGAACCAGATGCCGGTGGCGTTGACCGCGTTGGAAACGGTGATGACCGGGGCGGTTGTGTCCCATATCAGGGTGAAGGTGTCATTGGCCCAGTTGCCGGCCAGGTCCCTGGTAGTGAGCTGGATGACATACACCCCATTGACAGTCGCTCCAAGGATTGTGACGTCCTCCATGGTTGGAGTGCCGTATGTGATGAATCCAGGCCCGGAAATCTGCTGCCAGGCGAACCAATGGGCGATGCCGGAAAGTCCGTCGCCGACAGTGGCGTTCTGGAAGAACTCGGCGTTGGCTATGACGTCCGGACCGGCATTCACGGTGGGGGGTGTGATGTCCCAGATGAGCGTGAAATTTGCATAGCCCACATTGCCGGCGTTGTCTGTGACATTCAACTGAATGACGTACACGCCTTCGGCACTGGCTGAAATGTTCGTGTCTTCCGACCAGGGGCTGCCAAAGGTTATCGTACCGGGGCCGGATACCATGAACCAGGTGTAGTTGGCGATGGCGGATTCGGTATCGGTGGCAGTGGCGTCCTGGATGAAGAGGGCGTTGGTGACGACATCCGCACCTGCATCCACTGTGGGGGCCATGGTATCACCGGTAATCATTATCGGGAAGCTGTTGGAGAGCGAGCCATCCGTACCATTCACATTGGTCCAGCCGCTTATCCACCCTGCCGTGAATGTGCTGCTTGTCCCGGTGGCATTGTCGAAGGTGCCAAGGTTCGGCGAGCATGACCAGTCGACAATCGCAAGGCCCAGGTAGCCCAAGGTTGTATTGTACATGGACGCGTAGGCAGTGACGGTCTCAGTGGCGTTGAGGTCCATCGTGGCCAGGGGTGTGCCGTCTGGAGAGTCAGTGAGGACAATGCTGTCCACACCGGGTATCACCAGTATGATGCCGAAGCTGTCGCTTGTGTCGGAACGCGTGCTGTGGAATCCCAGGCCCATGGTTGCCATTGAACCAACCGCCGCGGACGCATTGGAATGTATCGTCAGTGTCAGGTTGGCCACGGTTCCCGGCGGCACATCATCGAACCACACCATGCCGTCATCGAGCAGGTCGCCGGTGATGTCGGTGCTCGTGTCATCATTGAACATAGTGGCAGTCCAGCCCGCAGGAAGCCCTGATATGTTCCAGGCGAGGACAATGCCATCCGGCCCGTTGCCGTCGTTCTGCAATACGATGGAATAAGAAACTTGACCGCCTGGCAATACCCAGCCATCAATGGTCTGGTTGGCGGTGGGCGGGTTCTCGTAAACGTCTTCGCCGATGCCGCCGATGATCATGTCCGGCTGCAGGTAGAAAATGGTGACGTTCACCGTGTCAGTGGTGCCGTTGTAGGTGGCGTTGAGCCATGATAATCCTTCGGTATCCCCGCTGTGGAAGGTGGTGGAATACCCGGTTGCGTTGGTCACCCAGGAAGTGGCGCCGGAGGCGTTTTCCACCGTCCAATCCGCCACCACGTCCATCACGTAGCCATGGGTACTGTTGTACCCGGCCGCCCATATGGTGACGCTGAGGCCGAAGCCGATGCTAACATCCGAGGGGGATGGTCCATCGGTGCCGTTGGGGCCGTCGTGTATGACCACGTGGTCGATGCCGGCGGGAGTCCAGAGGGGGTAGTTGTCCTGGCCGCCAGTGAAATTGTACGAATAATCCCCGATGCCGTCTGCGACGGGCTGGTCCTGGGCAGGGCCGGACTTCACGTCCCAGCCGGAGTAGTCGCTCCAGTAGTTCCCGCCCAGGGGGTAGCCGGCGTCCCAGGCGTTGGCGCCGTCGTCGGAGGCCTGGGCAGTGTTGCCGATGAAACGGTTGTGATAGAACTCGTTGCCGTTGGAAATCTCTGCAATGACGCCTGCCACATTGTTGGAGATAATGTTCCCGCGTATTATGTTGGCGTTCGATTCTTTTATGCGTATCCCTACAACTGAATTGGCGGATATGACATTATCAAGCATGACATTGTTGTTTGAATTCTGATCGCAAAATATTCCCGCATTGTTGTTGTTGGAAACAATGTTGCCGGTGAAGTTGTTGCCTTCGGCCACCCTGACATAAATGCCGTAATTGGTGTTCGAGCGGACCGTGTTATTGATGAAATCATTATAGTTCGAGCCTTCATTGATGTAGAGGCCGATGCCGGTGTTGCCGGAAATGTTGTTGCCGATGAATGTGTTGTCTGTGGAATATTCCAGGTAGACAGAACCCGTATTTCCGGTAATGTTGTTGTTCAAGATATTGTTGTCATGGGTCGTCGACTCAAGGCGGATGCTGTTGCCTGAGGTGGCTGTGATATTGTTGCCCTCGATGGTGTTGTCATGGGCCCCAATGTTGATTAACACGCCCCGCGAACCGCCAGCTATATGGTTTTTGCGGACGGTGTTGAGCTGAGTATTTGCATCGCACAACCATATCCCGTTCTGGCCGGAGCTGGAGATGGTATTGTTCTCCACCAGATTACTGTTGGCACCAATATAGAGATATATCCCGGTCTGAGTTCCGGAGATGGTATTGTTTCTCAATGTATTGTGGCCGCTCAGCATGCGTATCCCGTATGTTCCGGGATTTGTGATTGAATTTTCCATGACGGTGTTATATTCGGAACCGGCCGTGAAAGCGATGCCTGTGCCCCCGGTGCCGACAGTGTTGTTGAACATAACATTATCATCGGACATATGTATCTGGATGGACGTTCCAATTGCAGGTCCTTTAAAGGTGCTGTTGGCTATCAGATTGCCTGAGCCGTAAGCCACATAAACACTCTTGCCATTGTTCGCGTAAAACATATTATCTGTTATGACGCTCATGGATGAATAATTGGAATATATCCCGTTCACTGCGTGGCCAGTCACATTCAGAGATTCCAAACGGCAGTTGGTGACATTGTAGAGATATATCCCGGCATCATAGGTGACGCCGGTTCCCGACCCGGCCACCGTGAACCCGGACATGTTGAACCCGTTGGCTCCTGGGCCAGTGACGTTAATCACATTGAACGTACCGTCCCCTTGGATTGTGGTGGTGGCGCTGCCGTTGCCCTGCAGGATAATGCCCTTCGTGATGAAGAGGCGCTCATTGTAGGTGCCGGCGAACACTTTAATCGTGTGCCCGTCCAGCGTGTCCGTATCGTCGATGGCGGCCTGAATCGTGTCGAAGCCCTCGCCGGTGTTCAGGTTGTTGACGGGGTACATGGCGGTTATCCCCAGCCAACCGTTTTGGGCTGTGACGGGGTAGCGGTCCTTGCCGGACCCTCCGGATACGTCATAGGCGCTGTCCACCACGCCATCGGCCCCGGGCAGGTTCTGCAATGCCCCGCCGAAATTATCCGGCGATGTCCAGCCGCTCCAGTAGTTGCCGCCGGACGGGTAGCCGTTGTCCCAGGCATTGGCCCCGCCGATTTCCTGGCCATGCACCGTGTTGGTTGCGAAATTATTGTGATATATCAGATTGCTAGCGGAGTTGATGCTGTCCACTCCAACTCCATTGCCAGTGAAGTTGTTTTTCCACACGGTGTTTGAATTGCAGGTATCGTCAAACTCGATCCCCTTGTTGTTGTTCGTGAAGTCATTGTAATAGAACAGGTTCGACTGGCTATTGTCCCACAGACCTATGTGCCCAAGACCACTTGAATGATTGTGGATGTTGTTGTGCCATACCCTGTTCCCGATGCAGCTCTGTTCGAGTCGCATGGGATACGTGTTGCCGTAGATGTGGTTGTGCATGAAGTCATTGTATGTACTGAAGCTTATCACAAAATTCCCGCCGTTGGAGTGCATTGTGTTCCAAGAACAGTTATTCCAGCTGGATGATTGTATACGGACGCCCCACTGGTTGTTGAATATCGTACAATTCATCACGGAGT
>JAWOHM010000046.1:0-7932 GCA_046485165.1 Thermoplasmata archaeon
GGTGCATCTGGCACCTATCAGGCCTGCGCCATGAAGCCGCGTGCAAGCCCGAAATGGCTGTTCGTGCCCTATGCTGATACATTTGGGGGCGTCAGCATCAAGGCCAATATAATGGAGAAGGACGAGAGCGACAGGGTGATATTCGGCATAGGGGCGCCGCATATCTTCGAGATGAACATGTGGAAGCAGTCCGACCTGCTGAGGGCTTCTGTACTCGGCAACCCGACAGATGCCAATTCCACTTACACGTTCTACATCGAGGGGAATTATACAATTGAAGGCCAGGATAAATGGGACGCGGCCAATTTGCGGCTTGTCATAGCCGCCTGGTATGATTGGGGTGAGATAGGCATTAGCTCGGTGCCCGGCGACCCGACCTGGACCTCGGCAACGAATCGCACCAGGCAGTTCAAGCTGACATACACGCCGGGCAGCATTCCGGTTATGGACTACCCCACCGGCGCGCCGAACGAGTTCTCGGTGCACAGCTATTACGAATCATCCGGCCACGGCCCAGATGGCAGCCATCGCCGCGTCTACATCAACGTCACTTTCGGGCCGCAGACAATGTTCTCCCCCGGCGACATGCCGGGGGGCACTGTTAACCCGTACTATCCGATCACCGCACTGAACGACAACAAGACCTGGGACCTCAATGTGACCCTCTGCGACGCTTCTATTCCAACTGCGGGTAACAGCACATACGGGGAGTTCGGCGTCAAGAAGTACGCGTCCATTCGCTCATCAGGCACCCCTACCGGCAGCATTCCCCCGGGCGCCACCCAGGAACTCAATTCTTCGAGCAATATATGGTATTCCATTAATTCAGCTTACACGCTGAACGTTTCCATTCCGAACCTGATCAAGGATGGAAACCCCCTCCTCAGAAACATAACCGCCGCCAACGTGCAGGTCAACAACACGAATCCCTATGCGAACGCATCAAATTCCGAGATATATCTCTGGACAACATTCTCCGGCCCGGACCAGGACCGTTGCATATGGGGCACACCCGGCACGATGATACCGGCTGCGGGAAACGGGACCGTGGGCATGCCCGAGGCCACCCAGGTGCGGTGGAGAGTTACTGTTCCAGTATCCACGCCGGAAGGCGTTTACCGCGCCACTATCACGATAACCTTATGGGGTGACGGATGAGAGCGGAACGAGCGAAACCTGTGAGAAAGGCCCCGGGCCTGTGGGGCAACTCAGCCCATGCCAGCTTCGAAGCCAAGAGGATATTCTCCGTCATCATCGTGGCCATGCTCATAGCGACCAGCTTTGCCATCATCAAGGCATCCGAGAATGCCAGCGCATTGGATTTCGTGGAACCTCTTACCGCCGGATGGCCATCGAATTTCACGCCGCAGGACTCGGCGTGGGACGATACCGGCAACCATGCCATTGTTGTTGGCAGTTCCGCCGACCAGTCGTCCAATGCATGGCACTACAATGCGGCAAGCGGCCAGTCTGTGAAAATAATACCGGAGGAGATATACATCACCGGAAGCGGAACCATCGCGGACCCCTTCATGATTCACGATGTATATGAACTGCAGGCCATGAGAAACAACCTGAACGCCCATTACGCGCTGGCGAATGACATCGACGCAAGTCCGACCGCAACATGGAATTGGGACGGGGCGAAATACCTCGGGTTCGAGCCTGTGGGCACAAACACTCTTCCTTTCTCAGGCAGCTTTGACGGGCGAGGATTCCATATCACCGGGCTCTACTTTAACAGGCCGACATCGACCTCTTATCGGGGTATGATAGGATATACGAATGTTGGCGTCCAGATACGCAATGTCCACATGGTCAACGCAAATATCACCGGATATAACTACGTGGGAGGTCTGGTGGGTTACAACAAGGGAACGGTGAGCAATTCTTCTCTCTCCGGAAGGGTGAGTGGTTCATCGGTTGTTGGCGGGCTCGTGGGATACAACTATGAATCTGTTAGTTCAATCCAAAATTCATCGGCGTCAGGTATCGTCAGTGCGTTGACAACATATGCCGGTGGGTTGTTGGGTTTCAACAATCTCGGCACTGTTAACAACTCTCACACACGTGGAAATGTGAGCGGAACAGATTACATCGGCGGCCTTTTAGGAAAGAATGTGGGCGTGGTAAACAATTCATACTCCGATTCATATGTGAAGGGCACATGGGGTGTTGGCGGTCTAGTTGGCGAAAATACGCGCCAGATATTCAACTCCTACGCCAGAGGCAATGTGGAAGCCACGGTTACCACCAATTCAAGAGCCGGCGGACTCGTGGGCCAGAACAGCGGAGATACAACATGTTTGATATCCAAATCGTATGCCTCCGGCAATGTATCAGGTGGGTATTGGGTCGGCGGCCTTGTCGGTGTCAACTCATTGAGCGGTGCTAAGATACGCAATTGTTCCGCCTCGGGTGGGGCGCAGGGGACCAATTTCGTGGGCGGCCTCGTTGGGCAGTCTGGAGACGCTTCAATTTATGACTCACACTCTGACGGGGATGTGAATGGTTCCTATTATGTCGGCGGCCTTGTTGGGGAAAACACCGCTTACAGCAGTGTCTATAACTCATATTCAACAGGGATCTCCACTGGAATCAATTATGTCGGGGGTTTGGTTGGAAACAATGCCGCTAATTACAGTTACATCTATGATTCATATTCCACCGGGAATGTGCTTCGGGTGTCCGGGGGGACATTCACATATTTCGGTGGTTTTGCGGGCCAAAATTCACGTGGGAAGATAGTCAGGTGCTATTCCACCGGCCGGGTCATTTACACGGATGCCATCAATCCGATAGACAAGGGATTAGTAGGAAATGTCGTCACCGGCGGAACATTTGAGATGACAGGCAATTTCTGGGACACAGAAACCAGTTTGCAATCATCCACGGCAGGCACGGCCACAGGTCAAAACACCGCGCAGATGATGACACAATCCACTTTCCCATGGGACTTCACCAGCACCTGGTGGATGGTCTCCGGCGATACGCGCCCCTTCCTCCGCATGGAATGGAGCACAACGATACGGAACAGCCACCAGTTGCAGATGATGCATATGAACATCGGGGCCAGTTACACGCTTGGCTGCGACATTGACCTATCTGAAATAACAGACCCAAGGCAGATGTGGGGCACCAGCACAGGCTCGGGCAAGGGTTTCTTCCCGATTGGTGGCAACCCGGGTCAGTTCACAGGCAGCCTGGACGGCAGAAACAATGTCATGGCAGGGTTATACATCAACCGGCCAGGCAGTAACTATATTGGCCTGTTCGGGAGTATGGGCGCAGCCTCATTGACAAATATTGGATTGATAAATGCCAATGTAATAGGCAATAACTATGTCGGCGGACTCGCAGGAGAATGCACAGATGGGATTATATCAGCTAGCTATACCACCGGCTCCATCACCGGCAACGGCCGTGTAGGCGGGGTCGTAGGGGACAGCTTCCAGTCCAATTTGAATAATTGCTATTCCACTGGAACTGCAATGGGATCTCAGGCAGTGGGTGGGCTTGTAGGCTTCAATGGGTATTATTCAGGAATCTCTAATAGCTATGCCACCGGGAATGTCAGAGGCTCTATGCAAACAGGCGGCCTTACAGGGTACAATTATCTTGGCACGGTGAGCAACTGCTATTCCATGGGGACTGTCACCCGCAGCACCGGTTCATCGAGCACGAACATTGGCGGCTTCATGGGAGAAAATTATCAGGGCAAGGCCCTCAATTGCTACTCCACCGGCCGTGTCATCTTCGAGGGCGTGGCAGATCCCACCAACAAGGGCTTCTGCGGTGTTATAGCCACAGGCGGAATCTACGAGATGACCGGCAACTTCTGGGACATGGAGACCAGCCTTCAGACCTCAACCGCCGGACAAGCTTCTGGCAAGACCACCGCCGAGATGAAGGCCCAGGCGACATTCATCGGCTGGAACTTCTTCCAAGTCTGGGCCATGGAGGAGGCAAAGACCTATCCGTATCTGCAATGGCAGCAGGGCACGCTCTTCAACCCGTACCTGATACACGATGTCTGGGAACTGCAGGCGATGAGAAACGATCTCGCCGCAAATTACTCATTGGCCAATGACATCGATGCCAGCGACACGGTCAATTGGAACGCCGGCCAGGGGTTCGAGCCCATCGGAAACTTTTCGGCCAGATTCGCAGGTTCATTGAACGGCCAAGGTCATGTAATAAGCGGTTTGTTCATCAATCGCCCAGTCAGGGACTATGTCGGCCTGTTCGGTTACACAGCTACCGGTTCATCAATCATTGATGTCGGAATCGAAAACGCGAACATAGCCGGCCAGAACAGCGTAGGTGCCATGATTGGTTACAACAACGGCGCAACCGTTTCCAGATGCTATTCTGGGGGGAGTGTCAACGGTAATAATTACATCGGCGGGTTCATTGGATATATGAACAATGGCTTGGCCACCAATTCATATTCCATGGTCAGTGTTGCAGGAACAGCTTATAAGGGTGGATTCGTAGGATACATCAGAGGCGGGACACTGTCCAAATCCTATTCCATCGGTTATATCGACGGAAGTGGCGGCGGCTTGGTAGGCACAGATTACTGGGGAGGCATGACCAGTTTCAGTTTCTGGGACAAGGAGACTTCCGGTAAGATTTCCAGCGATGGCGGCATAGGCAAGACCACCGCCGAGATGAAGACCCAGAGCACCTTCACAGCGGCCGGTTGGGACTTCAGCAACGTCTGGTGGATGGAGGAGGGTGAGACATACCCGCTGCTCAGGGCGTTCATACCTCCCGCCGAGGAGCCGAGCATTGTGTGCCAGATGATTTCATCAGTGACCTGGGACAGCGTCAACGACCGCTTCTGGCTATGCGGCCAGACGGGAGGCGACAGCACGGTGTATTACATTGACCCGTTGCAGGGTTTCGGCAAATCGGTTCCCGTTCCCGGAGCGCCCGCGCAGACCCTGAGCTCCATAGCAACCGACAACCTGGGCAACGTCCTTGTGGGCAGCCCCGGCGGCCCCGGTGAGGAGAGGATTTACTATTATAATGGCAGCAGCTGGCAGGAGATATATTCCGAGAATCCCGTGGGATTCGAGGCATTGGCCATGGACTTCAATCCCAATGACGGGCGGTTCTATCTCGCGGGTTACGAGGACTCGCCGGCCGTCATGGCATTCTATTACACGGACCCTGTGCCCCTGATCGGCGGAGGAACTTTCTACAGATACAATGCATCCGGCCTCACCATGGACACCATGATGAGGTCCATCGCGTGGAATGACCTTCATGACTATGGCATTGCCGTGGGCGATGGCGGCCAGGCCGTGAAGGTGTGGCCGTATTCATATTATGGGAACGGCACGATGCATTATGAATCTTTCATATCTCCATCAACCAACGAGTTCTATGACATTTCATGGGACACCGATGGCTGGAACGAGGCCGCCATCGTCGGCCAGAACCAGACATTCGGGAATTACTGGCGATACTATCACACTAACCAGAAGCTCATCCAGGGGCACAGGGACGCGTCCGAGGCTATGTACCGCACCTGCGCGTTCAAGCCGCCGTCCAGCGCCAAGTGGGTGCTGATACCGACAAGCGGAGGCGGCGTGCAGATAAACGTGGAGGAGAAGTACGAGGGCGGCGAGATAATCGTGAGCATGACCAAGCCCAACATCTTCGACGTGCGGATGTTCCTGGCCAGCGACCTGTCCGAAATGAATGCGCTCAACATGCAGGTGGACGCCGGAACCGCTTACACATTCTTCATAGAGGCAAATTACACGGGCGGGTGGGAGAACATCGACATCACGCTCACTGCCTGGCATGACCGCGGCAAGATCGGCGATCAGTCCCATCCCGGCAACTGGGATGCCATGAACAGGACAAGGCAGTTCAACCTGACATATACACCATCCACGAACACCACCTCCATGCACTATCCGCTTCTGCAGAATGTGTCCGAGTTCTCGGTGGCCAGCACCCGCACAGTATCCGGCCAGGGCCCGGACGGGAGCCGGTACCATGTCTACATCACCGTGCATTTCGGGAACCAGACCAGGGCGGCCAACGCGTCCATGACCTCGCCCATTAACAATTACGAAGTGAATCAGGCTCTGACCGATGCCAACAGCTGGGACATGTGCGTGAATGTGTACGACCGCAACGCTCCGTCCTCCTTCAATAATAGCTATGACGAGTTCGGCATCAAGGAATATGCTTGGATATCCAACAGCGGAACGCCCAGGGGAAGCGCGCCGCCCGGGGCGATAAATGTCCATCTGTCCAGCAGCTACATCAATTACTCCACGAACACCAATCACAGCGTGACCGTGTCCATACCCGACCTGTACAAGGACGGGGGCCCATGGTCATCGTCTAACATAACAGCGAATAGCCTGGAGGTCCGGAACATGAACGCGACCGCCGCTTACTCGGATGTGGCCGCACAGCGCAACTTCACCGGGCCAAACTCTCCGCTCTGGATATGGGGAAATTCCACCGGGCCGGTCCTGATAGATGCGCCTTACAACGGCACAATGTCCATGGGCCCGTTCACGGACCACAACGGCAGCATCCTGGTGTGCACATATCTGGAGTGGTGGCTGAAAGAGGTGCCGCAGGTCCCCGTGGGGACTTACATCGGCACGATAACGATAACGCTGGGGTATTGAGGTAAAAAAGATGATGAAGCGAGACCGAGAAACGGAAAAGCGCCCGAAGGCCGGGCATGGGAGAGCCCGGGCCAGGCTTGTTCCGGTCAGGAGACAATCGCTCTCTGTTCTGCTGATGTTCATGCTCATCGCAACAAGTTTTGCCATCATCCACATCACGGATGATGCCGAGGCCCAGGCGATGCCTCCAGCCACCCCGATAGCTGCGGGATGGGACGGCACGCCGTTCGTCCCCAAGGACATGGCCTGGAATGAATCCGGTGAGCATGCCATCATTGTCGGCAGCGACATTTCGAAAATGACCAACGCATGGCATCTGGATTCCGGAGGCACATGGGCACCGATTTCCCTTGGGACATACTATGTCGGCTCCGGCCCAGGCAATCACACAACGTTCATCCAGGATGCGGTGAACATCGCCGGCCCCCGCGATACCGTGTATGTTTGGCCCGGAACCTATTCCGAGAATGTGCTGGTGGACAGGGCAATTAACCTTATAGGGCATGACAGGGACACGACGATAATAGACGGGAGCTTCACGGACCATGTCGTGAGGGTCACCTCCAACTGGGTGAACATTTCCTCCTTTGCAATTCAGGATAGCGGGGCCAGCAGTTACGGTCTGCTCATCGACAATGCGGACAACTGCAGAGTCCAGAACTGCAAGATGACCAATAACCAATATGGAATTTACCTGTCCTTTTCAAATAATTGCATAATATCGAGCAACCAGGTCACCGGCAACTCCAACACCGGCATATACGCGACCGATTCCACGAACAACCTCATCGAGAAGAACGATGCGACCGGAAACACAGGGAGCGGAATAGTCACCAATTGGGCAAACAGCAACACGCTCAGGGGAAACATTGCGAACTCCAATGGCAATTTTGGCATCAACCTGTTCAGTTCCAGCGGCAATATCGTTTATAACAACAACATCATGGGCAACAGCGCTGCACAGGGCAATGACAATACCGGCGCGAACACTTGGTATCAGGCATTGCCCGTGGGCGGCAATCACTGGAGCGACTGGACCGGACCGGATGCCAACGTGGACGGCATAGTGGACAGCCCCAAGACAATAGCGGGGTTCACGCCCGCTGCGCAGGACAATTACCCATGGGTGCTGCAGGACGGCTGGCTTCAGACCTTCGGCTCCGGAACTGTGGGCTCCCCCTACATCATCCGCAATGTCACTGGCTTACAGGCCATGCAGAATAGCCTGAACGCGTTTTATGCCCTCGGCAATGACATAGACGCTTCC
>JAWOHM010000049.1:0-9275 GCA_046485165.1 Thermoplasmata archaeon
GGAAAATATTTCCTTGGAATAGGCGTTCTTGTAACCCCTGAACATCGGGTACATGCCATTCAGTGATGGATTGTGAAGGCTTATTGAGGTTATGGGCACCCCTGCCGCATTCTCCAGAACAGCGCATTCCGTCTTGACCTTCTTCAACAGCTCGCCTGGTTTAATATTACCGTAGATGGATGGGTCAAAATGCAAGCCAATCTCGAATCCGTCACTGGCAATTTCCCTCAAGATGTTTGAATTCCCCGGGAAGAGCGGGTTGTAATAATAATTGGACGCCATTATGAAATAAGTGGAGAGCACATTCAGTTTCTTTTCAAGTTTGGAGAGGGCCCGGGCGCTTCGGATGTCCAGATCCACATCATGCCTCAGGATTATGCCGTTGCCGCCTTCCCAGCCCCTGAGTGAATAGATTGGCGCGATGTCCTTCGCATGTTCGATGAATCTCTCATACGCTCTGTATGTGAAATCCAACATCTGAACTTTTCCTTTCATAGCAATCCTCTCAAAGCTTTGTCCAACTCGGCGGCCATCACATCAATGTCGGACTCATTAAGCGTGTAATACATGGGCAATGCTATGGCCCTTTTAAAGATGTCAAGCGAGTTTGGGCATTTGTCTTTAGAGCCATAGACTGGCTGGACATGTGATGCATACGTGCCTATCTGCGCCTGAATGCCATTTTTCTTCAAAACTTCGATCAACCTGTTCCTGTTAATCTTTTCATCAACAAGTGCGACATAGCTCTGGTAAATGTGCATACCGCCTTTCGATACATATGGTGTTTTAATCAAATCGGTATGAACCAATTTTTGGTTCCAGTATCCTGCCAATGCGATCTTCCTGGCGATGATGTCATCTATTTTCTTCAACTGGGCGACACCGACCGCGGCCGTGATGTCGCTCATCTTGTAGTTGTAACCTATCTCATCGAATTCAGGAACCATGAATTCATCAGTATTTTCTCTGTTCCAAGCGGACGTGATTCCGAAAACAGAAAGTTTTCGTATGTGGTCAGCAAGCTCCTTGTCCCTTGAAACCGCCATGCCGCCCTCCCCCGTGGTTATGCCCTTGCGCGCATGGAATGAATAGCAGCCAACATCTCCGATTGTGCCGGCGAACCTCCCCTTGTATTTCGCCCCGAAGGCACATGCGGCATCCTCCACGATTTTCAGGTCATGCTCCCGGGCAATCTCGCATATCTCATTCATCTGGGCAGGCTGACCGAAAGTGTGAACTGGAATTATCGCTTTGGACTTCTTCGTAATCTTTTTTCTGATATGGTCTGGGTCGATGTTGTATGTCTTCGGATCCACGTCTACAAATACTGGTTTGGCACCGCAGTATACTACCGAATGCCCTGTCGCGGGATATGTGTAGTCAGCAACCAGGACTTCGTCCCCTTTCTTTATGCCGAGACAGAGGAGCGCCAGGTGCAGTGCGCAAGTGCAGTTGGTCAGCGCGACCGCATTGTTCACAGAGAGATACTTGGATACCTTCTCCTCGAATTCTCTGGTCTTGGGTCCCTGGGACACCCAGCAGCTGTCAAGCACTTTCTTAATCTCCGCATTCTCATCGTTGTCAAAATACGGTCTTGCCAAATGTATCATATCTTTCATTTCTAACCACCTTCCTTAATCAATTCAAAGTACATTTCTTCCATAATCGCCATGTTCTTATTCCAATTCTGATTGTCCATCACATACTCCCTTGCATTGTTCCCGAGCGCCTCCCTCATCACTCTGTCAGATATAAGTTCATCGAGTGCTCGTGCAAGAGCGTTCGAATTCATGCCTTTGTATATGTATCCTGTGACCTTGTGATTGATATATTGTTCAAAGCCGTTTGTATCGGCAATCACAACCGGCAACCCGCAACTCATTGCCTCGATGGTGGTCATCCCTATCCCGCAACCGGGAAGCGGGCTGTAGACCGTGTCCACATACATATTGCAACTATTGAGGATGTCAGATAGCTTTTCATGCGGCACATAATCAATCAATTCGACTCGACCACCAGCCCCCATTTTCCCTATGGCTTCGATGGTCTTATCCAGATGTTCTCCCTTCTTTAAAAGGAGGAATTTTACATTCCCATGCTTCTTCAGGATCTCCGGCATAGCTTCCAGCAAGACTGGGGTGCTGTAACTGTCTTGGGACAAGCGGAGGTACAGTATTCGAATCTCGTCTGTCTTCCTAGCACTGGCAGGCCTGAACTTGTCTGTATCGACCCCCCAGCCCACCTGCCGTATCGTATCGGTGTCCCCGATGAGATGTTTCACCCTGGATACTATGGCTCCGTCCGCACACTGGATTGCGTCGGCCTTTTTCAATACGAATTTCACGATGAACTTGAATAGTGCCGATTCCTCGGTCTGCCGGGCGATGTCCGAACCCCAGGGGGAGACCACGAAAGGATGGGAACCCGCCATGGCACCGAAGAAACCATAGCCGAAAACTATGTGTGCATGAACCACAGATGGCGAAATTTGTTTGATTATGCGTTTCGTTTGAATTGTTTTTTTGATGAAACCGAGGAATCCCGAGCCCCTGATTTCATGAACAGTCACACCGTCAAAAGAAGCCGGGGAATCGCTAATCAAATGGACTGAGTGACCTAAACGGGAGAAGTGTTTCACCCACCTCTGGGTGTGGATGGAACGGCCATCCCCAATGAAGCAAATTCTGAGTTTTTCCTTCATGCTACCATCATGCCTGTTTCAAATATCCAAACTTGCTGAGTACTTAATCTTTTTCTATTCATATCGAACTTGGGAATCACTTCTCGAACTTCGGTTCCTGGCCCAACTCGCTTTTGATATGCGTGAACAGTTTGCGTATGTTCATTGTGTAGAAGGAGAAATCGGAATCTTCATTCCTGAACTTCCAGAAACACAATAGGATACCAATGTGCCCGTCACGGCAATATGCAATCGCAAGAAGCGGGCCCAGGCATGAGCTTTTACACATGCGAACCTTTATTGTCAAGATGTCGAGAAAACACTGGCTTTCAAGCCGGTGATGAATCGACATAGACAATAAACGTGATAGATCGTTGCATGCCATACTTATGAGAACAAAGCAAATCGAAGCCAATCGACTTCGATAATCAGGCATGCAACTTATCATGGGTTAACTTCCAGCCCCGAATCATCCTGACGATACCATCAAACGTCAACGCCAGCCACTTTAGGGGCTGGTAGTTTACAGCGCAGCGCCCGAAATCCTTTAATACGCCCATAGTGTAGGACGTGTTCGGCCACATGGCCACACACATGGTGTACCGATGAAAGAGATGAACATCATCGTCAGGGACGTCTGGAAGTCCTATGACGGCAGCAGGGACGTCCTCAAGGGCGTGAACCTGGAGATTCCACCCAGGGAGATGGTCTTAATCAAGGGACGCTCGGGCAGCGGGAAATCCACCCTTCTGAACCTGATGGGCTGCATCGACGTGCCCACCAGGGGAGAGATACAACTCAACGGCTATGCCACGGCCAAGCTCTCCGACAAGGAGCTGGCCAATATTCGGCTGCACAAGATAGGCATCGTTTTCCAGGCCCACAACCTCATCACCGACCTCACAGTCTATGAGAATGTCCTGCTCCCCATGAAGATAGCAAAGTGGCAGGGCGGGGACTGGCGGGTGAAGGAGTTGCTGCACAGCTTCGGCCTGGACAGTTATTCTGACAAATATCCAGACGAGATAAGCGGGGGGGAGAGGCAGCGCGTGGCAGTGGCAAGGGCGCTTGCCAACAGCCCATCGGTGCTATTGGCGGATGAGCCGACCGCCTCCCTGGACATCGACAACTGCGACATCGTGATTGATGCATTCAAGAAGGCCAACAGGGAGTTCGGTGCGACCGTGGTTATCGCGAGCCACGACCCGGCGCTGGAAGGCCATGTCCAGACCAAATATGTGCTGGAGAGAGGGGAATTGAGGGGGGAAGCCAGATGAACAATGGGCCTGTGAGCACATTTCTGAGAGGCAGAAGGCACCCGTCCGACCTCATCATCACGATTGCCCTCTCGATCATCGCCGGTTTGTCAACCCAGATATTCCAGGAAGGGAGCATGGCCCGCATTTTGCTTGCGCTCCCCTTGCTACTATTCTTGCCTGGGTATTCCTTGATCAGCATGCTTTACCCGGGGAGATGCAATCAAAAAGGCAAATCCGATGAAAACAATCAGAAACCCAGAAACCTGGATAATGTCGAGCGAGTTGTGTTCAGCATCGGGCTGAGTGTGGTTTTAGTGTCCTTATTGGGCCTTGCGTTGAATTACATCGCAACCATCACACTGGCCCCAATACTGGTTTCTTTGATCGGGGTTACCGTATCATGTTCCTTGATTGCCTGGTACCTTAGAATTCAACTCCCGGATGGGGAAAGGTTTAGGTTTTCTTTTCTATTATCTAATAAGACCAAGGAAGCGGCATACCAGGACAGAAGGTTCGCCGCATTCCTGGTATGCTGCATAGTGTTGGTGGCCTCTTTGCTTGTCTATCTGATGGCGAATCCTGCCGACAATAGCGCGTACTCGAAGTTCTACCTGCTTGACCAATATGGGCAACTCACCTCGCTCCCGAACAACCTGACTGTGAACCAGACCGGAATAATCATAATCTCCATCCACAACCTGGAGCAGGAAACCACCGACTACAGGATTTTAGCAGAAATCGATAATTCCACAGCTCCGCTCACAGTAATCAATTCCAGCGCCACCGCTGCACTTTCTCCGGAAGCGCGGGTTGCAGTGGATGTAACTCTCGACCACGAAGGCTTGTTCGAAAAGGAGTTCGCATTCAGGTTCACGGAACCCGGCAGATACAAGATAGTTTGGAATCTGATGATTGACGGCCAAGAGACTGAATACCAACTTCACTTCTGGGTGAACGTTGCCTGAGGAGGAATTTACATGAATATGCTCAACAAGATAGAGGACAGAACCGCCGCAATCTGCATAATTGGGCTGGGGTACGTTGGGCTTCCGACCGCCATTTTTTTCGCGGAGAAGGGATTCCTGGTGAACGGCGCAGACATCGATGAGGCGAAAGTGAGCAGAATCAATGATGGGGGGCCCGTCTTTGAGGAGCTTGGCATAACAGACCGGCTTGGAAAGGTTCTGAAGAACAAGAGCCTGAGCGCCACCACTGACATCCGAGGGGCCGTTGCGAAATCCGACATAATCCTGGTAACGGTTCCGACGCCCATCACCAAGAACAAGGAGCCAGACCTGGGGTGCGTGATATCGGCGTCCAGAAGCATATCAGCCGGGTTGAGGAAGGGCCACCTGGTGGTATTGGAATCCACGACATATCCGGGCACCACAGAGGAAGTGATGCAGCCAATATTGGAAGGGACCAGACTCAAGGCAGGCATCGATTTCGGCCTGGCTTACTGCCCGGAGAGGTACAATCCCGGCGACATGGAACACACTCTGGACAGGGTGCCGCGCGTTGTCGGCGGAATCACCCCGGAATGGGCGGAAATCACCAGAGCCCTGTACTCGACGATAATCCAGGAGAAAGTCACTGTGCTGAGGAACATAAGGACCGCGGAAGCTGCCAAGATTGTCGAGAACATCCAGCGCGACCTCAACATCGCGCTTGTGAACGAATTTGCCCTCATCTTCGACAGGATGGACATCGACGTCATGGAAGTGTTGGACGCCGCATCAACGAAGTGGAATTTCGTTAAGTTCAAACCGGGGCCGGGCGTGGGCGGCCACTGTCTGCCCGTGGATCCGTATTACCTCACGCACAAGGCAAGGGAACTGGGATACTATCCTAGGCTGATACTTGCCGGAAGGGCGATAAACGACCAGATGGCCGAGCATGTCGTGAAGTTGGCCGTTGACGGCCTGAACGCGGCTGGAAAATCGGTTTCGGGCTCGCGCATTGCCATTCTGGGCCTCGCCTACAAGGCCAACACCGGCGACATCAGGGAAAGCCCGTCGGAGCGGGTGATCGCACATCTGGCCAAAATGAAGGCCGACCTGGCCCTCCACGACCCGCTGGTCTCAAGGGGCGACTGCGAAAGGCATTTCTCCCTGCCAAACCTATCCATCACGGATGCACTGGATGACGCGGACTGCATAATCCACATGGTGA
This sequence comes from Thermoplasmata archaeon, assembly GCA_046485165.1. Classification (GTDB taxonomy): domain Archaea; phylum Thermoplasmatota; class Thermoplasmata; order SG8-5; family SG8-5; genus UBA147. The sequence goes on from JAWOHM010000049.1 coordinate 6,112, forward strand.
ACCACGACACAACACGGCCCGGAATCAGTTTGAATGAACTAACCAAAATTGTGAAACCCGGCTGTGTGATTGTCGACACCCAGTACATTTTTCAGCCCGAGGAAACGGCCGGGGCGGGATTCATTTACAGAGGCATAGGGAGGCGCAGCAGAGATGAAAGGCCATAAGGTTCTGATCACTGGCGGCGCCGGGTTCATCGGCTCGAACCTGGCAGAATTCCTGTCCGCTGACAATGAGGTTCACATCATCGATAACCTATCCACCGGCAACAAGGCCAATATCAAGGGGCTGAAGGTGCATTTCATCAAGGGGTCCATAACGAATCAAAAAGATGTGGCCGCCGCAATGAAAGGAATGGATTATGTGTTCCACCTGGGCGCCCTGCCCAGCGTCCCCAGAAGCATAAAGGACCCGGTCGCGGTCAACGAGGCGAACGTCACAGGCACGCTGAACGTGCTGGTGGCTGCCAGGGACTGCGGCATCAGAAAACTGGTGTTCGCAGCGTCATCCTCGGCCTACGGCGATACGCCAACATTGCCCAAGGTCGAGACCATGCCCCCGAACCCGCTGTCGCCCTACGCTCTGACAAAGCTGGCCGGCGAATATTACTGCAAGATATTCAACGATGTTTACGGTCTGCCCACAACATCGCTGCGTTACTTCAATGTCTATGGGCCGAAGCAGAATCCAGACTCGGAATATGCGGCCGTGATTCCGAAATTCATCACGTTCATAAAGAACGGCCAGCCCCCCACAATATTCGGGGACGGCGAACAGTCTCGCGACTTCACGTTCGTCCGGGACGCTGTCCGCGGCACGGTGCTCGCAGCAACCCGGAAGGAATCCGACGGCACGGTCATCAACATAGCCGGCGGCAGAAGGATAACTGTCAACGAGCTCACCCGGAAGATCGGGGCGCTCCTTGGCAGGGACCCGAAACCGGAGTACCTGGAATCGAGGGCGGGGGATGTGAAGCATTCGCTGGCCAGCATTGACAGGGCGAGGAAATTGCTGGGGTACGATCCAGAGTATGACATCGACGCGGGGCTGAATGAAACAATCAAATCTTTTATGATAAAGGAGACATAATTTGAAAATTGCTTTGCTTCTCGGCACCCGCCCCGAGCTAATCAAGATGCTGCCGGTGATGGACGCGCTGGACAAGGCCAAGATAGAAACGGTGTTCATCCACAGCGGCCAGCATTACGATGACCTCATGTCGGGGGTTTTCTTCAGGGACATGAGCATAAGGAAGCCGGATTTCAGCCTTGGCATCGGGTCCGGCACCGGCGCCTGGCAGACAGCCGAGTGCATCGCAAGGTTGGAGAAAGTGCTGGAAAAATCGGCGCCAGACACTGTCCTGGTACAGGGCGACACGAACACCGTTATGGCCGGGGCCATCACCGCCGCCAGCATGGGCCTTCGTGTTGGCCATGTGGAAGCCGGCCTCAGAAGCTATGACAGGCGCATGCCCGAGGAGTACAACCGACGGGTGGCTGACCATGTCTCCCATCTGCTTTTCGCCCCGACCAAGGATGCGGAGAAAATACTCCAATCGGAAAATGTCTGGGGCGAGGTGTTCGTCACCGGGAACACGGTGATAGACTCATGCGAGAGGTTCGCGCCTGCTGCGCTCAAGAAAAGCAAGATACTGAAGGATTTGGAGCATGACGAGTTCATCCTTGCCACAGCCCACAGGGCGGAGAATGTGGATGACCCTGAAGTCCTGAGCGGGCTTGTCAAAATCCTTGAGAAAGCCCCGCTGCCTGTCGTCTTCCCCATCCATCCCCGGACAGCGAACCGCCTGAAGGAGAACAGGCTGTACGATCGGCTTGAATCATCGAAAAATGTTCAGATATTGGAACCTGCTGGCTACCTTGATTTCCTCGCGCTGATGCTGAGATGCAGATTCATATTCACAGATTCCGGCGGGATACAGGAGGAAGCCACATCGCCCTCCGTGAGGAAACGCGTTCTGGTCTTTCGGGACAGCACCGAACGCCCCGAAGCGGTTAAGTCGGGCTATGCCACTGTTGTCGGAACAGAGTCTGCGAACGTGTTGGCGGCCATGAAACGGGAGGCAGCCGGAAAAAAGACCGTTCGAGCCAAGTTCCCATACGGCGACGGCAAAGCCGGCGAAAGAATCGTGAGAATCCTTCAGGGTAAAAAACCGTGATGTGAATTCCCAATTCCAGAAATAATATATATGGATACCCCATGACTACAATTAATGGAGAAAATTCTGTTCATATCAAACCGGTTACGGCCAAACAATAATGCGGAGGCTTTCCAGTCGACAATGATTGCAAAATACCTTTCAGCGAATTGCGAGACTCATGTTCTCTCGACAACGGAGGCCCCGTCGGACATTGGAAGATCCTCGCATCATTTCATCCCGCAGAAACAGGGCAGTTCGACCGGATCTCGCATCGAACGAATGTACTCGAAGCTGGGGAAGAATGTCAGAGCCAGTTTTCCTGACGCTCATGCGGGATGGGTGGATGATGCTGTGAACACGGCAACCGAGCTGGTTTCATCCGAACAGATAAAAACCGTGATGACGCGCTCCATGCCTGCATCGACCCACCTTATCGGACTGAAGCTGAAAGAGGTGCATCCCGGAATCAGATGGATTGCCTCGATGAGCGACCCAATCAGCATCAACCCTTACCATAGGTATTCTTCGAAGGGTCTTGAATCCCGCATAGCCATATTCGAAAAGGAGATATTCAACAAAGCCGACATTGTGACGCATTCGAATCCCTGGGCGATCGAAGCATATCACGACTTTTACGGCAGCTTGCCGGCAAAGCACATCGTCCTCCCCAACATGTTCGACAGGAGCCCGGTTGATAAATCAAGACGAATATTCTCGGGAACCGGCCCCATGATAATGACCTATGCCGGCCGGTTCTACGGCCGCAGAACGCCGGAGCCGCTGTTCAAGGCAATGCGCCTGTTCCTGGATTCGGGAATCGGCCATGGGCTGAAACTGAACATCGTGGGCGCGGGGAAGAGCCGCCATCTTGACGGACTGGTGAAGAAGTATCGGCTCTCTGGCAATGTGGAACAGAAGCCGTTCATGGAGCCAGAGCAGCTGGGAAGCCTGCTTGCGGCGAGCCACCTGCTTGTGACCATCGACGCCGATTTCCCTGGGGACAACA
>JAWOHM010000168.1:0-6090 GCA_046485165.1 Thermoplasmata archaeon
CACCCCCACGACCTGCCGGACGTCTACCGGGGCGACCAGGTGGTGGTCCTGGGTCGCTACCACGGGTCGGGTGACGCCGCGCTGACCCTCGAAGGCACGGTGGCCATGGCTGTGCTTGCCGCGCTTGCCTGACCAGAAATCGTCGCATTCGAAAAGCAGGGCGCTGAGCCTCTTCCCCAGTATCTCCCTCTCGACTTCAAGGTCGCCATTCCTTCTGGAGGTCACCGGAACATCGGTTTCATAGTCGCTTTGGTTTCTCTGTCTCTTGGGTGGCATGAAAGGGACATGAAATTCCGGGATTATGTAGTTTTGCCTGCCTCACCCCATCTTGTACCTGAGAATGGCGCCTATGTCTCCCAGGGACTCCAGCTTCTTTCCCGCATCATGGTGCTCGCTCACGACCACCACCTTGGCCCCCGATGCTGTTGCGGCATCCATGAGTTGCTCGAAGATATGTGCCCTGGCCGCATTGCTGGTGACGAGCACGGTATCCGCGGCACCGGATTCCACTGCACGCCCGACCTCATCCTTCCCGTAAGCGTAAAGCCCGCTCTTCCCTATCTCGGCCAGCAATTGCTCGACGAGCCTTGTCTCCAGCCCCACCCTGGAATCCTCCAGCACCTTTGAGCCGAGCCCCTTCTTGAGCACTTCCTGTATCGCGGCCATGCCGCTCTGGCCGCTGGATATCAACTGGCATTCGCCGAATATTTTGGGATGCTTCTGGCGGCCGTATGCCGAGATGCCCTCCTTGGCAAATCCCGGGCCGATGATTATCAGGGGGCCGGGTTCGCCGCTGGATGCAATGACCTGGATTATCTCGTCGAAGTAATCGTTGCTTTTCTCTGGCTTCACGGAGAAATACTTGCCCGACCGGCCGGACTGGATGTTGGCCAGTTTCTTCACCCCGTACTCCCTGAGCTGTGCGATGGCAGCCTCCTCATCGTCTATGGCCAGGAGCGTGACCAGCGGTTTCTCGATGTCCTTCTCGGCTCTTTCAAGAATGTCCAGTTGGTTCCTCGTCCAGGCCTTGCGTATGCTCAGCGCCTCGTCAACAGTGATGTTCAGCGTGTGATAGGCGCCTATGTCCTGGGGGCCTTCCTCGATGGTCCCGTGTATCCTCAGCCAGTCCGCATATTCGTGGAATTCGGTCTTTTCCACGCGTATGCCGAGGCGCATCTTCTTCTTCTCCCCCCTCTCAGCCCTCAAGGCATCGGCCCGCGTCTCATCCCTGCGGGTGGTGAGCGCGAAGACCAGGTCCCCGGCTTCCACTACATTGTACAGATGCCAGAGGTCATCAAGATTCTGCACTTTGAGGCTGATCTCTCCCGTGCTGTAATCCTTGTGATTGATTCGCAAAGCCGTGACTCCGGGGCCAACCATGCAATCCGGATATTTGGTTTTATTGGCGGCTCAGCCGACCACAAGGCCATATACCACGAAAAGGGCAAGGCAGAGCGCCAGCGCCATGTATTTCACGGCCTTCAACCGGCGATTCTCATTGTTCAATTCGGAATCCAATGTCTCGTTCACGCCGTTCCCATCCCGGATGCAAAGCCATGTGCAGGCATGCATCCCATCCGATTACCTATATATATCTAATAATATAAAAACATTTTGCTGTAAACGCTTCCATATAGCGGCTTGTGTTCAACTCGGTGTGGTCGTAAAATGGAATAATGCAGCATAGTCATGAATGCATGTGAAGCAATGGCAACTTTCATAAACGAGGTTGCCTTGTCCGAATCAGCGAGGAAGCCCGGATGGGGTAGCTATTCAGGCCGGGAAACCAGCCTGGACTACAATGGATATCCTAAAAGCCTGCGGAGCTTTAGACTCGAGTTCGAATCTCGGTCCGGGCGTACTTTCTTTTTATATAGATTCAAAAAAGAAGTAATAAAAGAAAGCCAGACGAATACGCCTCTTGTTTATATCAGCTAAGTATTCGTCAGGGTCGGCGAACTTTCTTCAAGCAATTGGTAACAATGTTCGCCGATATTGCATTGAATCGTCTCTTTCATCCTTTCCGGCGCATTCGTCTTCTCCCGGTCTATTGGAGAGAATCGCCGGCACAGAACGCAGATAATACGCCAGCAGTGAAGATTGGGGGCGCGACAATCCGCGTTCCTTCTCAACATATTCGCAAATCGCCTCTCATTTTCCTATAAATGTTTTATCGTATTTCCTATTTATATTTATCCGATAAGTATATATCTCGTTATGAATATTTTTGCCAGTAAAGTATTTATTGCCTCATACTATACTGTACAATGTGCCAGAGACAGATATCTGTCCGGTTTGTGGCAGCAAGATGGACAGGGATGCAAAGACTTGCAGCGTTTGCGGAACCGCCTTCAAGCCAGAACTCACTCAATGCCCGCTCTGCAACGGAGATGTTGGCAGGGAGGACACTGTATGCCCCGGTTGCGGTGCGGACCTTTCGCCAACCCCATCCTCAACCGATTCCTCGGTGAATGATTATGGTGAGAATGAAATGATGAACTCAAAGATGCCATCAATTGGGGAAAAAAGTGACTCCGAGGACATCGCCAGATCGGTTTACGTGGATGTGGAATTGGAGGAACTGGTGAAACTTCCGGGCATCGGCCTGCTCAGGGCAAAGATACTGTTCGATGCCGGTTACACGGACCTCAGAAAGCTCAAGCAGGCCAGCGTTGTCGAGCTCATGAACATACGGGGCATCGGCAGGAAGGCCGCTGGCGAGATAAAAACCGCACTTCGGGAATTATCATTGGAGCAGATAAGAGAAACCCCCCTCAACAAGGAAACAGTCGAGGCCGAGCACCAATGCCCGCTGTGCGCGACGATAGTGAGCGCTTACGAGACGTCCTGCTATGAATGCGGATGCAATTTCAAAGCGCAGGACCTCGACAGCAATGATTCGGACCGGCTGGCATTGTCGTACTACGACAGCAAGCTCTTGAGGGCGCCGGACAACAAGGACCTATGGTATGCAAGGGGTGCGACCCTGGTCAAGATGGAAAGTTATGACCAGGCCATAAGCTCATTCAACAGGGCAATCGAGATAGACCCCTCATTCCAGACCGCCTGGATGTCCAAAGCCGAGGTGTACAACAAGCTGGGTGACTCCGCAAAGGCTGCCGAGTGCTACAGCCACATCATGACCAGCGCGTCGAACAGGCAGAAACCGGAAGCCGACGATTCTGTTCCAGATGTCATTGAAAGCAAAGAGGATGAGGATCTGAACCTCGAACCTCCCGCTCAGGAACCGGCCCCGGCTGAACCGCCGAAGGAGGCTCCTGCACCCACAGTGAAGGTCGCCGAGCCAGATTTCGCGCAATCTCCAGTGGCGTCGGACACCGGGCCTCATGTGGTCAAGCCCTCCCCGCTCGATTTCTCGGACCTGGAAATGGATTATCACAGGCCGCCATCGGAAAAACCCGACCTGGACTCAATGAGCGTTGACGAATTGAAGAAAGAGCTTTCAAAACGTGCCTCCGAGGTCAAGCCATATCTCAAATTGGCCAAGGAGATCGGCGTGGACATCAACCATGCCAAGAAACTCGTGGCAAGGGCCGTGGCCGAGAGCAAGCAGGGCGAGTTCAAGGTGGCCGTTCAGCTGATGGTCGAGGGCATAGAGTTTGCCGACAGGGAATTCCGCAGGAAGATGCTGGATGACATCGAGAACCTTGCTGCCGTGGTAAGGGACCTGAAGGCCCAGGGCAAGGATGTCTCAGCTCCGGCCTCGCTGGTGGCAGAAACAAAGGCTCTTCTCGAAACCGGAGAAATCGCTCAATCCGTCGAAAAACTCAGGCTGTGCCTGGAAGCGGTCGAGAGAATTGCCGCCTAATCTTCCGCGATATGGATATCCCCGGTGGGCAGCGCCTTGTCCACTTCCTCGATCGGTATGTTGTACTTGTCCGAAATCCTCTTTGCGAAATCCGAGCGTTTCTCGTCTCCGGGTTCGATGATGGTGCACTCACCGGCATGCGCCCTGACCGCCGACACGGGCCCGCACATGAGCTTGTCTGAGCCCTGTATCTTGACCATTGCTATGGCCAGTTTCAACTCTATCTTCTTGGAATAGTTGCGTTTGCCGCGGATGATGAAAGCGCCCTTCGGGACGAACTCGCCTGGCTGTGGGGTCTTGGATACCTGGTCCGGTTTCACCCAGTATGCGCTCCCGGACGCGAGCTTGGTCTTCCATGCCCTGGAGAAGCACACGGCAAAGGTGCAGGCCTCCTCCAATGTCGCATCGGTCGCCCCGGCCGCGTCCTTGATGACCACGCTGGGCGCCCCGTTCACGTCCGCATGGGCGTAAAGGTCCCCGTCCTTGAGATGTTTCTTGACGACCTGGTCGTTCGTCCTCGTGTCGCGGCCGCCCACCACAATCAATCCCTCGCTGGACATGAACCATCTGAACTTGTCGAACCAGAACTTCTTGGTGGGCAGTTTGTCTGTCTTCGCCTTTGATTTCTCAACTGCCTTTTTCACATTCCTCAGAAGCTGCTCGGTTTCGATTATTGCCACCCTGGCTCCCTCGGCTTTATGCTTCGCTTTCTTTGACCTGTCATAGAACGCTGCCGCATTCTCGTTCAGGTTGTTCCTCGTGTCAAGCCTGACGGCCGAGCCATCTGGCAGTGAAACGGAAATGGTGCCGGTCGCAGGGTCGAATTCCGTGACATGCGGGATGCCGCACACCTCTTTTTTCAGGGCCTGCCAGTTCCCTTCCCCAAGGATTATCGCAGCTTTCTGCAATATGCTTTCCAGCAAAGGATAATTGGCATATATCCTGTCCCCCATCTCCTGGTATTCCTTGGTCTGGAGCAGGAGCTCTTTCACAGCCCCGGTCTGGCTTTCGAGCTGCCTCTCCAGCTGGCTTTCGCGCATGCTCTTTCCGGGCGCCCGGCCCTTCTCGGAAAGGGCCTCAAAGTAATCCTTGGCCGCCGGGCTGAACCCTGCGTAATGCTTCTTTTCATGATTCTCATGCATGGATAATTCGAATGGCAGGACATCCGCCCATATTCCCTGGCCATCGAGCAAAATATGCGGAGCGGGAGATTCCAGGCTTTTCTTGAACGATTGTATTTCCTTCAGGATGGCCTCAATCTCGCCATCGCTGATTTCCGAAGCCCTGATGGACCTCTCCCTGCCGAGGCGGGCGCATATCTCTTCGGAATAGACCCCTCCAAGGTTCACCTCGGTGGCCAGGCATCTAACGATGTCCTTGCCGGAATTCCTGATTATATCGAATAGTGCGCCCCTGTCCAGTGTGAACGGGTTCTGGCTTTCCGGCGGGAACAGATATTCCCTCCCGGTTTTGACGTCTCTCGCTTTCCAGGATTTGGATGTGAGCGGTTGCAGGATTCTGCTGCCTTCCAGCAATATCAGGTTTCCAGAGCCGAACAGTTCGGCCACAAGGGTGATTGAAGGCTCCGAGCCGAATTCGAACAGCACGATCCTGTCGAATCCATGCTGGCTCACTTTTTTCAGGGTTTTGCCCGATATGTATTTTCTGAGCAGCATGGCGAATGTGGCCGGCTCGGAATCGCCGGTCGTGCGGAAGCCATCTTCCAGCCAGATGCCGTGGTCCAGATTGATTGTCACGCTTTTTTTTTCTGATGTTCCGGTGAGCCGGAAGAAGAAATCCCTGTGTTCGAGAAGGAAGAACTTCTCGGCTCTGAGGCCCACGCATGCCTGCAGCTCGCTGACAATGGCGGCGATGTCAAAGCTGGTCATCTGGGATTTCATGGCAAGGAATTCTCGCAAGGGTTAATAAGGTTGCCTCGGCAGGCCGTCGTGTTGATTATACATTGAAGTACATGTTGAAATCCCATATCGGCACATGCTTCCTGTAATCGCAGAGCTCCTTCTCCTTCATTGCCCTGAAACTCTCGAAAAGGTTAAGGCCTATCGCTTCAACTATCACCTTATCGCTGGCCGTCGCTTTCAGTGCATCATCCAGCGATGCCGGGAGGTTCTCCCCGCTGTTCTTCTTGTAGAGGTTTCCCTTCGCCTCCGGCTGCACTTTCATCTTCTTCCTGATGCCGCCGGGCTCGACGGCATCAGGAAGAAGATGAAAGTGCAGCCGGAGGCGAAGGGAAACCTCTA
>JAWOHM010000175.1:0-4529 GCA_046485165.1 Thermoplasmata archaeon
GCTTTCCGGTAATCAGCTCACCCAAGTGCACGACACCATTGGTAGTGATGCCCAGAATTCGGTCCAATTTTGGAAACAGCCGGATCACGCTGCACTCGGCAAGTTCTGGTGATCTCTGGCCAATGGGGATGACAACCTCTCTGTCCGATGAATTGAAAGCCGAAAGCGTCAGCGTCCCCTCGAATCCCGCGTCAACCTTCCCGAAGCTGGAGATTATGCCCTTCCTTGCCCAGGATGTGCGTATCCAGAGCTGTGTGGTCACCTGCGGGCCGCATTTGACGTACTCCAGCGTGCTCACGGCGAACCATTTTCCCGGAGGTATAGCCACATCCCCGGATTTGACTGTTTCGCCATCCTGGCCCACCTTGATCTCGGCAATTGTCAGGTCATAGCCGTTCGGCGTGAGATTCTTCTCGTTGAAGTTCTCGATTGCCAGTTCCCCATCCTTCATGGCCTTCAGGATGCCGCCGTCCGATAAAATGCTCATGCAGAGCCCTATCGCCCAAGCCTACAAAATCATTGCGGAAGGGAAAGCCGTTCCAGGTCGCCGGCGGACCCCATGAACGGTTCCGCATCCAGCTGGTCAAGCCACCTCTCCCTGCATCCGCACCCGAGGCCCTTGAAGGCGGCCGCATCCCCCTCCAGGGAGAACCTCTCAACAGCCTTGAGGATTGTGTCATCGCATTTCCCGCAGTTGTGCACGCCCCTTCGGGAGCCGCCACCGGAGGGTGCCGAGACAATCCTGGCATCCGTGACTTTGCCGGATTCTCTCAATGCCTCGACCAGGCTCCAGAGCCATGGCGGCCTGTACAGCCCCTTCTTCCAGAGCTCCTCCACCCTGGTGCCGCGCTGCACGTTGATGGGATTGACCGAGATGGTCTGGCTCATGGGTCCCGCTATGCGCGCGGATTCGACCACATCCCTCATGGCAGCCGATTCGGTCATGAACAGCGGTTTCAGCAGCAGGTACGTCCGGATGCTGGCGCCCGCATCCCCGGCCGCATTGCATGCCCTCTCGAAGTCCTTGAGCTGAAAACCTTTGTTGACGCATCTGGCCCTGTTCTCATCGTTCGCAGTTTCCAGCCCGATGGCGACCTCCAGCTCCTTGACATGGGCAAAAGCGGATTCCAGGCTTGCCTGGCTCACGAACTCCGGCCTGGACTCCACCAGCACCTTGCTCGCCCTCTCCCCGGCTAGTGCCAGTATCCTGCCCCTGGCCTCCGGCTCGACCTCTTTCGGGTCCAGGAAGCTGCCTGACGTGTATATCTTGATATACGGTTGGCCCGCATATTTCTGCATGGCTGTTTCGAATTGCACGGCAAGGTCATCCGCAGTAACTGTTCCCAGGCAGTCATTGTTGTACCCGCACATCAGGCACCCGGACTGCCTGGACCAGTAACATCCCCTGCTCCTCAGTATCACGACCAATGCATCTACCACATCCTTGCCGATGCGGTCCTTCTCGGACCAGGCCGATACAGGTTCCCGCGGGTCTGCCTTCCTTCTCGCCATGCACGGGCCATCGCCTCGCTGTTAATAATCTATTCGCGGCAAGGGTTTTTATCCCTGTACGTTTATTCACCATCAGAATATTTCAGAGGGAGGAATAACATGAACAGATGTCCGACATGCTCGAATCAGTTGAGTTATGTACAACAATATAACCAGTGGTACTGCCACACCTGCCAGGCTTACAAGCAACCTGTCGCGGCTCCGCAGCAGCCGGCAGCGCAACCCAATTATCAGCAGCAGCCCCAGCACGCCCAGCAGCCCGCTGCCCAGCCGCATTACCAGCAACAACCGCAACATGCTCAGCAACCCGCTGCGCAGCCCCAATATCAGCAGCAATCGCAGTACCAACCGCAGCCCGCGCCCCATCAACAGGCCCAGCCCCAATACCAGCCGGTCCAGGCCCAACCCCAGCACCAGCAGCCCGCGATGCAGCCCAACTACCCGCAGGGCATGGGCGGGGAACTCACTTTCAGGGTGGAGCATTCCCCATCATTCTCGGCATTGATATTCTCGCTGAAGCCGGGGCAGAGCGTCCTGGCAGAGAAAGGCGCCATGATGTACATGCACAACACGGTTGATATCCAAACGCATGGCAGGAAAGGCGGCCTGACAACCGCGCTCCTGGGCGGGGAATCGTTCTTCGTGAACACCTACACAGCCGCTCGCGGCGCAGGTGAACTGGCACTGGTTGGCCCCACAATGGGCGACATCAGGGCGCTGGATGTTACAACCAATTCCATGATCCTCCAGAGCGGCGCATTCCTGGCATCCCACACCACGGTAACGCTGGACACCAAGTGGCAGGGCCTCAAGGGCTTCCTTTCAGAGAAGGACTTCGTGATGCTCCGTGCATCCGGCCAGGGCAAGGTCTGGACCACATCCTTCGGCGCCATAATCGAGAAGGACCTGCAGCCCGGCGAAGTATTATCCGTTGACACCGGCCACCTGGTCGCATTCCCCGACACCATGCAGTTCTCGGTCCGCAGGGTTGGCAACTGGAAGTCCACGATACTCAGCGGCGAGGGCCTTGTGACGGACCTGGTCGGCCCGGGCAAGGTGCTGCTGCAGACCAGGACGATGGCTGCCTTTGCTGTCTCGCTCATACCGTTTCTGCCCGACAGAAAGTGATGGCCCCCTGAATCAAACGGCCCATGGCAGGCATAGTGCTCACTAAACATGCCTTGCCTGGGTGCTGCTGTTTTCAGGTCTTCAGATGAAAGGCAATGAGAAGCAGTTCAAAGCCATTCTGAAGGCAAGGATTGTTTAGTTAAGGCTCCCCATAGTTATCATCATGTTTGAAACAAACACGAATTGAGCTGGATGACAAATTTTAACTAATCCATATATGTCATTCAGCATGAAACGATTGAGGATTCCCTCAGAATTATCTGTGGGGAGACTCACTCGCAACTTTTAATAGGGGAATGTTATTCGCGCTTCAGTATTGATTATCCGCAAACAAGATGCCACTGTAGCTTAGCTCGGTGGAGCGGCTGATTTGTAATCAGCAGGTCGGGGGTTCAAATCCCTCCAGTGGCTCTTAGCATTTTATTACAGAACTGGAGGGATTTGGACCTAAGCCGAGTTCCGCTTATAAACAATATCAAATCGAAGGAATTCGGCGCGAGGTTTGACGAGCCACGCTCGTCAAATCTGGAGGGATTTGGACCTAAGCCGAGTTCCGCTTATAAACAATATCAAATCGAAGGAATTCGGCGCGAGGTTTGACGAGCCACGCTCGTTAAATTAAACGCTCTGGCATGGCAGCGTTTCTTTCATCCTTCGCAATGCAATACACAACTTCTAGACCCAGTGACCATTTTCGCGGTCCCGCATCTTCCGGCAAACACCGACATTTAACGCTAAAATAAAATTGAATTGATGAATTGTAAATAATTTCTTCCCCACCCGGGCAGAATCTCAATCCGTGTTATATATAGCGATTACTGGGTTAATATAGATTGTGAAAAAAATAGTGAAAACAGTGAAAATTATTGTGCTGCCAAATAGCTTTTGCCTTTTTCAGTCAATTCGAGCACCTTCTGCCTCCCCTTTTGGAACTCTTTGACTGCGCCCTCTCTCACCAACCTGCCTACTCTGGTCCTGGTCGTGGGCTTGCTTATCTCGAAATGCGCCCCGATGTCAGAGTAAGAGGGCCTTCTGCCGTCCGAGTTCTCCCGGTCTATGTAATCCAGGGTTTCCAGGAGCTTCGCAGGCAGCCTGGCCATGAACTTGGTGGCGTGAATGTTCTTTGTCTCGTTTTCGATCATGCTCAAGTCCTTTTCGGGCAATGCCGATGGGTTGACTGAAATCAGGACTATCAGCCGCTTTTCAATGGCCAGGTCCCTGATGTCCTGGACCATCTTCAGGGTTTTCCTGGTTCCATTCCTGGAGGCGCAATATTCCAGGCAGTCAATGAGCACCACCTCCTTTCGCGGCAAGCCGGAGATGAGCTCGATGATTTTGCCAGTTGTTATCTTATCCAGGTCACCTTGTTTTGTGTCGGATACCTTCACGTACCCGTAAATCTTTTCCACGCTCTTGTCATATTCCTTCTTGGAGTCCCTGGTGATGACTGTTCCGGCGTATCCGGCAGCCAGCAATTCACGGAATGCCTGTATCGCCTGTGCAGGCCTCGTCTCTTTCGTGATGTATGTGTTTCCATCTTCCAATTCAAAGCGCATGAAACGCTTTTTCATCTCAAGTTCCTTCAGCTTTCTCTCCGTGATGTCCTTTATAATGATCTGGATGGCATAGAACGCTTTGCCTTTATTCACAAGGTGGGGGAATGCCTCGATCCAGATGTTCTGCTTCCTCTCGTTGATGCATTCAAATTCGATGCGCTCTATCCTGGCACCGTTGACGATGCTCTCGATCGCGCCTTTCAGGTATTTCGAGTCGGAATCTTCGATATAGAAGCTGTCGTTGCTGCCAACAACATTAAACCCGACAACAAAGTAATTTATGGAGACGGTAATGAAGGTTACACTCCTGAATCAACCGGTATTGCATTTAGC
>JAWOHM010000070.1:0-19921 GCA_046485165.1 Thermoplasmata archaeon
CTGCAATCAATCGGTGAATGCCGATACTGAATCTAACAATGAAAAGGCGTTCGCCATGGGTAGTCATTTTAGAAGCAATAATTTCCAATGCGTATGGCCGGTAATCGGCATTTGAGAAGCGATGAGATTACCGGGATCCACGTGCCATCGGACATAATCTGGACGGTGCTGCCGTAAAGCCGTTCCGACCCGGTTCCTTGAAAGAAATCGCACACGCATCATCAGCATGCGTTTTCCAGCGACAGCATTTTATATCATAAGCCCCTTTATATACCTCGGAGATGCGCAAAATGCATGAGGGCAGATGCATTGCATCGCTTTCTTGCTTTTGTGTGTCAACTCAGATAGGTGTGATTGAAAATGCAGGCCAAGGGATTTTTTAACGTGGGCGCAATGGCGATATTGATAGCAATTCTCATGATGTTTCCAACGGTAACTTATGGCATTCCGAGCACAGAGGACACTCAGATGAGCGTTTCAGACGTCCTGATATTCAACGAGGGGAAAGCCATCAGCCCCCTGCTGTCGCGGCTGAACGTGGCCGTGGCCGAGGATTACGGCACTTATGCGCTCGCCAAGGCGGACGCCAAAGCCCTGGCCGCGCTGGAATCCAACGGGATATATCTGGAATACCCAACCTACAGGATAGGCCTGGAGTCCGCCTCCTTCGAGACAGCCTCCGGCGAACCGGCTTTGCCCGACGGCCTGGCCCTGGAGAGGTACCCGGGCGAGACAGGCTATTACCTCATTCAGATGATTGGCCCGATTAAGGAGAAGTGGCTTACTGCCCTCTCAGACTCGGGCATGCGGGTCGTCGGCCCACTCAGCGACTATGCGGTCGTGGTGGAATCCCCCCCGGAGCGGATTTCTTCATTGGAGCAGCATTTCATACGCTGGACCGGGCTGTACCAGCCCGGCTACAAGCTGTCCCCCTACCTGGGAAATGATGGCCTCCAGAACGTGGAGATAACCCTCTTCGCAGGAGAGCCGGTCGACGATGTCCTTCCAGCAATCCTTTCCTTGGGCGCGGAAATCCGCCAATACGCGGATTACGAAATCGGCGGCATGATACGCGCCGCCGTTCCAGCGTACCTGTTCTCGGAGATAGCCAGGCTGAGCCCTGTCGCTCAGATAGCCCCTTATGTGCAGCCGCAGGTTTACAATGACGTGGCCACAAGGGTGCTGCAGTCCGGAATCGCATCCACCTCGGGTGCCAGGAAGATATTCGACCAGGGCATTCACGGCGAGAGCCAGCTTATCATGTACGCGGACACCGGGCTTTACACGAGCCACGAGATGTTCTATGACGCTTCCAACCCGATAGGAGCCAGCCACAGAAAGGTCCGCGATTACTACGCGGCCGGCGGCGACCTTGTTGACGGCCACGGCCACGGCACCCATGTCGGCGGGACCATCGGCGGCGATGCTCCCACATACCTTTCATATAACCTCAGGGACGGCCATGCCTATGCGGCCAAGCTGATTCACGCCGACATAGGTGTCGGTCTCGGCCTTTCCCCTTCATGGCCTTACGACGATGTTTGGGACCCGGGATACGCGCTCGGGGCCAGGATATCGTCCAATAGCTGGGGGAGCACATATGATTACAATCCTCAAGCCCCATATTACCCGAGCGAGGCCAGGGTCCTCGACAACTATGTGTCGAACAATCCGGATTTCCTGCTAGTCTGGGCGGCTGGCAATGATGGGGCTTACGGTTCCTATTCCATCGGTTTCCAGAACCAGGCAAAGAACATATTGAGCGTGGGAGGGACCCAGAACGGCCTCAGCGCCGATGCCATGTACAGTTCTTCAAGCCGCGGCCCCACCAGGGATGGCAGGCTGTCGCCCCAGATACTGGCTCCCGCAGTCAACATCTACTCGGCCACACGCACAGCCGCTGGCTACACTGCCATGCAGGGCACCAGCATGGCGACGCCGGCGGTGGCGGGCACCGCCGCCCTCATACGCCAGTACCTTGCGGAAGGCTGGTACCCGGCAGGCATCAAGAACAGCGGCGCGGCCATCACCAACCCGTCCGCGGCGCTCATGAAATCCCTGATTGTCATTTCCGGCAAGGAAATCACAGGCACCGGGGCGTATGCGAACGGCGAGACTTTCTATCCCAATAATCAACAGGGCTGGGGCAGGGTGTACACGGACGACGTACTCTATTTCGACGGGGATGCCAAGAAATTGAAGTTCTGGGATTCCCCCTCTGCTCTTGGCACCGGCGGCAGCTGGTCGGATACTTTCACAGTCACTGACAGCACCGTGCCGCTCAGGGTCATGCTCACATGGTCGGACAAGCCCGCCCTGGTTGCAGGCGACACCACGCCGCTGGTCAACGACCTGGACCTCACCGTGACTGACCCCCTGGGCAACGTGTACAGGGGCAATGTGTTCACCGGCTACGATCCTGGCCGCTCCACCACTGGCGGCAGCTATGACCGCATCAACAACTTGGAGGGAGTTATACTGTTCCCCGGATACGGCAGCGGCGCTCCCGCGGGAACTTATACAATATCGGTCAATGCTGTCACCGTCCCGCTCGGAACGCAGAACTTCGCGCTGACAGTGCTGGGCGGCGTGAGGGTGACTCCGGAGGCCTCGGCCACCGCCACCGGCCCGACAGGCGGCCCGACCAATGTCGGCAGCATCACACTGTCATACACCTGGGAACAATACCCAGAATCCATCAACTTGTATTACACAACCAACGGCGGCTCCACATGGAATTTCGCGGGCAACGATGACACGGTTGACGGCACCTTCCAGTTCGGCCTCACGACATCCGCAACCTATGGCTGGTACGCATCGGCAGTGGGGGATTCGCCCGAGCCCAGCCCACCGCCGCCCGGCACACCGCCGGAAGCAGCATCCTACATATTCAACAACATCGCCCCGGACCCGCCCACCGGCCTCACGGTTGAGCATTGGGGGCCCACCAGCACCGGCGGCAACACAGTAACGCAGAACAGGTACATGAGGAACAATCAGGTTCCTGTCAACGGTAGGAACTTCTACGTGCTGGGAACCACGGACACAACATCCTCAAAATATGTTTCCGGAACCAATGCGGGAACCCATTACTGGGGAATCCGCGTGTATAAGAATAGCGCCGCCGGCGTGAATACCTCAATATCTGGCAGCTCCACGGTCGCCGTGGTCTCGCGGTCCGCTGACGGCGAGGGCCTCCAGCAGGCCACCTGGACCCCACCTCAGATTGCACTTGAGGAAACAGATACGATATACATTGATATATACAATGGCCCCACAAATCCCCCCACAACCCGCACAACCGCACCATTCCAGACAGAGCGCCTGGACGCCTCCCAGCTCGGCAACAATCAGTGGACCATCAATTACTGGACATACAAATCCGGGAGCACAAACAGGTTCTATTGGGGCGATTCCACCCAGCGGTATTCCTTCATCCAAGGCTTCCAGTACACGGTCTCCGTTAAGAACTGGGAGAGGACGGACCACAACACCATCAACTGGACGCATGACGGCACCGGAGTTTCACAGTACAACATCTACCGGTCTGACGCACAGTCAGGCACCTATTCGTTCATAGACTCAGTGCCTGTCGGCACCAACACATACACGGACATAGCCAGGGGCCTGTATGACATCACAAGGTGGTGGTACATAGTGAGGGCCGAGGACGCCATAGGCAACGAGGACGCCAATACCGACTCCGCACCAGAGCCTTCAGCCCCTCCCTACGCAATAGATTTGGCTGACAAATCACCCGGCAGCTGGGTTTTCGTATCATACCCGTCCGGGCTCACAGGCAGCATCCAGGCAGTTCTCAATGACGCAACGTCTGGCGACGGCCAGACCACATGGTCCGTGGCCAAGGCCTATGACAACCAGAACAAGAGATGGCTCACGTACAGGGCAGGCTACCCCTCAACCCTGACCGCCATAGACAATACAATGGGCGTGTGGCTGAAGCTCGACGCCAATGGCGGCGACAAGAAGCTGACATTGTCAGAATATGCCGTTCCCCCGGCATCCACCGACATCTACCTGTACGCGGGCTGGAACATGGTGGGGTATCCATCGGCAACGGCAAGAACCGCATCCGCGACCCTGCCGGCGCAGGCAGATGTGGTGTCGGTGTGGCAGGCCGCAGCGCCGTATGTTTCGGATTCCGACCCATCCACGGTCACGATGTCCCAGGGAAATGCATACTGGGTGCATGTTACGGCGGACAGCCTCTGGACGGTGCTGCCGTAATAGTTGAATGCGGTTCCGGATAAAGCGCTGCGAAGCATTCGACCATGGTGCTGGAACAAATGGCAGCTAAATCCAGCAGCTTGCACCATTTTGCATGCAATCGGTGGATTCGAGAACAGAATCTATGCGGTATGGAGAATCCGCCATGGGTAATCAATTTACAAACAATGATTCCCAAAACGTTGGCCGGTAATCGGCATTTTGTAAACGATGAGATTACCGGCGGACAGCCTCTGGCCGGTAGCGTAATCAAAACGGGTGGCTCAGTTCCCGCCTCTTTCATGGCCGCTACCTCTTGCCATCCCATCCCAGCAGTTTGGCAACGCCCGGCCCATAGACATGGCTCTTGAGCATCTCCATCTCCGGCAGGGAGAACAGCATGCGCTTTGGCTCGCCAATGAATATGTCGTCCTGCTTGTAGACCTCCGAAAAGCTGTTGATGCTGCGCCTGTAAACATTGAAATCCTCATACGCGGTGAGGGCGACCACATCATCCCCCGCAATTGCCAGGAGGATGGGTGGCTTGATGTTGATGAGGGCGTCCAGCACCTCATTCCTCTCTTTTTCCGTGATCCTCAGATTGAGCTTTGCGTGGTCGAAGGCAAGCATTCTGAAACCCAATTTCTGCAGGTTGGGCACGGCCAGGGTCCTGAATAATCCGGATGATTCGAAATCGCCCCTCAGCTTCGTCACGGTGCGCTGTGATATCCCGATATGCTCGGCCAGTTCCCTGTCGTTCATTTCCGGGTTCTCTATCAGGCCATGATATACAGTTTTGCCGGCCTTTGTGAGCCTGGCCGCGCCCCGCTGAGGGGCCGGAGCGGCTGTTCCGCCGCTCTCGATGCCGAAGCTCTGCCGCAGGAGCGGTTCGTAATCGAAGAAGAACGGAAAATCGGCGATGTCGAACGGGAAAGCCAGAAAGGTGATGCCGCCATCTCCCAGGAATCCCTGAGCCATGTACAGCCGCTCCATCTCGATTATGTTCTTCTTCGCCTCTGTGAAATTCCTGGCGAACTGGAAGAACACGGCCTGCGAATACTCGCTGCCAGCCCAGAATACCTCCCTGTGATTTTCTGCCAGTCGCCTGCCCGCTATGAGCCTGATGTCCAGCGGCACAGTGGCCTTGTAATTGCAATATGTGATTGCAAAGATCTCCCCCCCCAGGTGGCGAACCTGCGGTATTCTGGCAACCGAATAGTAATCCTTCTCCCTCAGCCTCCGGCGGATGGCCATCAGCGTGGTGTGTTTTAGGCCCGTGGCCGCCGCAAGCTCCCTGTCGGTGGAAGTTGGCGCCCGCACGATGGCATGCAGGACGAGCTTCTCCCTTTCCGTGAGGGGCTTCGACATGTCCCCCTATATGTGCTCAACAGATATAATCATTTCGATTTTTGATATTTCAATAACTTATTGTTATAATTTATGCTAAAAAATAATTATTTTCATCAATATTTTGTTATTTTAGTAACTTTTATATACTAGGCAACATTCGTGGCCCCTGCAACACCCCCGAGCGGGGAAGAGAAGGTATTAACATGAAGACCACAGCGACGATATTGATTGCGTCCCTCCTGGCGCTGACAATCCTGTCAGGGATGGCCATGGCCGGCAAATGCGCCCCCATTTCCACAGAGAAGGAGATATACATTTCCGGCGAAGACGTCAGGATAACCGTGACCAACCAGCTCAGCGAGCCGGCAGTGATATCCTGGTACTGGGTGGAGGACTCGAACGGCCAATGCGTCTACACACAGAGACTGACATTGTTCCCCGAGTACCTGGCCCCCGGAGAGAGCTATGAGTTTGTCTGGACCCAGGTCGATGACAACGGAAACCTTGTGCCCGTGGGTGTTTACACAATAAGATACGAACAGGCAGACACACAGATCACGATATCCGAGGGCGATGCGACATCCGGCCTCGAACAGGCCGGCCACAATAACGGCAGAATCGACTCGAACCAGGACTTCATCCCCGGGCCGCCCATGCCTGTTCTGAACTCCAGAAAATCGTTCTGAGGCAAAATCCAATTTCCCTCCTCATTTAATTTTTTCTTTTCTCTTTCCAGCGCCAGCGCCGCAGAACCAATGAACACGCGACACCCCCTATTCAGCAATTGATAACGGCATCCCGAGTCTTTTCAGATATCTATTTATTTGATGATAGCACTAACTGGGAATATGCCCAAACAGCAGTGGGAACCGAACTGGCATATTGTCATGCTTGCGCTGGCTATCCTGTTTTTTCTTCAAGGAGCGCGAGAGCTCATCGGCTCGACGTACAATTCCAATCTGGCAACAATGTCAATCAATTCATCGATAATCTATGTACTGGGCTTTCTTTCCCCAATCCTGTTTCCGCTGGGCATCCACCGCCTGAACAGAAAGCATGTCCTTTGGGGATTTGGCATTGCCGCAATCATATCCCGGTTCCTTATTTCCACGGGCCCCGATTCGAACATCTACCTTTTTCTGTCATTCATTCTGGTATCCAGTATTTTGATTTTCATTCGGGCTCTGCTGGGGAACTGGAATCCCAAAGACAGGATGGACATATTCCTTGCAATGATTGCGGCAGTCTGCCTGGACATGGCACTGAGATTTGCAGGGGGAACATTCGACCCGAGCATTTACGGCGTCAATGATGTGCGCATTACATCATTGCTGTATTTTACGCCGCTGGCATCGATGTTTCTCTATGGTCTGTTCAAATGCTCGGGGAACCAGTCCATGGAAATCAATAACCCCAAAGGAATGCCTCTCATGGGTCTTTCCTTGGGCCTGGCACTCTTCGTTTACATGACAATATCCGGTTTTCCCAATGTCATTGCTGGCTGGACCGGGGCAGTGCCGTTTGCAGTGTATCTCACATCTGCCTTTTTCATGGCAATATTGGTTGTTCTGCTGAAATTCATCCCGCAAGTGTTCCAAAATAAATTCATAATAATTCTGTCAATAATCGCTCTTCTCGGTACTTTTGCCATGCTGGCATTGGAAGTTGAAATTGGTGGCATGGCAACCCTGTTGCCTGCAAGTATTCTGTTATTTTCGATTGTCTTGCACAATAACATTCGGTATTTTACAGGGGGGTCCGGCAAACCCAGGCTTTCATTTAACATGCTTGTTGCGGGATTCGTCTTTGTTGCGCTGGTGTTCATTTCTGTGCTGACACTGACATGGGCCCATGTTCCGGGCACCGGCTTTCTGAAGGGCACTATGGGAGAAATCATATTTTTAGCGGTATTGTTATTTTCAATAATTTCCCTGCTGCCTGCTCTGAGGGGCAGCATGAAAACGGCCGAGACCCGCTATTCTGAAGGTTCAGTCTTTTTTGCATTTATTTGCATGATAATCCTTCTCTGTTCATGCACAATCCCTGCCGCACAACAGGCAATGCTTCCCGCATCGCCCCAGGCACCCAACAGTTTGAGGGTCATGACCTACAATATTCATCAGGGCTATGGAATGGACGGCATACTGGACCCTTGGGAGATTTTAAACACAATACAGGAAGTGGGCCCGGACATTCTGGTACTTCAGGAATCGGAAACCAACCGAATCTCCAGCATGAACGTGGACACTGTGAACTGGCTTGCATACAAACTCGGGATGGATGTTTATCCGGGGCCTTCAACCTCCGAGCAGATATATGGCCTTGCCCTGCTCTCAAAATTCGAAATAAAAAGCTCGCAACTGCATTGGCTTGACAGCATAGAGGACCAGCGCTGCTATTTCAGATGCCAGATTAGTACTGAAACATGGGACCTTGCTGTTTATGGGGTTCACCTTGGCCTAAGCCCAGAGGACCGGACCAGTCAGTCAAATCAGATTATTCAAGCCCTCTCTGCCGAAACGGACCCGTTCATATTCATGGGGGATTTCAATACCTGGCCCAATGAGACGATTTACACCAACCTCACAGATATCATGCATGACGCATGGGTCCTTGCCGGCCACGCCGTCAACGGTCCCGGAACTTACACGTTCTATTCCCCAGAACCCTGCGAGAGGATTGATTATATTTTCGTGTCAGATGAATTTGCCTCTTCGGTGATATCCTGCGAGGTAATGGCTGGCCAGCTGGGCTCTGACCATCTGCCGGTCTGGGCATTGCTGGATTTCGGATAGGCATCCGGTATTTGGTTCAACCATCCCTTTTTATGCCACTGCCCGTTCCCATTCTCCGGAGATTGATTATTGGGGACACCGGAATTTCTGCTGGCCATCATGATGTTCACATTGTTGGGGTGTGTGGCCGGCATAGTCACCGGCTTGATTCCGGGGATTCACGTGAACAATGTGGCGTACATGGTATTAGCTTCGCAGTCCGCGCTCCTCTCCCTGGCCATGGCGGCATTCGGCTGGGCGACGCCCACGGCCTCCCAGCTTGTGATAATCGTCTGCTCGCTGGTCATCGGCAATGCCGTCACCCACACCTTCCTAGACTTCATCCCGTCTGTTTTTCTGGGCGCGCCGGATGATGACACCGCGCTATCTGTCCTCCCAGGCCACAGGATGGTGCTGGCAGGCAGGGGCTACGAGGCAGTGAAATGCTCTGTCATCGGCAGTTTCGGGGCGGTCATCGGCGCCCTGGTCCTGCTCATTCCCATGCGGCTGATTGTCGGCAGCCCAATACACGCCTACGATGCCGTGGCAAAGTGGATGCACCTCTTCCTGCTGGCCATCAGCATATTTCTCATCATGACGGAGCGGTACAGGTCCAGCGATGAGTTCGTGAGGCCGAAGAAGTTCGAGATGAGGGGCCATTGCCTTCTCGGGGCTTTGGAGCCGGGGGATATGCTGCAAACCGGCCAGTCTGTTCATCTGCTGGAAGAGCTCGGCGCGGATGTGAAGGGAACCGTGGCAGTGAAGGCCCGGGTGTCAAACAAGTTCAACGACGCGGGCGCCCGCTTCTACCTGCTGGAGGCCGGCAAGGTTCAGCTTGTCCTTGAGGCCCTGGGAGAGCCCAAGATAGAGCCAGACGTGGGGGAGGAAATGGTGGCAGTCGGCACTGTCATGCCCATCACCGGCTGGAAGGACCATGCGGCAAAGCGCGCCATGGCCCTGGGCGTATTCCTGCTGTCCGGGTTGCTGGGCGTCGCCCTGCTGGTGATTCCCGGCGTGGCGTCCCGCAACCTTTTCCTTGTGAACTTCCAGTCCATAGAGCAGGGCACTGTGCTGCTGTTCCCGCTCTTCACCGGCCTTTTCGGCATATCCACGCTTCTCCTGAGCCTGAAGGACAACCCCAAGATACCGGAGCAGAAGCTGGGGAACATGAAAGTGAAACTGAGCCTGGGCAGGCAGGTGAAAGCCATAGGTTCGGGATGCATAGCCAGCATGGCGTCCTGGTTCCCAGGGATATCGGCGGCCATATCCACAATCATCTCGGTGTTCCTGACAAGGTCGGGAGATTCCGAGTCCGAGGAAGGGGACGGCGAGACGCTGGAGTTCATAGTATCCATATCGGCCGTGAACACATCCGTGGCGCTGTTCAACCTCATGGCGCTATTCGTCATACTGAAGTCCAGGAGCGGCGCCATGAAATCCGTGGAGGCAATAATATCAAGCGAGCTCACCGCGTGGGAGCCGCTTGGCGCGGTGCCATTGGCCATGTCCGCGCTGCTGCTCTCGGCACTTGTGGCGGCCATAGTGTCGGTCCCGCTGGCACTGTTCTTCGGGAAGATATTCGCAAAACACTGCTCCAGAATAAACTACGGCCTCATGGTCAAGAGCGTGCTGCTGCTGCTGGTAGCCATGGTCCTCCTGTTCTCCGGGGCCCTGGGCCTGGCCATACTCGGCATTGCCACATGCGTCGGCATGATACCCCCCCTCATCGGCGTGAAGCGCGTGCACCTCATGGGCTGCCTGATAATTCCGGTCATAATATTCTTCATCTGAGTCATTAATATACTGAACCCCCTTCCGCATCTCATGGGGTTTCTCCCGAATCTCCTGTTGGGGTTGGTGGTCATGCTGGCGGCATTCTCGTTCGTTCCGAGCCAGCATGCGCCGGATGCCGCGCCTTTTGCATCCGGCACCCGGGCGGCCGCGGACATGCCGCTCATCATGATAAACGAGGTCATGTTCAACCCTTCCGGCACCCAGCTTGACGGGGAATGGATAGAGCTCCGCAATCCCGGCACCCAGCCGGTCGATGTGGCCAACTGGACGGTGTCCGACCAGGACGGTGATGTGGACTTCATCTTTCCGGTCATGCAATTCCCAGCTGGCGGCTACGCGCTCATCCATGTGAAGGCAGGAACCAACAGCACCGGATTCATCAACGGCACCGCAGAATTCTTCATGGGCAAGGGCTCCGCGATTTTAACCAACGGCGACGATGTTCTACTTTCGAACTCTTCCGGGGCCACGGTGGACTTCATGTCATACGGCGAGTTGGGCGACACCAACATAGACCCTGCACCGCCGGACTTCAATTACACTCACTCCAATGCCAGCGCGCCGGAGGGATTCTCCCTGGCTTTGTTCGAGGGCGGCCTCAGGGCATCGGCGCCCACGCCCCTCTACCCCAACGGCGATGATTCTGCTCCGCCACTGCTGCTCATCGAGGTCCATTACAGCGCCTGGGGGGAGAACGAGTTCTTCACGGTCCACAATCCCACAGGTTATGGGGTGGACATGTCCTCATGGTATCTGACGGACCTGGAGGGCAAGGTGGCCTTTCCGACCGGAACAGTGATAGCGCCCGGCCGGAACATCACCGTCGCCCAGAACTCGACGAACTACCGCCTCCAGACACTGAGAGTACCGGATTTCGAGTACCGGAACCTGAACGCATCAATCGCGGATATGGCAATCATCGGCTCCCAGCCGGAACTTGCCAACACCGACGACCAGCTTTTCCTCCTGAACAATTTCGGGACCCAGGTGGATGGTTTCGTATATGGCGGGACCTACTACACCGGCCCGGGCTGGGACTCTGAGCCTGCGCAGGCCGTCTCCCAGGGCTGGATTGCAAAACGCAATAGTATCGATGGTTACGTAGACACCAACACCTCGGCGGATTGGGATAGCATCCGGCCGTATGTCATAGGCCAATCGGAGTTCGCCTCCTCTCAATTCGTTGCCCCTGGCACTTTGGAGCTTTTTGCGTCACCCGATTCGAGCCACGGCGCGGTTTCCGATGCCATCGACAATGCCGCGGAGAGCATCTGGCTGACAGTATACGAGTTCACAAGCAACGACCTGGCCCACCACCTTCTGTTGGCCATTGCCCGGGGCGTGGAGGTGCGCCTGTTCCTTGAGGGCGCTCCGGTCGGCGGCATCACGGCCGGGGAGCTTTTCATAGCCCGGAGAATCGTCGAGGCAGGCGGCCAGGTTCGCATCATGACCAATGACCCAGCCAACAAGATATACGCCAGGTACAGCTATGTCCATGCCAAGTACGCCGTCATAGACTCCGGCACTCTCATGATAATGTCGGAGAATTGGGGCCAATCAGGGCTTCCGCTGCCAGGGACGGCAGGGAACCGGGGCTGGGGCGCAATAGTGAGGGACGCGGCCGTGGCAGGGTACTTCTCGGAAGTGTTCCTCGAGGACTGGAATCCCGAACGCCCGGACAGCGTGGCTTTCGATTCATCCCACAAGCTATGGGGAGCCGGCTCCAATTCCACCAGCACGCCGCAACCTTTCACGCCGCTGTTCCCGGCAAAGACCGTGACCTCCGGCTCCCTGGTAATTCCTGTTCTGGCTCCCGACACCTCGCTGGCCGCTGACACGGTCCTGGGCATGCTGGCATCGGCATCCGACAGGCTCCTTGTCGAGGAATTCTACATCTACAAGCACTGGGGCGCCCGCGCCTCCGGCTCTACGGAAACCACGCCCAACATCTACCTGGAATCGGTCATCGATGCTGCGAGGAGGGGCTGCCATGTCCGGATACTGCTGGACGAGACATTCTACAACGCCATGGAGGACGACCCCATCGACAATGACGACACGGTCGCCTATGTGAACGGGATCGCGATGGCAGAGGGCCTTGACATGGAAGCGAAACTTGTCAACCTCGATGAGCACGGCTTCGAGAAGATACACAACAAAGGCCTGATAGCAGATGACTCCGTCCTCATATCCAGCATCAACTGGAACCTCAATTCCGTCACCAGGAACAGGGAGTCGGGCCTCATCATCCATAATGCCGAGGCTGCGGATTATTTTGCAGAGATATTCGAATATGATTGGATAGACGACCTCACGCCCCCGTTCGCCCACTTCCGGGCGAATGCCTCATACCAGGTCAACACCACGGTCCGGCTGAACGCGACAACATCCTCAGACAACCAGGGCATAGTCAACTATTCATGGCGCATCGACGGCCAGGCGGTCTGCCACAGCCTGTATTTCAATCACACCTTCGTGGCTCTGGGAAGCCATGCCATCGAGCTGACAGTGCGCGACGCATGGGGGAACGCCGGCTCTTATGCCGCTTACGTGAACGTAACCGTCGAATCCCCGGACCCGGATGATGGCGCCGCCGGCTCAACTGACGATGCCAGTACCGGCGGGGACCCGGCCATGGTCATGATGATTGGCATTCTGCTTATGGTGCCGATTTTCATATTCATCGCCATCCTGCTGGTCGCAAAGCTGCGCAGGCGATGAATGACGATTTTAGATTTAGGGATTGTAGGGGAAACGATTTTAGATTTGGGAATTGTAGATTTTAGATTTAACGGATTAGCCGTTTATTACAGGTCGCATTCCGAGAAGGCGAAGGCGAATCCATCGGAGCCAGGTTGGGCGGGTGCCCTACCAGCACACACAAAAGGATGAAAAATGGCTATCTGTGCAAGAGCTGGGTCATCAGGGCGCCATGGGGTTGTGGGTGGGGCGCCAAACCACTGCCCTCACAGGCAGGGCTAGGGGATTTAAGCACGCCATGCATCACAGCAGCCAGATTTTAAAAATCTGGCATAATCACCCCGCCCTCCAGCTTACAAAATGCTGGATTCAGGCGGGGCATGATTAGGTTGAATAGGTGCCAAAATTTGACCACAATGAACATGCGCACCCCCAGGCAGCAATGTATTAGCGCAAATCTAAAATCTACAATCTAAAATTTCAGATATGGCAACCTTAATCAACCGCAAACGAATCCCCCCATCATGAACACCACCATCCTGTGCGTGCTGAACTCGGAAGCGCTGGCATCCGCCCTGGGCAAGAAGGGCACCGAGAGCGACATGACCATGTACAACCACAAGCAGGGGGATAAGGCGATTTCCGTAGTCTGCCCCACCAGGTACCCGGACAAGCTGGCCCCGCTTCTCTACTCGCTGTACCTCGGTTCCGAGGTGTTCATGGTGATTGACAGGCTGGACCGCACCATCGGCGAAGAGATAGTCGCGTGCGATGTCATGGGAAAATCCAAGGGCACCATCTTTCTGGACAATTTCATCACACCGGACCAGGTCAAGCCGCTCCTGAAAGGCACAAACCTGGAGAGCTGGAAGATTGTCGAAGGCCTGGGCAACCCCAACGAGATGCGGGAGGGGCTCATGGCCAGGGACGCAGTGTCGATACCGGGGCCCACCAGGGTCAGCATAGACCAGTCATTCCCGGTGAAGGGCCTCGGAACCGTCTGCCTCGGAATCGTTGACCAGGGCGTGGTGAAGAAGCACCAGGAAGTTACAATCTATCCCACGGGCAAGAAGTCCCAGGTCCGCTCCATCCAGGTCCATGACAATGATGTCAGCGAAGCCGGTTCCGGCAACCGCGTCGGCCTGGCAATGAAGGGCGTGGAGCCGGAGGACATAGGCCGCGGCACCATCCTTGCGGAAGAGGGGGTTTTATCGGTAAAAAACAGCCTGGACCTCACAGTCACGGTGAATAAATTCTGGAAGGGCGCTTTGAAGGACGGCATGGTGGCCCATGCGGCCAGCGGCATGCAGTTCATCCCATGCACCATCAAGATGGGCGAGGAACTGAAGGCCGGGCAGACCGGCAAATTGCATCTGGAACTGGAGACGCCCATGGCGCTTTCCTCCGCCGATGCTGTGATAATCTGTTGGTTGGAGTCGGCGGGGTCGCGGGTGGCTGGGAAGGGCGTGCAGTAATTTCATATTATTGTTGAAATAACCAGAAAAATCAAAATAGAAAAGGAAGGGAAGCCCGAAGGCTTCCCCATTTCTGCATCACTGCTCAATCTGCTGGTCCTGTTGAGGCGGCGGGGGTTGCTGGTAAGCCTGCACGGGTGCGGGCTGCGCCTTCGGGGCCCTGTTCTTCTTGACGTAGAAGACGGCCACGATTATGATGAATATCGAGATGATGATGGCCAGCATCACGAAAGACCAGTAAAGCGTTCCCAGGACGGACCCGCCCATTCCCGAGGATTTCACGGCAACAGACACTGTGTCAGTCGCAGGCCCGTAGCCGAACGAGTCAACGTAGTCGAGTTCGAACACAATCGAGTACACGTGGCCCTTGGCCATGTCCGAGTTGGACCTCATGGGTATCTCGACGGTCAGGGTCGCGCCCGGCGCAACATCCCCCAGATACAATGGCAGGGCGGATGCTTCGGGGGTCATGTAGTTGCCGCTGATGGTGGTCTGCTCGTTGAACCAGGCCGGGTCCACGGAGTTGATGATGATTCCCCTTGCGGTGTCATCGCCTACATTTGTGAACTCAATTGTCAGGGTGAATGACGCGCCCCGCTTTATGTTCTCGGGAGTAACGGATGTGACCTCCAGCTGCGGCCCGACGCCGCGAATCGTAATCCTGGCGTTGATGACCGTCGAAACCTCTTCGCCCATATCCCAGTTTACTGCATTGACAGTGACTGGCACCATGTAGACGCCGAGGTCGAAGTCCGGCTTCAGGCTGACGCGCAGACTGATAGTGTCATCATCTCCTGCATCCAAATTACCCAGGGGCGTTTCCTCCGAGAGGGTCGCGGTGGGGTTGACCACGTTCATGAATGGCGAGGTGGCGGTGTTTGTCTGAATCTGGAGGACCACATTCGCGAAATCTATGTTGCCGTAGTTGAAAACATTCATCTGAAGTTCATTGTCCATTATGCGGCCGGCCGTTGTGAGCGTCACAAGGCTTGTCAGCATGAAATCTATCTCAGTGTCTGTCACCTCTATCCAGATGAACGGGCCTTCAAGGCTGCTTGAGTCCGGGGTCAGCGTGTACTGTGCCACGCCCATGTTGACATACGGGTCGTAACCGTCTGCGCCGCCATCAACCCAGCTGACCGCGACATTGCGGTAATTGGATGAGGCCGGGTCGAAGTACTTCCCCTCGAACATGAACAACACCTTGTGCAGTCCTTCCGGGATGTAGAGGTCTATTCCGACTTCCATGCTCACCGTGACAGTGTCGCCGATGTCGATGTCGCCGAGGGTGAGCCAGTTGTAGCTCACCGTCTCGTCCCCCTCCCAGTGGTCTGCGGGCATGAAGGTGAATGCTTCGCTGACATCATCCAGCTGGCACCTTATGGCCAGAAGGTCCACGGTTCCCACGTTCTCGAAAGTGAGGGTCCAGTTGACCTTGGTCGTTCCCTGGGCAAGCGTCTTTTGGCCGGCAGGTATCGTAACCTTCAGCATCGCCACGTCGCCGACTATGAAATCAATGCTTCCGGTCTCGGTTATGGTCCTGTCGCCATCCGTTGTGTATGTGATGGAGTATGTGCCGGTGTATGTTCCCTTGGCCTTGAGCGCGGAAACGGAAATCATGAAAGAAGGCGACCATGTGGAATCATCCTGGTATGTGGTAGTTGTGGTCTGTGTGGCAGTCAGGCCGGTCAATCCGAACCACCAGAAGTCGGAGTCCGGAAGCGTGACGGAAAGGCTCAGGTCATGCACCCACCAGCTTGGGATGGCGCTTGTGAAGTGAACATTGACATTGACGTTCTTGTTCATGTCTCCCGGGATGAGGCCGCCGATGTCGTAGATGTCACACCTGTACCTGACCTCGAAGAGCACGAAGCCGATGTATGAGTTTGTCGCGACTCCGTCTATCGCATCCTTGTATGTCAGCGTGACTGTCAGGTTGTAAATTCCGGGCCTGGCATTGTTCGCGACATCGAACTGGAATCCTTCGAATACATTCCAGCCCCCATTATCGCCAATTGTGGCCCAGCCGTTGAACTCTTCATCTACCGTCGGGTCGTCCCATGTGAGATAAGAGGATGATATTAGAACACCGTTCTCGTTCCTCAATACGCTGGGGTTTATCGAGAGGTTGCACCAGTATATTGTGCCGGGCGTTGTCTGCGGGTTTCCGCCGTTGGTAATCCGAATGTCGAAGTTCACATTCTGCGTTCCCGGATATATCTCATAGTTTGCGAAGTTTCCCCCAACGGCTCCACCCGGGCCATCATAGTTGTTTATGCTCTCCTCTGAGATATATATATTCCTGTCGTCTGCGTTATTGTAGTATTCCGCCTCGGCCCTCGGCATCATCATGCCGAACGCGCCCATGACCATCATGGACACCAGGGCCAGCGACAATATTTTAGCTTTCATCATATTGTTCATCTCCTTTCTTCCATATTTGAGGGATTGTCCTCAATCATCAAGATCCCGACATTCCCACATTGTTGGTCTCGCACTACATTGGAGGGTATATAACTCTTTCGATATTATACAACAATCACAATATAATTCGAATGCTATCACATCATTCGATTAAGGAAAAGTAATTTTATTATTCTCCATTTCAACATTATCGGAATTGTATCTTTCTGAGCTACATAAGGCTTAAATAAATGGCGAATGTGCGCCGCCTTGCAGAACCTAGGATTCTGACAGAGAGAATAGGACATAGGAGTGAAACAGATGAAAATAGCAACAATCATTGCAATGCTGGCGGCATTCGCGCTTGTCGCGACGCCGTTATGGACTGTGAATGCAGCTGCCGAGACAATCGAAGATCCGGCGGTTATCGACACCACCGGCGCCGACTGGGATTATCGCGTATATGGCGATGCTGACGGCTACATCATCATGGCGGACAGGAGCACCGAGATACACTATGGGGATTATGGCTTTTACATGTTTGGAGCACCATCCACCAATGAGGTGCATGGCGCAGACTGGGACTACCGTGTCTACGGCGATGCCAATGGATTCATAATATGTGGTACAAAGAACAATGAGATACACGGAGATGGCGGTGGAATCAACATCATTTTCAAGGATGGCAGCGATGGGAAGACACTCACAGGCGATGACGGCGGTGCAATAATTATATTTGCATCCCCACAGAACGAGGAGATACACGGAGATGGCGGTGGATTCATCATTTGCTCCAAGGGATTTAATAGCATAATAAGGAACGTCAATGGCAGCGCAGTCATGTTTGGGGCACCATCAAACGATGAGATACACGGCGAGAACGGCACAGAACCCGCCCGCATGGGCGGCAAGATTGCCCTGTGCTTCTTCGACAGCGATTTCAACCCCAACCTCGACAACATAATGACACTGATCAAAAGCATCCTGGGCGATGATATTATCATCACAGGGATACCCGACGATGCGGAATTTGTGACCTTTGTTGGCGGCGATGACCAACAGCCAATAATCCTCGGATTCCAGTTCGGCTATGGTTGGTGCATATTGGTCCACTCTAACAGCGAGCTCTTGGACAACAACACAAGCTTCCAGATTATTCTCTCCATCGGGCCGGGAGATGGCCTGTACGGGGACAACTACAAGCCCTACGCCTACTGAGGAAGCAATAGAATATTTGGTGAATGTGGGGTCTGAAACGACCCCATATTTTATATTTTTTGAATGTCGCGTTTCTTGAAACAGACCACTTGATTCATTGAACATGTCCGCCTGGATACCGCAATTTTTAAATTTGCGGATGAAAGGCGGAATGGTTCAATTAAGGGCTCCTCACGGTCACAACCGAGAGGAACGCTCCCCCAGCAATCCTGTAATTTCATCAATATGGACTCAACCTGAATGAGTTCTTAACAATATGAAATCACGAAATTCAGGGTGATGTCTAATTTTGACAAAACATATAAATTCAATGTCAAAATTGGACACATCTTTTTCGAATGCCATTCTTCGACATTTTCAAAAAAGATGACAACTGAAAGGGATACCCCCGGCTTTATGGCGGATGACGTTGCTAACAAATGAATGCAAGTCATTCGCCAGAAGTCCAATGCGTTTGTAGATTTATACACCGAAGCATTAGACTGTAGCCGTGGGGAGCCCTCATTTCGCACTCACAGGCAATCCGAAAGAGAATACTTTTATCCCCCGTCCCCATCCCACTCTCAATGAGAATCGCCGTTCTGAACAAGGACAAGTGCCAGCCCAAGAGATGCAACCAGGAGTGCATCAGCTATTGCCCCAGGGTGAGGAGCGGCGATGAGACCATAATAGTCGGCGAGAAGGGCAAGCCCGTGATAAACGAGAATCTATGCGTGGGCTGCGGCATCTGCGTGCACAAGTGCCCCTTCGGCGCGATACAGATAATCAACCTGGCAGAGGAGCTGGAAGGGGAATTGGTTCAGCAGTACGGCGTCAACGGGTTCAGGCTTTACCGTTTGCCCATACCCCGCGAGGGCGAGGTCGTGGGAATGCTGGGGCCCAATGCAATCGGCAAGACCACCGCGTTCAAGATACTCAGCGGCCAGGAGATACCGAACCTCGGCAATATCAACGACCCGCCGACATGGGAGCCGGTGCTGGAGAAGTACGCCGGGACAGAGCTGAACAACCACCTGGAGAAAGTAGCGGGGGGAAAGCTGACATTCTCCTTCAAGCCGCAATACGTGGACATGCTGCCCAGGGTGCACTCCGGGAAGGTGAGGGCGCTTCTGGAAAAGGTCGAGACCGACATGGCCCTGGAGCCGGTTGCGGCCGAGCTTGACCTGCTATCCTGCATGGACCGGGACATCGCCCAGCTGTCCGGCGGGGAGCTTCAGCGCGTGGCAATAGCCGCCACCGTGTTGAAGAAAGCCGATATTTACTTCTTCGACGAGCCGTCATCCTACCTGGACATCTACCAGCGCCTGAAGATAGCCAAGGTCATCCAGCGCATAGCGCAATCCCATCCGGTCATGGTCATCGAGCATGACCTTGCAGTCCTGGACTTCCTGGCCGATACCGTGCACCTGATGTACGGCTCCGAGGGCGCGTTCGGGGTGCTGGCGCAACCGCGCACGGTCCGCAACGCCATCAACACATACCTGGACGGATACATGAAGGAGGAGAATGTCCGCATCAGGGAGCGGAACATCAAATTCGAGACAAGGGCGCCCAGGAAGGACTGGTCCGCGGTATCGCTGGTCAGCTTCGAGAAGCTGCAGAAGAGGTTCGAGAAATTCACATTGGCAACAGAGCCGGGAAGCATCAAGTCCGGAGAGGTCGTGGGAATAGTCGGCCCCAATGCCACGGGCAAAACAACTTTCGTCAAGATGCTGGCCGGCGAGTTCTCCCCCGACTCCGGCGAGATAGACGCCAACGTGAAGGTCTCCTACAAGCCGCAGTACATCGAGCCCAGTTTCGGCGGAACCGTGGGCGAGCTGTTCATGACGGAGCTGGGGGGCCGTTCCACATCCGGCTTCTTCAAGTCCGAGGTGCACACCCCTCTGAACCTTGAGCCGCTGATGAACAGGGCCTTGCCGTCGCTTTCCGGGGGCGAGCTGCAGCGCGTGGCCATAGCCCTGTGCCTGGCAAGGGAGGCCG
>JAWOHM010000073.1:0-3730 GCA_046485165.1 Thermoplasmata archaeon
CTGCAATCAATCGGTGAATGCCGATACTGAATCTAACAATGAAAAGGCGTTCGCCATGGGTAGTCATTTTAGAAGCAATAATTTCCAATGCGTATGGCCGGTAATCGGCATTTGAGAAGCGATGAGATTACCGGGATCCACGTGCCATCGGACATAATCTGGACGGTGCTGCCGTAAAGCCGTTCCGACCCAGTTCCTTGAAAGAAATTGCATGCGCATCATCAGCATGCGTTTTCCTGCGATATCATAATATATGGGTAAAACGCTACTGTCCTATCATAGATGCGCAGGTTGCATGGGGGCGATGCAAACGAGGCATCGCCATCCGTCTGTTTGTGCTTGAATGCAGATAGGAGCGATGTGAAAATGCATATAAAACGATTTTTTAACGTGGGCTTGGCCATAATAGTCACAGCAGTCATGATATTCTCCGTGCTCGGGACAATTAATTTTGCCCAAATCAGCGCCGATGGGAATCCGCAATACCTTTTGGCTCATTTTGTCGAGCTCCCAACCGAGAACGTTCAGGCGGCCATTGAAGCATCCGGCATTCACATCCTGAATTACATGGGCGACGGAGACTATCTGGTCAAGGTTCCCGGCGCATTGCCAGCGGGTTCGCTTCTCGTGACGCTGTCTGATAGCATATCGCCCTATCCGGAATCCATCAAGGTCAGTTCAGAGTTAGCTGTAATGAGCGGAATCATTCCCGTCCGTGTCACGCTTCACGAGGGCGAGGATGCTGATTCAGCAGTGGCAGTTTTGGAGTCGCTCGGTGCGACAATCGAGAAGGTCCATTACATATCGGCTCCTTACATCCTCTGTGACATCGATGCCGATATTATACCGGCAATAGCGGCCCTCAACCCCGTATCCCTAATCAGTCACAACCCGTCGCCCCAGACCCACATGGATCTTATCACAACCAACACCTATATGGGCATCGACACCCCGCAATCATTCGGTTTCTCGGGCAGCGGCATGCTGGCCGAGGTGCAGGACAACGGAATCGATCGAACGCACCCAGACCTTACCCAGGTCGCATACACGGACGGCACCGTAGCAGTAAATGCCCATGGAACCAGCACCTCTGGGATAGTCTTCGGAACCGGGTCGGGTGATATACGCGCTCAAGGCATCGCCTATCAGGCAACTGGGGCATTTGCGGATTGGGGGACCGGGAGGACCACTTCGGTCACCAACCTTTGGAACGGTGTGTTTCCGGGCGGCGGCTCTGCCAGTTTGAACGGCGTGGTGCAGTCCAACTCATGGAGCCAGGGGGATTGTAACGGATTATACACCCTCTATCCTGCAGAGGATGACCAGGCAATGGTGGACTTTCCTCATGTGCTGACCCTCTGGGCAGCCGCGAACAGCAACAGCGGAACTGCCGAGGGAATGATAAGCCAGGACTCGGCAGCCAAGAACGTCATTTGCGTAGGCGCGATATTCCATAAGGATACCGCCGTGATGACAGATGACCAGTACATCCTTCAATCCGCAGGAAATACTCCTTCAAGAGGTCCATCCGCAGACGGCCGCCAGAAACCGGACCTCTGTGGAAATTTCGACTGGATTTACACAGTTGATGCCACTCAGTACACGGCCGATACAAGAAAAGATGGTTATGTGGCAGGATCAAACTACTACGATAATTTCGGCGGCACGAGCGGTGCCACGCCCGAGGTCGCTGGTTGCTCGGTGCTCGCTTACGAGATGTACCAGGAGAACTACTTTGGGAACAACCCGACAAACCAGATTCCATATTCATCCACTATCAAGGCCTTGATGATCGCCGACGCTCACCAATACCCGCTCACCGGCACATACAGCGCCACCAGGACCTGCCAGGGCTGGGGCACCCCTGACATGGAATACATGTACAACCTGGGCGCAGATTACCACCAGTTCGATGAATATCCGCAGGCCATGAGTTCGGGGAGCACCTGGACAAGGCAGGTCTATGCCGATGCAGTCAACCCACTCAAGATAACGCTGACCTGGACAGACCCCGCAGCCTCACCGACAACCGGTGCTGCGAGGGCACTCATCAACAACCTGGACCTCAAGGTCACATCCCCGGGCGGTGTCATCTATTACGGCAACAACGGCCTGTGGGACAACCTCTACTCCATTTCAGGAACCGGGGTCAACCACTGGTCCACCGCTGCGAGCTACAGGGATGACCTGAACAACGTGGAGAACGTGTTCATCCAGAGCCCGCAGGTCGGCATCTGGACAATCGAGGTTTCCGGCAGGGTGGGCGATATCGCCCAGGGCCCACAACATTTCTCGCTGGTTTCATCCGGGGCGAGGGTCCCCGTTACATCCCAGGGCACAATCGATATTGAGAATGACATCTATCCAAGAGAGGCAACCGTGACCATTGAAGTCCGGGACTTAGACCTGAACACGCTCCCAGGCTCAGCACAAACAGTAAATATCAACCTGAAGAGCAACGCAGAGCCTGCCGGTGAGACCACATTGCTCACCGAAACAGGGCCGGACACAAGCATATTCCGCGGCACCAAGGCCATATCCGCCACGAACTCCGCGGGAGTTTTGATGGTCAATGCGGCTGATGTGATAACCGCAACCTACATAGATGCCAACGATGGGGACGGGGGTACCAACATAATAGTCACAGACACTGCCGCGGTGGACGGCACGCCGCCGACGGCTCCCGCCGGGCTCACAGTGCAGCACTGGGCTATAGTGGCGTCCGAGGACTATACTGTGTCCAAGACGCTGACCACCGGCACATCGACAACCAATGACCACACCCTCACCCACGACCAGGACAATCAGTATGATGACAACAAGGAACGGCTGGTCACGGGCGGTGGGCAGAAGTATAGATTACTGGTTTCCTATGATGTCACCCTCTCTGCAGAGGCCTCCCCTCCATGTTCTCTCTATATTGATGCTTATACCACTGGTGAAGCAATCGCAGTCACTTATTCTGTAGATGGCGGAACCGCAGTGTCCGTGGGGAGCATCACCGCAACCTCAGATACGAACAATTACCTGACTGCAACAATCAACGGCGCTTCGGCAGGTTCAACTGTGAGGATTACGTTCGACGATGCCCAGGACGAACTGACCTTTCAGGACACTCTCTATGTAGACCACATCTACATCTTGAGCGGTGATGGCTCTGACCCGACCGACCATAACACTTTGAATTGGACTGCCAGTTCGAGCGGCGATCTGAATCATTACACCATCTATCGCGCAGCAGTTGTCGGCGGCCCTTACACGCAGATAGACACGGTCCCTGTCGGCACCAACACCTACGTGGATTTGGGCAAAGGCCTGGCCGACTCCACTCTCTGGTGGTACCGTGTAAGGGCGGTCGATGATTCCGGCAACGAGGACGCAAACACCGTCTCCGTCCAGGAGCCCGGCACCCTCACCGACAACCCGCCCACATTAACTGTGACCGCCCCCAACGGCGGCGAGAGCTACCTCCTGAACAGCATCATCACCATCACCTGGTCCGCGGCAGACGATAAAGCATGGCCGAGCCCGAGTTGCTGGATTTACTATGACACCGACACAAATCCCACCGGCCAGACGCTCATCACAAGCGTGGTCGCGGCATCCGCCGGCCCGGCGCAGGCATGTCCCCAATCGCGCTCACCAGACCATTCCAAGCGTGGGAGTGGGTGCGCTGCAGCTTCCCACCAAGAAGCTGCTGAAAATAGCCGACGACCTGTTCCCGGGGTAC
>JAWOHM010000154.1:0-3378 GCA_046485165.1 Thermoplasmata archaeon
CTCGTGGTTACCCAGGACGCCCGCTCCTTCACCGTCGACCCGCTCACCACGCCCATGAAAGAGACCGACTCCACTGACATCTACATCCTCATCAGGAACATCGGCAGGGGGAGCGCCTGGAATGTCATGGTCCGCGTGTATGACCACGAGACGCCCATCTGGATGACCAACATCGAGCGCATCGACGGCAACGGCGGCTCTGCCGTGGTCAAGTTCACCTGGCGGCCTGTGGAGGGCGCTTCCATCCTGAGGTTCGCGGCAGACCCGGAGAACAGCATAATGGAGCTGGACGAGAACAACAACCATTACACCATGCCGGAGGTCAATGTGGGCCCGAAACCGGCCGAGCCGCCGGCCGAGAAAGAGACCGCCTCATGGATGAGCATCCTTCCCTACATCATCATCCCGCTGATACTGGTGCTTCTGATTGTCCTGCTGCTGAGAAGGAAGAAAGCTGTCAACGTGACAGTCCTGGAGGCAAAGGCCACTGCAAAGGTGGGCGACGCGCCCCAGAAATGGGTCTACACCTGCGGGGTTGGCGAGAAGGTCATCGGCAAGACCAAGCCCACCGCGGTGAAGGCGCTGAAGGGCACTGCCATCAGAGTGGCGATAACCGACATCAACATCGAGGAGGACGGCACCATGACCTGGTGGAACCCGGAGGTTCTGGGAGTCGCGGATGCAGAGGACAGGGAAGATAAGATTCTGAAGATGGCGAAGAAGAAGGAATGATTCGCATTATTTCTAACAGAGGCGCGAACAGGATTCTATCTTCTCATGCTGGTCTTTGGCTGGGTTTATAATCGGGTGCCGGGATGAGCATTCCCGCCGGGGAACGCGATGGTTGAACCGGCTCCCGGCGATGTGTTGCGGAGGTTCGACGATGGCGCGGGAACATTACCCAGCTAAATCGAGGGGCCATCTGGCTCGCAACGATGTGCTGGCAATTGGTGAACGCCGGCGCTGAATGCCAGCGATGAAAAGGCGTTCGCCCTGGGTAAGCATATATTAGCATATTCTCCCAAAGGGTAAAAGGCCCGTAATCGGCATTTGAGAAACGATGAGATTACGGGGGGAAATCCGCCAGCGTCATAACCGTGGCTCCGGGTACAGGCTCGGCGCTCCTGGCCGCGATTATGAATTTGTCATTTCTGCCGGTCCCGCCGAACTTGACCTTGCTGACCTTCTCCTTGAGGTCCGCTAGCACTCTGGCGCCTTCCCGGGCATCCAGGTCTGCCCATTTGCACTCTACGAAGGTCGCTTCGTTCCGGTTCAGCGCCACAAGGTCAATCTCGTCTTTGCCTTCCCACCAGGGACCCAACCGATTGAATCGAAGATCCCCTTTCCTGGCCATGACCACCAGGGCGTTCTCGACCACCGCCTCGAAGGACTGGCCCATGAAAGTGTTGAAGTCCCTGTCCAGGGAGTCCTCCAGCCCGGTTGTGAGCCCCTGCCTTATCTGGGGGAGGTGGGGGAACATGAACCGGAAATAGAAGCGGAAGAAATTGTCCTTGATGCGATACCGGCCTTTGCGGGAGTTGTCCGGTTCGGTTACAGGCAACCTGCGATGCACTAGGTCAAGCTTCTCCAGCGTTTCCATGTATCCCATGACCGAGGTTCTGGGGATGCCGACCCAAGTGGCAATCTCGTTTGGGGTACCACGGCCATGAGATAGGGCCTTCAGTATGGAAAAGTAAATTCTGGGCTCCCTCACTTCGGTTTTCAGAAGAAGCTCAGGCTCATCCAGCAGCATGGAACCCGGGGCGGCGATATTTCTCAACACGTTGTCCTTGAAGCCGAATTCCGGATTCATTCTCAGCAGGTATTCTGGAGTGCCGCCCACGACCGAGTACACCCTGATGTAATCCTCCCAACTCATGGAGGGGAAGAAGCCTTTTGCATCCAATGGGCCAAGGGGCTGCAGCTTGTGTTGCCCGGCCCTTCTACCGTAAAGCGGGCTTTTCACCGCAAGGACCTCCGATTCCATAGAACTCACAGTGGAGCCAGACAATATTATGTGCATATCGCCCAGATTATCCTGGTCCCATTCAGCCTGAAGGATGGACGGGATACTGCGGTTTGCATCGCACAGATATGGGAACTCATCTAGTATAAGGAGGAAGGGCTTCCCCTCCCTTTTGTTGTCGATGTAACGGAGCATATCCCTGAATGAATCGAAAGAGGCGCTCCGCAGAGCCGGGTCTTCAAAATGCTTTCCCAGCACATCAGAGAAGTTTCTCAGTATCGCTTTCTCCGTCTCCTTGGTGGCCAGGAGATATGCCGAATCCTTCCCATTGGCAAATTCCGTCAGCAGCCTGGACTTCCCCACACGTCGCCGGCCCCAGAGCACGAAAATGCCTTTTGGTTCCCTTAAAAAACCCTCAAGCATGTTCATCTCCATCTCACGGTCGACAAATTGTATGTTCATGAACAGTATGTATATCTACATACTATTTAAATATTATTGCGGACTGTCACCGGGGACGCCCGGGTTCCCGAGCGGCGCCCCTTTGGTCGATTATTGGTCAATGAGTGGTCAATTGAGGCGTATCCCTGTCGCACGACCTCGGCATGCCAGCTTTCCAGTTGTGCAATATGTGCAATTATTGTGCAATATGTGCTTACCGGTGCCCAAATAATTAAATATTAGTATTACAATCCTAATCATCATGTTCCGAAAGTTCGTGGACCGGGAATTCGAGCGCAACTTCCTCGAGGAAAGGTACGCTTCGGGGGAATTCGAGCTCATGGTGATATACGGGCGCAGGCGACAGGGCAAGACAGAGCTGATGAAGAACTTCATGATGGAGAAGCCGCATCTGTATTTCCTCTGCGACAAGGCCGGAACCGAGAGGAACGGCCGCCGGTTCAGGTCACGGGTTGCCGGGTTCCTTGACGAGCCCGAGATGGCTTCGGCCGACTTCGCCGAGATATTCGCCCATCTGGCCAAACGCGCCGCAGGCAAGCGGCTCATCGTGGCCATGGACGAGTTCACCTATCTTGCGGACAGGGACAAGGCTGTACCTTCGATATTCCAGGCAATCGCGGATGAGGTCCTGAGGGGCACGGACATGTTCCTGATGCTGTGCGGTTCCAGCATATCCATGATGGAAAAGGGCGTGCTCAGCAGGAAAAGTCCGCTGTATGGCCGAAAGACCGGGCACATACGCCTGGCTCATCTGCCCTTCGGAGCCTTCGCGGAATTCTACCCGGGCAACGGGATTGCCGATAACATCGAATTCCATGCAGCTATAGGAGGCGTTCCGTTCTACATGGAGCGCTTCCTGGACGACAGGAGTGCCGTGGAGAACATCAAGGAGCAGATAATGGACAGGGGCGGCCATCTCTACGAGGAACTGGATTTCCTCCTCAGGGAGG
>JAWOHM010000006.1:0-3626 GCA_046485165.1 Thermoplasmata archaeon
CGAATGCGACGATTTCTGGTCAGGCAAGCGCGGCAAGCACAGCCATGTCCATCCCATCTTCAAGGAGTACTGGCGGCTGGTGCAGATAGCCAAAGACCTTTATCCCGACAACCCGATATTCGAGGAACTGGACATAACCGAGGCGGCCCAGCCGAATGCGGATGACATACAGGCCATAGAGATGGATGTCAGGAAGATGCGGTCGGTCTTCGAAATTGAGTGCCAGGCAACGCCAGAATGATGCGGGCCCGGGATGATGCGGCATCAGGACGATGCCCGTCACCGAACAGTCTCATCCGAGCCGGCAGCGGTCAGCAGGTTCTGAAGGGCATCGGCAAAATCCGCTGGCTGGGAATCCAGAAGCGCCCTGGCGAAATCCGCGAGGTATTTTCCATAATCGAGCTCTTCCTTTGTGAACTGCCACTCCTTGCCTTTCAGGGCATCCAGGGCATAGAGGAAACCGCAGTTCACGCTCTTGGACTTCGTGTCGCCGTGAGCCGAGGCCAGCCGCTTGAGCGTCTCTTCCCTGCCGAGCGCCTTGTAGGTCCTGGCAACCTCATCCGCGTAATTCCCGAGCTTTGACAGGCCTTTGAAGTCGGGCAATGCGGCCAAAGCGTTCTTGCTCTTGGACTGGATAATCGCATCCCTGATAATCTGGGATGGCATCTTTCCGCTGTCCTTTGTTTCGGTGAAAATCTTCCTGGCAAGCTCCTTGTCGCCTATGACGGAATGGATGGCGCCGGCACCGGAGCGGTCCCAGAACTGCGCCAGGACGGCATTGGGCGTAGCCGTGTCCATGACCACGGGAGAGGCCGCGCCCTTCAGAACGCGTTTCAGGGCGATTTCCTCGAACTCTGTTGGACCCAGCGCCTTTATGAATGATGCCGCGTCATCTTCGTAACATGTGTTCCCCAGTACGAAAAGGGCTTTCCCCGGGTCGGCAGACCCCCTCACCGCAGCCCTGTATTCCTTTACCAGGGCATCGTCCGAAATTTTTCCATCCCTGTACCTGGCTATGATGCCAGACGTCCCGGCTGAATTCCCGGAAAGGCTGCATCCGGTTCCCCTGGCGCACACGATGTCATGCTTCACTTCGACATCGAAATCATCATCCGGCCGCCTGGCCAGAACCCTCAATTTGAACCCATTCAGCAGATTGTTCTTCCCGGAGGCGCAGGATTTGCATATCTCAATTTTCTGCTTTGCCGAGATGATTTCTATGGCCAGGCCGCCGTCATCCGCATGTTCGCACCTGTGCCCGGACGGCCCCTTCTTCAGATGATACACGGATGACCTGATGACCTCGGATATCAGTTCCGGGGGGTATGCGGGGCTGCTGCCGGAGCATAACAAATCATCATTCAAAGAGTACAGGTGAAGCCGTTTCTTCAATGCGAATTCCGAATACGCCAGAAGCCTCAATTTGGGGTCCTCGAAATGCTGCAGTCCTATCAGCACTTCTTTCTTGGCCTTCCCGCGCACCGTGTAACCCACGTCGCCGGTGGGAAGCTTCGCGGTGGCGAACATGATGGGTGTGTTCTCGATGGCCAGTATGAGCATCGCGGCATATCCCCTCTCCAGGGGTTTTCCGCCGGAGGCAAACTTCTTCAGAACCGCGGCATTGTCCCTGTAGGCCTGTATCTTTCTCAGCCTCACCAAAAGTTTATCGAATGGGCAACGCGAGCACTTTCCCGCGCACCCGGGTATGAGTATTGCCGGGTCCTGGGCCATTTCCTTGGCCAGCGCCCTGAGATTGGCCTGTTGGGCCTTCGAACCGGTGCTGATGCCGAACCTGCGAAACCTGGGTTTCTTCACGGGTTATGAATCAACCGGGCGTATTTCAAATTTGCCCAGGATTTCATCAATCATTATATATCATCACAATCTACACCAACCGAATAAAATGCCTCCGAGACAAGACGGTAAAACCAGAAGAAAGAAATCGGATGAAAAAGAGGAAGACGCGCACAGGTATGACAGCTACCAGGAGCTCAAGATAGATTATGACAACCTGACTTCCATACTTGACAAGTTCCCTGAATTCATGTATGTCAGCGACCCGGACACTTACGAAGTCCTTTATGTCAACAAGAAGCTCCGAAGCCTCATCAAGGGCGATGTGGAAGGCATGAAATGCCACGAGGTGTTCCAAGGCCTTGCCAGCCCCTGCGAATTCTGCACGAACCATATCATCACGAAGACGAATATGCCGCATGTGTGGGACCATTATAACCAGAATTTGAAGCGGCATTTCCTGAGCACGGATCAATTGATAACATGGCATGACGGCAGAAAGGTGAGGTTCGAGACAGCCATAGACATCACTGACCAGAAGAAGATTGAGATGCTCCTCAAGGCCAGCGAGAAGAAGTACAGGTCATTCATCGAGCAATCCACATACGGATTCTTCATCACCGACAGGAATTCCAATATAATCTACCTCAACGACGTCGCCAAAGAGATGTACGGCTACAAAGGGAATGGCGATATCAGAATCAAACTGTCCGAAGTGATACTGCCCGAAGACCTGGATATGGCCTTGAAGAACACAAGGGCCATCGCCAGCGGCGAAGATGTTGCAAGGCCCGGAACATACAGGATCAGGTGCCTTGACGGTGAAATCAGAACGGTGGAATTGCAGTCATTTCCCATTTGGAGGGATGAGAATTTGGAAGGATTCCATGGCACCGTTTTGGACATAACGGACAGGCTCAACGCGGATAAACAACTTCTGGAGAAATCCGAGTTCCTGGATGCGGTCATCAACAACACTTCGGACGGAATTTTCGTGCTTGACGAGGACTTCAGATATGTGCTGATAAACCCTGCATCGGGGAGAATAATGGGGCATGACCCGAAGGAATGGATTGGGAAAGAGGCGGGCAGCAACAAGCATCCGGATGACGTAAATATAGCTCTGGAGTCAGTAATGAAAGTGATGAACGGCGAGCCCGCGAACTGTGAGATACGGGTCAAGGCATCGGACGGCACCTATCACCTGCTGGACATCCGGTACAACCCGATGATGCTCAACGACAAATTCCATATTCTGGGCATGGTCACGGACATCACGGAGAAGAAGAAGGCAGAGGAAGCCCTGAAAGAAAACGAGGAAAGGTATCGGTCCCTCTATGACCATGCGATTGAGGGGATAATACTGATGCCGGTAGACCATGAGACCTTAATTGTCAACAGATCCTTCGCGAGGATGCATGGTTATGACAGCCCGAAGGATATGGAACACCTGCGCCTTGACGACCTAGATACCCCTGAAACCGCGAAGCTGGCCCCAGAACGGTTGAGGAGGCTCATCTCGGGAGAGCCCATGAGCTTCGAGGTGGAGCATTATCACAAGGATGGGCATAGCATACCTCTGCTCGTCTCGTGCAAGGTCTTCGATGTCGGGGGAAAACCGCATTACATGGGATTCCACCAGGACATGACTACAAAGAAGA
The DNA here is from genome assembly GCA_046485165.1 of Thermoplasmata archaeon. Taxonomy (GTDB): domain Archaea; phylum Thermoplasmatota; class Thermoplasmata; order SG8-5; family SG8-5; genus UBA147. The sequence goes on from JAWOHM010000006.1 coordinate 3,456, forward strand.
AGGCAGAGGAAGCCCTGAAAGTAAGCGAGGAGAGGTACCGGAACCTCTTCGAGCTATCCCCCGAACCCATCATACTGCTGGATAGAAAGGGGAAAATCATGGAATGCAACCAGGCAACCGAGAGGCTGTTCTTTCTTGACAAACAAGACATGCTTAAGAAACGCCTTGATG
>JAWOHM010000023.1:0-40954 GCA_046485165.1 Thermoplasmata archaeon
CTGGTGACAGTTCCCACGGTGGTCGCCGTGCCGACGCTCAGCATCAGCGGCTCGTTGCTGTTCAGCGTTTCCACTTTCACCTCGCTGGCAGCGCCCACGACCCGGTCGAGGAGTTTCACTTCCATGGTTATCTCGTGCAGCACCTGGGGGAGGGTTTCGGACTTGCCCACGACCTTGCCTATGAGCGAGTCTGATTTTGTGGTTGCGGGGTCCAGCTTGGTGCCGATGGCTATCAGCCCGCCCGGGCCGACCTCATCCAGAAGCTTGCTGCCGGAATGAAGCGACACGATGGTTGTGTGAATGGGCTCCCAAACTGTCTTGCCCTTGACCTCGAGCTTGATGCCGGGCCTTATCTCTATCTCGTCGCCCATCCTCAACGTGCCCTGGGTGAGGGTGCCGCCCAGCACACCGCCTATCAGTTCCTCGGGGTTGATGCCGGGGTTGTTCACATCGAACGAGCGGGCGATGTGCATCCTGGGCGGAAGGTCCGGGTCAGTCTTGGGAGAAGGAATGAACTCGTCGATGGCCGCCAGGAGGATGTCGATGTTCTCCTCCCTCTGGGCGCAGACCGGTATGATGGGGGCGGTCTCGGCTATGGTGCCCCTGATGAAATCCTTTATCTGCTGGTAATTCTGGAGGGCATGCTCCTCATCCACGACGTCGATCTTGTTCTGCACGATGATGATGTTCTTGACATTGGATATCGTGAGCGCCATGAGATGCTCCTTCGTCTGGGGCTGCGGGCATTTCTCGTTGGCGGCTATGAGCAGTATCGCGCCGTTCATTATGGCGGCCCCTGAAAGCATGGTGGCCATCAGCGTCTCGTGGCCCGGTGCGTCAACGAAAGAGACTGTTCTCAGGAATTTGCACTCCGCGCCGCATTTCGGGCATTTCTTCTTGGTGGTATAGGCCTCATGCCCCTGGCAATCCGGGCATTTGTAAAAACTCGCGTCCGCGTAACCCAGCTTGATGGTGATGCCGCGCTTTATCTCCTCGGAATGGCGGTCCGTCCAGGTGCCGCTGATGACCTTGGTGAGTGTGGTCTTGCCATGGTCCACGTGACCGATTATGCCGATGTTGACCTCTGGGCGACCTTCAACTCTCATTGGCCCCCTCTTCCTTCTTTCCGAGGAGCTCATCCACGGAACGCGGGCCTCTGGTGACAACCTTCATGTTTATCTGGACTATGTCGGGGGAAATCTGATTGCCCCTCATGGTCTTCTTCTTCCTCTCGCCATCCATGTGCGGATGGAATCCCAGGCCCTTGGAGATGAGCAGCCTCTTCCTTCTGGGTCCGGGCAGGTCCCGCCTCATGGGGAATCCGTCCTTGTCCGAACCTCCGGTTATCTCCAGCTTGTAGCCGGGCATCTCGACGAATATGCCATCCATCTTGTCGCCTATCTTCTTTCCCAGTATGGCATTGGCCTGATTGCCCGTCACCTGCTTCTGGTATGATTTCCCTGTCTTGGGGTCTGATATATTGGCTCTGAATTCAACCATGCAGATTGCTCCAGTCTGTCCGAATGATTCGGATGGAGGCTAAATAAGTTCTTTTATATAAAGCTTGAGTACTTGATTTCTAATTGCTGGCTCATATCACAGCCCGAGTTTGTGTCCGTTTTCCCGCAGCCATTTCCTGCGTGCCTGGAAATCGGGCATCACCTTTCCCAAATCGTCCCAGAACGCCGGCTTGTGATTGCGGTGCTTCAGGTGGCAGAGTTCGTGCGCCACCACGTAATCCAGTATCTCCGGCGGGGCAGTCACCAGCTTCCAGTTGAGGCTGATGTTCCCCCCGGACGAGCAACTGCCCCAGCGGCTCTTCTGGCTTCTCACTGAAATACTGGCCGGGGCCACGCCCAGCACTGCGGAATAGAAGGAGACGCGTTCCAGAAATGCGGCCCTTGCCAGTTCAATGTACCATTTTTTTAATATCGCGGGAATCTTCTCTGGCTTGGTACCTTCACGGACCTGCAGAATCAACCGGTCGCCCTTGATGGAAATGCTGCCCCTTCCGGGAGAATTCACCATTGTCAGCCTGAAATTCGAGCCCTGGAACGGGAACATCTCGCCCTCGAGGTACAGATGCCTGGGCCTCTGCGCGTCCCTTTGCCTTGCTTCGGCCTGCTTGCGGCGGACCCATCCGGATTTGCTCTCCACGAATGCCCGTATCTGTTTGTCCTGCATCCTGGCCGGTGCCCTCACCACCACCCAGCCCGAATCAACCTGGATGGAGATGGTGCGCCTCCCAGGAATGCGCTTGACAGAATAATCGAAATCAATTTTCTCAGCAGCATTGAAATAGTTCATCGATGCCCCCTTTCTGGTCAGTCGGATGGCTTGCCCACCGGCGCAACATAAATCACGAACTCGTCGTCGCCGTCCAGGCCCAGCAATTCGTCCATGGCCTCCTGGTCGTATGCCGCGACGGCGCAGGTGCCGCAGCCTATGGCCTCGCATGCGAGGTAGAGGTTCTGGCACACATGGCCTGCATCAATGGCGATAACCTTGTATGATGTTTCCCCGTACCGCCACTCCATTCTGTACGGGATTGCGGCCCAGATGAATGTTGCTGCGCTGCTGCCGGCGAACCTCTGGCCGAAGCAGCCATCCGAAACCTTCTTCGCCAGACCGGAAGCCGCTGACACGCGCACCAGGGCATGCTCCAGGGGCAGGTACCGGTATATGCCCTTGGCAAGTTCATCGACCCGGAATACAGCAATGTAGGTCTCGAGGGCATGCCTGTTGCCCGCCGAAGGCACAGTTCTGTAAATGCGGGCCGGGTTGTCCCTGTCCCTGATGCCCTGGGTGGCCCAGAGCAGGAATGACAGCTCCTCCAGGGAGATGGTTTCGTCGAGGAAGGCCCGCCTTGACCTCCTGCCGGCAATGGCCTTTCTCAGGCCCGCCTTGCCCATGACCTTGGGGATTTCCGGCAATGCAACAATCTTGGCCCCTTTCGGGACCGGCTTCTGTATGGGGGGCATTACGGCGCCCTTGTTCTGGTCGGTCTTCGAGAAATCGAATGTCTTCCTGCCGCTGTCCTTGAGATATTGCCTTGTCATGCTATCGCCGACTGCGTATGGCAGCCGGGATAAAAATGTGTCAGTCCTGGTCCAGCAATCTCTGGCCTTCCGGGGCGATGTGAACCACAACCCTTGAACCCTGGCCCTTTATGCCGAGGTTCTTGCACCCCACACGCTTCAGCGACAGCAGACTCTCGGCCTCCAGGCGCTTGAGGTAAGTGGTGAACTGGGTCGAGCCTTTGGGTGCCATCCCGCGCTCTGCGCAGGCCTTGAAATAGGCCTCCTTCACGTCCTCTGCCAGCACGAAATCCGATTGCCCTTTCAGGGATTCCACTGCCTCCAGGACCATCACGCGGTGGTTCAGTGCGCCCGAGCGGTTTTTCCTGGGCTTCAACGTCGCAGGTTTCTCCAGCCCCGGCGCCGGGGCACTGGCCATGAACCTGTCCAGCTTGGCGTGTAGTGCCTTCATGTCCTCGGCCATTGCCTTGACGGTGACCTCCAGCGCCTTCACGGATTGCTCCAGCTCGGGGTTGGCCGCCGGCTTTGCATCGTATCTTGGCTTCGGGGTGTCCCAGGGCTTGGAATACGACCTGGGCTCCGGCTTGTCCAGAGCAAGCTTGGAGGGCTCTTTGCCGTTCACGGTTATGGACCCGGAACTCACCTTGTCGAGCACCTGCAGGCCATTGCCGGTAATCTTGTACACATCGAGTTCAACCAGGGAGCCGTTTCGGAAGGTGTTGGTCACTGTCTTTTCCACCAGCTCCAGGGCGATGAGGTTTTCCAGCGCGACATTGATGGCCCTGTAGCCATACTCCGTCTCCTTGCGGATGAATCCAGGGGTGAAACTGCCGCCCTGGTACCCTTTGTCATGCTGCTTCTTTCCGAGTTCCAGTATCTTGGATTCCATGAACGTGAGTCTTTCAATCTCTTTGGGCAATTCAACACCTGCGAAGTGACTAATAAGACGAGCCAGGTAATAAAATTAACGCCTGATGGTAAGAATTCAGTATTCTGAAGTTTGCCCACATCCGGAATTTTAGATTTTCGATTTTAGATTTTTTGTTAATATATTGTTACGACGGCTTGTGTCTGACTGATTATGACAGCCAGAATACGTTAAATCGTAAATCTACAATCGTCATTCCCTTCATTCCACTGAATACTTGCCTCACCAAATATAAATACGTCTGAAGACTATTGCTCTGTTAGTGTGAAAGAGATGGGTTATCCATATTACGGGCCCGGGTGGGTTCCGATTCCGGTGTGCGAGACGAAGAAGGGGCTGAGCCATTTTCTCAAAGCGATGTCCCTGGCTGTCATCCTGATGCTGATCTCCGGGCTGGTGCTGGGCATCGTGTTCCGCGACATTTCCGGCTTCGAGGATGTCCAGAACGAGGAGGACATCACGGACATGATGGGTTCCATCATCGTGCTGGCGATATCCGGCATCATCATGCTCATCGCGGGCATAGCTGCATTAATCCTGGGCATAATGGGCCTGGTGGAGATACATAAGGGAAAGACTGAGTTCGGGCCGGCCCATGAAGCGAGCGTGAAGCTGGCGGTAATCTTTCTGATACTGGCGATAGTCATCTCCCTTATCAGCGGCGGGGTTGCGGTGGCCCTGGCGCTTGGCTCGATTGACCTCACCTCCCAGGACCCGGGAAACGTGTTCGGGGCGCAGGATGCGGTCACGGAGGCGGGAGTGATCTCGGGCGTCATCGGCATCGTCTCCGCGGTCTTCCAGTACCTGTTCCTTGTTTATCTGGTGAAGGAAATTTCCAGGCCGGAGAAAAGGGGCATGCTCTGGGCCGGGTTCGGACTGGGTGTCGCGAGCTCGGTTGCGAGCCTCATCATCACCATCATGATCCTCAACGGATGGGTATTCACAGCGACAAACAGCCTGGAAACAACCGTCTACACATCCCTGATACCGACAATCATATCGGTGCTGGCCATCATCATCTTCATCATCTGCTTCAGGGATGCGCTGGCAAGGATCGAATCCGGAGAGCTGAAGCCGGTTCCCGCCCCAATGCATATTCCCGGATACGGGTATATGCCGCCGCCACCGCCGCCAGTTTGGCCTCAGTAATCTTCGTGGTCACTGTGCCTCTGCATCATGTATATCCTGGTGAGCAGAACCTTATGCTCTTCAAATATTTATTTTTATCGGTCGTGTTGAATAATTTTATTTCGCGGACAGATAAATGTTGGATGGCGTTATTTATAAATAACAATGAATAAAAATTAACCGCTGGGCCATGTTCCGATGAAAAAGACGGGCAGCACATTTAAACCCACCTCGGCATTATTGGAAAGCGTGGATAAAGTCGAATTGCTGCTTCCCGCGGGCGACAGGGACAGCCTGAGGGCGGCCGTCGCCAACGGCGCGGACGCGGTCTATCTGGGCCTGGATTCGTTCAATGCCAGGAGCTTCGCTGAGAATTTCCGGAGGGAGACACTTCCGGGCGTGGTCAGGTTCTGCCATGGGAAACGGGTGAAGGTCTTCGTCACGGCAAACATCCTGGTGAAGAACCATGAGTTGGAGGATTATCTCGGCCTGGTGAGGGACATTGACAGGTCCGGCGCGGACGCGGCCATAATCCAGGACCCCTGGCTCATCCCCCTTGTCAGGGAGGCGGCGCCCGGATGCGAGGTGCATCTCTCAACCCAGTCCACAACGCTCAACCGGTACGCGGTCCCGGAGGGCGTGAACAGGGTGATAGCCCCGCGGGAGCTGGCCCTCGGGGAGATATCCGAGCTGGCGAAGGCCATTCCGGTGGAGATGTTCGTTCATGGCGCTCTCTGCCTCAGCTACAGCGGCCAGTGCCTGTTCTCATCAATTGCCGGCGGAAGGAGCGGCAACCGGGGCAGGTGCGCCCAGCCCTGCAGGCAGCAGTACAACGGAAAATACCCCCTGAGCACCAGGGACCTGTGCCTTCTGGAGAAGTTACCGGAAATAATCGGAACCGGCGTGGCCGCCCTGAAGGTGGAGGGGCGGATGCGCGGCCCGCTGTATGTCGGGACCGTCGCCAGGATATACAGGAAGTACATAGACATGCATTATTCCGGTGAATTTGCCGTTGACCCGAAAGACATGGACGACCTCAGGATGGCCTTCAACCGCGATTTCACCACCGGGTTCGCATTCAATAAATCGATTGTTGATGCCAGCGCCTCCACCAACAGGGGCATCTACCTCGGGAGGCTGGAAAGAGGCTCATTGCGGCTGGAAAGCTGCCTCCGCGCCGGGGACGGCGTCATGGTCCTGGAGGGCGGAAGGCGGTCCGGGAACATCGTGAGCAGGATGATCAGGGATGGTGAATCGGTCGAGGTGGCCGAGGCTGGAGATGTCGTCAAGATAGATGTGAAGGGCGCGAAGGACGGCAACAGGATATACAGGAACATGGCATCGGACCTGAAGGTCGACCTGGGCCAGGAACTCGCCCTGGAGGAGACCGACATGCCCGCAAGCAGGATGAAGGTCCCGAAAGCCGGGGAGGAGAGGGCGCCCGGACCACCCGCCCTGTTCGTCAGCGTTCACACGCCCGAAGCGGCCGGGGAGGCGGACAGGGCGGGCGCAGCCGTGGTTTATTATGACATGTTCTCCAGGGAACTCGAGGTTGCCAGGAATATGAAAGGCAAATCCAAATTCTTCCTCTCCGCGCCGCGGATTATGAGCGGCAGGGAGGTGGAGAAGGCCCTGGACATCGTGCGGGAGGTGAGGCCAGACGGCGTGCTGGTGGGCGAGAGAGGGCTTCTGGCCGCCATGGGCAGGGAACGGATTCCCGCCGACATCCATCTCAACCAGTCGCTGAACATATTCAACGACATAGACCTGGGCGCCTGCGGCGGCATCCCCATCATCTCGCCGGAGCTGAGCTTTGACGACATCGCGGCATTCAGGTCCAGGAGGCTCATCGTGCCTGCGCACGGGCCCATCGTCCTCATGACCACCAGGGAGCCGGTGAAGGACACCGTGCTTCGGGATGGCTCGGACAGGAGGTTCAGGGCGAGGAAGAACGGTGATGTGACGGAGATACTGAACTGCTCCGACCTGGGGCTGTTCAACCTGACGAGGAAGTACCTGGATGCCGGGGTGAGATGGTTCCATCTTGACCTGGAGCGGGACGTGGGCAAGTTCGTCAAGGCGTACATGAGGATAATTTCGGGAGAGCGGTTCGACGACTCGAAGATAAGGAGGGGGTTCACCACCGGGCATTTCAGGAGAGGGGTGGCATGAGAAGGTTATTAATCGGGAAGGCACGATTCACCTGAGGCGACCATGGAGACCATCAACCTGAACCTGGAGGGAAGGACCTGCCGGATCCACATCGGCAAAGGAATACTGGGCAGCGTCGGGGAGGCCATCTCCCGGGAGTCTGCCTGCAGGAGATTCGCGGTCATCACCAACCCGACAATCAGGTCCATCTACGGAAAGGATGTGGCGCGCAGCCTGGAATCGGCCGGCCTGGAGCATATCTTCATTGACATCCCGGATTCAGAGGGCGCAAAATCACTGGACGTCGCCAATGACGTGTACGGGGCATTGACCGAGAACGGCTTTGACAGGGACTCCTGCATAATCGGCCTTGGGGGCGGCGTGGTCGGGGACCTGGCCGGATTCGCCGCGGCGACCTACATGCGCGGGATCGATCTCATCCATATCCCGACGACGCTTCTGAGCCAGGTGGACAGCGCGATAGGCGGGAAGACCGCCGTCAACACGCCCCGGGGGAAGAACCTGGTGGGCGCCTTCCACCAGCCGGCAATGGTCATATCCGATGTCATGACGCTGGACACGCTTCCGGACACGAAGTTCCGGTCCGGGGCCGCGGAGGTCGTGAAGTACGGGATGGCGCTGGACGGGGCGCTCTTCAACGAGGTGGAGGAAAGCGCTGATTCCATCCGGAAGAAGGACCATGATGTTCTTGTGCGAATAATCTCCAGGTGCGGCTCGATAAAGGCCCGCATCGTGGAGGAGGACGAGCGCGACCGCGGCAGCAGGATGATCCTGAACTTCGGGCACACTCTGGGCCACGCGCTGGAATCCGCTTCCGGCCATCAATACAGGCACGGGGAGGCGGTATCGCTGGGCATGGTCTTCGCTTCCAGGCTCGCGGTGAGCTCCGGCATGCTTGCGGCAGAGGAGCTGGAAAGGCTGATCGCCCTGCTGTCCGCCTTCTGCCTCCCATGCCGCATCGAGATGGAACTGGATTCCGAGACAATCATGAAATTCATGGGCGCGGACAAGAAAAGCGCCGGCGGCAGGCTGAGGCTGGTCCTTCCCACGCGGGTCGGGTCGGCCGTTATCTCGGACGAAATCGGCCGGGATGAGATGGCGGCAACCCTGGAGGCGATGAGGGTATGAACATCGTCCTCACCGGGCCCATGGGCTCAGGAAAAACCTCTATCGGTAGGCGCGCGGCAGAGATGCTGGATTGGGGATTCGCAGACACTGACGGGATGGTAGAGGATGCAGCAGGCCGTTCCGTCGGCGAAATATTTGCAGAGCATGGGGAGGCGCATTTCAGGCAGATTGAGAAGGATGCCATCCGCGAAATCTCAAAGAGGGATAGAACAGTCATCGCCACGGGCGGCGGCGCGGTGCTGGACCCGGGAAACATGAGGCGGCTGAGGATGAACGGCATCATAATCGCGCTGGAAGCGCCGCGCGATGTTCTCCTGGAGCGGTTGAAGCACACAGATGAACGGCCGCTCCTGGCCGACGGCAATTCGCGCGATGGATTGCTGAAAAGGCACCTGGAAGCCCGCGCCCGGCAGTATTCAAATGCGGATTTCAGAATCGACACGGGCGCGGTGAATATCGAAAAAGCAGCCGAGAGGGTCTGCGATATCGCCAAACTCCCCGCCATCAGAATATGCGCCTGCATCGCCGGCCGGGATGCGAAAAATGATGTTGAGAGGGCGGTGCTGGGGGGCGCATCCATGGTCGAGTTCAGGCTGGACCTGATTCCCGACCCGGACGTCCGCAGGTTAGTGGAAGATTGCGCCGTTCCCGTCATCGCCACCGACCGCAAGAATGCAGACAACTTGAGAAAGGCGATACTGGCCGGCTGCGATTTCGTGGATGTTGACATTCATTGCGCGGACAAGGATGATATTTTTGAAATGGCGAGGGGGAGAGGATGCGGGACCATCGTTTCTGTGCATGACATGAATGGGGTGCCAGATGCCATTCCGGAGAAAGGCAACGCTGACCTGCTGAAGGTGGCTGCAACACTGAATTCCACGGACGACCTGAAGAAGCTCGTCGGTCTCCACAACCGCCGCGACGATGTCATAATCGCCTCAATGGGGAACCTGGGCGGCCTCCTCAGGGTGTTCGGCCCGATGCTTGGCTCCTATCTCACTTACTGCTCTGTGGGGAAGCCGACTGCCACCGGCCAGCTGGACCTGCAGACCATGAACGATATATACAGGGGGATGAAACTGAGATGAAGCGACTGTGCGTCATCGGCGACCCGGTGGGGCATTCCCTCAGCCCCATCATGCACAATGCGGCGCTGGAGCATCTGGGCCTGCAGCATGAGTTCGCCTTTGAAAAGCTCAGGGTCACACGAGACGAGTTGGTGGGATTCATGTCCAGACTCAGGAAAAAGGAATTCTCCGGCATCAGCGTGACGATGCCCCACAAGACAGAGATAATCCCCATGCTGGACTGGCTCTCGGAGGAAGCGGGGCTGATCGGCGCGGTTAACACTGTGGTCCCGGAGGGCAGCATGTTCGTGGGCCACAACACGGATGGCACTGGATGTATCAGGGCGCTTGAAGCCGCGGGGGTGAAGGTCCGCGGGCGCACCGTGGCCGTGCTGGGGGCCGGAGGAGCCGCGCGTGCCATAGCCGTGAGCCTGGCATTGGGGCATGCCAGAAAGATATTCATCATCAACAGGACGCTCGCGGCAGCAGAAAAAATAGCTGCAATCATCAAGAATATTCAAGCTTCGGATGCCGAAGCGGTCTGCCTGGATTCCATGCAGGGAGCGCTGGCAGAGTCAAACGTCCTTGTCAATGCCACACCGGTCGGGATGAGCGGGATTGAGGCCGAAACATTGGTCCCGAAAGGCCTCATCCGGCGGAACATGGATGTCTTCGACATCGTCTACGAGCCCATGGAAACACAGCTCATCAAGGATGCGAAAAATGCCGGCACCAGGACCATACCGGGAACCGAGATGCTGCTCCACCAGGGGGCATTGCAGTTCAAGCTGTTCACTGGCAGGGAGGCACCCATCGACGTGATGAGGCGGGCACTGGAGGAATGGCATTGAAGCTGGTTGTTGAGAAAACTGCCGGGCTGAACGGTTCCGTCATCGCGCCGCCCTCGAAGAGCCACACCCACAGGGCAATCCTCATAGCCAGCCTGGCTGATGGTGCGTCTACCATCAGGAACCCGCTCATGTGCGATGACACGCTTGCGACTGTCGACGCCTGCGGGAAGTTCGGTGCGAAGCTGGAAGCCGGGGAGGCTTTGCAGATAACAGGCGTCAAGGGAAAGCCCAGGCGTTCAGATACGGATGTGAACGCCCGCGACTCGGGCACGACCATGCGGTTCATGGCCGCGGCCTTCGCGCTGTGCGAGGGGGCAACCGTGCTCACGGGTGGTGAATCGCTCCGGGCCAGGCCCATCGCCCCGCTCCTTGCATCGCTCGCCGACCTCGGCGTCAAACGGGCAAGGGCGCTGAACAACGGATGCCCGCCAGTGTCCATCACCGGCCGGATGACGGGGGGGAAAACATCCCTGAGCGGGGAAAGCTCGCAGTACCTGTCGGCGCTTCTGCTGGCATGCCCGCTGGCGAAGAACGATTCAATGATTGCTGTTTCGGGGCTCAATTCCATGCCGTATGTGAGAATTACAATCGAGCATATCGAGAGGGCGGGCGCCAGGGTGTGGGGCAAGGACATGGCAAATTTCTTCATACTCGGGGGCCGGTCTTACCGCCCGATTGATTATATGGTGCCGGGAGACTATTCCTCCGCGGCCTTCCTCCTTGCGGCTGCCGAGGTGACTGGCTCTGACATTGACATTCGGGGCCTGGACCCGGATGACTTGCAGGGAGACAGAGCCATCCGCGACATCATCGGGGAGATGCGGTCCGGGGAGAAGCGGGAATTAAGCCTGAGGGACAATCCAGACCTCCTGCCAGTGCTGGCCGTGCTTGGATGCCATGCCAACGGGGAAACGTTTCTCAAGAATGCGGCGCATGCGAGGGCGAAGGAGTCCGACCGGATATCGGCCATATGCTCTGAGCTCCGGAAGATGGGCGCGGACATCATGGAAAGGGATGACGGGCTTGTCGTCCGCAATTCCAGACTCCATGGCGCGGAACTGGACGGGCATAAGGACCACAGGATAGTCATGGCGCTGGCAGTCGCAGGGCTTGCCGCTGAGGGAAGGACTATAATAAACGGCGCCGATTCCATATCGAAATCGTATCCCGGGTTCGCGAATGACCTCGCGAAGCTGGGGGCGGACATCAGGACGGTGGAATGATGACCGGGGACAGCTTCGGAAAGGTGTTCAGGATTACGACATTCGGCGAGTCGCACGGGGAATCGGTCGGAGCCATAATCGAGGGCTGCCCGCCGGGAATTGAGATATCGCTTGAGGAGATTCAGAAAGAGCTGGACCGACGAAAGCCCGGGACCGGCCCGACAGTTTCGGAGAGGAGGGAGCCGGATAAATTGGAGGTGCTGGCCGGGATAGTTGACGGAAGAACATCCGGAAGCCATATCAAGCTGCAGGTCCGCAACAGGGATGCGCAACCATCGGATTATGATACTGGCATGCCGAGGCCGGGCCATGCCGACATGTCCTATTACCAGAAATTCGGTAAAATCGAGGAGGGGGGCGGCCGCGCTTCTGCCAGAGAAACGGTCGGCAGGGTGCTGGCCGGCGCTGTCGCAAAGCAGCTGCTGGTCCGCGAGGGCATTCGCATCCGCGGCAGTATCGTCCAGGTCCACGGAAGGAATTCCGGTTTCGATGAGGCCATACTCGAGGCAAAAGCCAGGGGCGATTCGGTCGGCGGAATCGTCGATGTTGTCGCTGATGGCGTGCCGCCCGGGCTGGGCGAACCGGTGTTCGACAGGCTGGACGCCGATCTTGCGAAAGCGCTCATGGGCATCGGCGGGGTGAAGGGAGTGGAGATTGGCGCTGGCTTCGGGTCTGCGCTCATGACCGGTTCTGAGAACAACGATGCCATAATCGTCGAAGGCGGGATTCTGAAGACCAAAACGAACAATGCCGGCGGCATACTGGGCGGCATAAGCAACGGCATGCCAATAATCTGCAGGATTGCGGTCAAAGCCACCAGTTCAATCGGGATCGAGCAGGACACCGTCGACCTGGAGACCATGAAGCCGGCCAAGATAACTGTGAAAGGAAGGCACGACCCATGCATCTGTCCCAGGATTGTGCCGGTCGCGGAGGCGATGGTCGCCATCACGCTGCTGGACCACCTGTTGCGTGCCAGAAATCCGGGGGGGTGATATCATGGAATTGATTGAGGACATGCGGAAGCGGGCAAGGGAACTGGACGTCGAGTTGGTCAGGCTCCTCGCAGCCAGGTTGGAACTCACTGACAGCATCGGCGCGGAGAAAAAGAAAGCGGGGATGGCTGTCTACGACCCGGAGACCGAGAGGCGCGTCCTGACCGGCGCGAGGGAAACGGCAGTCGAACTGGGCATATCCCCAATCATGGCGGAAACAGTCATCCGGACTGCAATGGCCGAGTCCAGGCTGAGGCAGGATTCCACAGGAAAGCGCCGCGCGGCAGCGGATTTCGACCGGGCCAACATCGCATTCACCAGGTATCTTCCGCCTCCGATGGATTTTAAAACCGCAGTTCCAATTTCCGATGATGCCGCCGCGACTGTGAACGACTGCCGCAACGACATCCGCAACATACTGGACGGCAATGACGAGTGCGTGTTGCTGGTGATGGGGCCGTGCTCCATCCATGACCCAGCCCAGGCAGAGGAATATGGACAGCGGATGCGCGGTTTGCAGGAAAAGGTCGGAGAGAAATTCCTGCTGGTGATGAGGGGTTATGTGGAGAAATCCAGAACCGGGGCGGGATGGACAGGCTACCTCACTGACCCGCGGCTGGACGGTTCCGGGGACGTGCAGGAAGGGATCACCATGACCAGGAAACTGCTGAACCGCCTTGGTGATATGGGTGTTCCTGTTGCAGTGGAATTCATCAACCCCCTGAGCTCATGCTATATCGGTGACCTGGTGTCCTGGGCTGCGATCGGCGCCCGCTCGTCCGGCTCCCAGGTGCACCGCGACATGGCCTCGGGGCTGCCCGTGCCTGTGGGATTCAAGAACAGCCCGGACGGAAGCGTGGAAGGGGCAATCGGCGCAGTCGAATCCGCGGCCAGGGACCATGATTACCTCGGGCTTGACGAGGCGGGGAACATCGCGGCGTTCAGGACCCGGGGCAATTCCTACTGCCACCCGGTGCTTCGGGGAGGGAAAAAACCCAATTATGATGAGAATAGCATCGCATCCACGCAGAAGGCGCTGGCGGATGCCGGCCTGCGCCCGAAGCTGATGGTGGATTGCAGCCATGGAAATTCAGGCAAGGTGGCGAAGAACCAGGTGAAAGTCTTCAACAATGTCATCGGCCAGATTGCCGCGGGCAACCGCGACATCGTCGGGCTGATGCTGGAGAGCTTCCTGGAGCCGGGAAGGCAGGAACCCGGGCCGGGGATGATGCATGGCATATCGGTCACCGACGAATGCCTGGGGTGGGATGAAACAGAGAAGATTGTTATCGAAGCCCATAGAATATTGTGTTCAATCCATTCCCGGTGCGTTTTTGATGAGAGTTGAATAGAGTATGGGCGTGGTGACTATGGTCAGCAGCGTGACCACTACCAGGGCGAAGAATTGCGCCTCGGTTATCACTTCCGCGTCCAACCCGTAATTCAGAAGCACCAACTCCAACGCGCCCCTGCCGCACATGGAGACGCCAACCAGCGCTGCCGCCCTGGGGGGCTGGCCCCGCAACCGGGCCGTGGCGCCGCACCCGATTATCTTGCCTGCCATGGCCAGCACGAAAAGGAGCAGGATGAAGCCCATCACGCTAAGCGTCATGGATGCCGAGCTGAAAGGCAACTTTATCCCGACATAGACGAAGAACAGCGGGCCGAATATAGCCAGCAGCGCCGGCTCGATGTCCCTGAGGATGTTCTGGCACTGGACGGATTTCCTGAGCAGGGGGTCCGGGTTGGAATACCATTTTGCCACCACCAGGCCGCCCATGTAGGCGCCTATCACCTCGTGAAGACCGACCAATCTCGCGATGACCGCCAGAATGAAGGCCATTATAAGTATCGCGGTGAGAACTATCTTCTCGTCCGTGGGCGGAAGGTACTTTGAGATGAGGCCGAAAACCTTGTCTCCGAAAATCAGTACCAGCCCAACAAAGAGACCGACCTTGACCGAGAGGATTATCAACTCTGACATGGCCGGGGCCTCCCCCCGGAACACCAGCGCCGAGACTATGCCCAGGATGAACACGGTGACGACATCGTCCACGAAAGATGCGCCTATGACCAGTGCCTTGAACCCCCCGGATTTCGATTCCTTGAGCATCCAGGAACAGGTCTCGATGGCCGTGTTGGAGAGGATGGCGGAGATGAACAGGATGGCGGCGAGTGACATGCTGGGGAAGAAGAAGAATAGCGCCAGGAATATCAGGCTGAAAGAGGCTATGACGCCGCCGATTCCGACGACGATGCTGTCCACGGTGTGAGCCCTGAATGAATGGACATCCGTGACAAGGCCGGAGAGTATCATCAGCATCAGAATGCCGAACTGGGATAGAACCTCGAGAGACTGGTCAGGCAGGATGCCGTAGGATACGCCGAACAGCCTCATGGTGACGAACAGCGCGATGGGACCCAGAATGAGGCCAGCCAGTACCTCGCCCAGCATGTTGTGGACGCCCAGCCGTTTAGTAATCAGGCCCAGGGTTCGACCGAGAAGGAGGATGAGGACGACCGCCCATAGGAAATGTTCCATGCAAAAAGCTATATTGAGTGAGGATAAATAAAACTATTGAGGGCACGATTGCCTCAGAAGAACAAACTCTGCTCCTTCAGCAGGCAGAATATCTTGGGCAGCCGGTTCATCTCCCTCAGCTCCCGGGCGACGGATTCCTTCATGACCTTGGCCTGCTTCTCGCTGAGACCTGTTCTCACCCTGTAGCCGATGCTCTCCCCGAGCGGGGTGCCATACCTGCGGATGCCGTACACTCCAAACTCGTCCGGATGGGCGTACACGTAGCTGCCTTCCTGGAGCCCGAATACCGATGCCGAGACTATGTCGATGTTTTCCCTGTTCCTTCTGAGGAATTCCATGGTCTCCATGAATGATTCTTCATCCTCTCCCGGGAACCCGAACATGATGAACACTATGTTCTTTATCCCGGCCCCGTGGCTCTCTGCCAGCACTTTCTCGATGTCATGGACCTCCGTTCCCTTTCCCATCAAATCCAGCATCCGCTGGCTGCCCGATTCCACGCCGAGGGATAGGGATGCCAACCCCCCTTTCCTCAGTTCCGGGAAATGCCCCAGAAGGTCTGCCGTGGGCCGGGTCTGGCACCACCATCTCACGTTGAGGGGAGCGAGGGCTTTGGCCAGCTCGTTGAGGCGCTTGGCCGGGATTGTGTCGTCTATGAAGAACAGATTCCGGATGTTGTTCTTCTGAATTATCTCTGTAATATTACTCATGTCTATCTCTTTGTAAGGAACGCCGCCGTGATGGGTGCAGAAGGCGCAGCCCCGATAGTTGCAACCGCAGGAGCTGCGGATGGGGTATATCATCTCTTTTGAGAGATAATCCCTTTCGGGGTACTGGCTGAAATCCAGGGCGTAGTTTTCCTTGTGGGATTCCTTTCCTGTGAGGCATGCCAGAAGTTCCTTTTCATCCTTCAGCACAGTTACCTTTTCCGCCACAAAACGATTCGCGGCCGGCCCCCCGGCAACGCATCTTATTCCCCTTTCAGATAATTCCTGTATGATTTTGAGGCCGTAGAATATCTGGCTGTTGTAGACAACGCTGAAACCGACCGCGTCCGGTTCTTCTTTCAAGATTAAGTCCAACATCTCCCCAAATAATTCCGGTGCCTCTCCCTTGGCCATCTTCAGGTTGTTCTCCCGATGAACCTTCTTCGCGCTGCTGGAGTATTTCTCCAGCATCTCGGAATATGGGTTGATGCTGTCACCGGCCTTTTCCAGCCGCTTGTACAGGGCGGGGAATCTCGTCCTGTGAAACCTGGCGTTCAGGTCCAGGCATTTCACGTCAATGTCCGAATTTGCAGAGATGGAAGATGCCAGATAGGTGATGGAGTGCGGCGGCACCGTGGGCGTGCAGAACGGCGGATATGCAAGAAGCAGCTTCATGGCAAGGCCTTGATTGTGTTCATTCCTTAATTGTTGCGGGTGTGAAGAGGGGCGCTACCCAATCACTTCCCCGGTGTAGAAGTCCAGGCGCCCGCCCTCCTTCTTGGTTGGGGGGCGCAGCGCCTTCCCGCCTTTCTGCCTGAGCCCCGGCACCGTGTCTGCCTTGCCTGTGAGCCAGTTGGCCAGATCCTTTGCGTAAGGCCGCAGGTCGCCATCAGAGTTGATGACCACATAGGGTTTCGTGCATCTGTCTATGGGCTCCATCTCGCACTTCAGTTTCATGTAGATGCTGTATGTCGCGGCAGAGCCATCCCTGTCCCGCTCTGTCAGCCTGGATATGGCGATTTTATCGGTTACCTCCATGAAAACGACAATGACGCTGGCCTTCAGGTCGTCTGCCGGCTGATAGGCCCACCTGCGCAATTCCTCCTTCGGGTTGGTGGCGTCGGCTATGACAGGCCAATTCATTGAAAGGCCAGCCCTGATGAACTCGCTGGCCACTATGAATGTCGCGGCATGCTCGATGGCATCGTATGCCGGGCGCTGGCGCCCGAGGCATTTCGAGACAATCGGGCGCACTTCGTCCGAGCGCACCAGTATGAAGCTGCCCGGCACCCTTTTCTCAATCAGGCCGACCAAGTAGGATTTCCCGGAAAGAGGCGGCCCGGACATCACCAGGACGCGGGCCGGGCCAGGGCCGTCCTGCTGCAGCTGTTCGTTGTCCTCTATTATCCTCAGAAGCGCAGCCTTGCTGGTCATGTCCCTCTACACCCGTACGCGAATGCCATAATGGGCTTCAGGATGTATAAATCTTTCTTACTGCGGGGTTATAAAAAAGGGTGATGCCTTTTATCCGGGGAGAACAGCATCACCCGAGTGGGGAAGAGTCCATCGTGAATGCTCAGGCGTAAATGGAGCCGAGCCATGCCCTCAGGCTCTCGTTGCCGGACTGACCGCTGAGCCAACTCTTGAGGAGCCCGAGTTCCTGCCCCGCATGTTGCCGCCCATACTCCCTGTGGTTCCTGTACAGCACCATTCACACCTTCCTAATGCCCAATAGGTGTTTCACGGTATATATCGGTTAAGAAATAACATGGGAAAAGTTGTGAAAGGGGGGCGGGGACTTCGTCTCCTTCCCAACCCTTTTATCGAATCATACCAATACCGTGCCCATGAAGGCAACCCTCAGCAAGTCCCGGTACATGGACTTCCTCCAGTGCCCTAAGCTGTTCTATTACTCGGTGAATCTGAGAGACCGGATGCCGCCGTTCGATGCCGCGACCCAGTTCAGGCTGGACCAGGGCGGGCTCGTGGGCGCGGAGGCGACGAAGATGTTCCCGGGCGGGGAGAGGGTGGAGCCGTTCCCGCTGGACGCTGCAGTGAAGAGAACGAAAGAAGCCATCAAAGAGGGGGTGAAGTATATCTACGAAGCGTCTTTCGAGCACAATGGCGTCCATTGCAAGGTGGACATACTCCACAATCCCGGCAACGGAATCCTGAACATCTACGAGGTCAAGAGCACGAAATCCCGGAAGCCGGAGCACATCCCCGACATCGCAATCCAGAGATGGATAGTCGAGGGGGCGGGATACCGCATCGGCAGGACGTGCCTGGTGACTCTCAACGCCGATTACGTGCACCCGAAGGGCGATTTATTCGTCACCGATGACTGCACCGAGGAGGCGGAGGCGCTGCTTCCCGGCATCCCCGCCCAAGTGGAGGAGATGAAGAGAGTGGCAGAAGCGGGGAATCTCCCGGAAACAGACATCGGCCCCCACTGCGCGAAGCCGCATGAATGCCCGCTGGAAAGCGTGTGCTGGGCCAATATCCCGGAATTATCGATATTCAACATCCCCGGTTACAGGAAGAGATGGCCGCTGTACCAGCAGGGCATAGTCGAGCTCAAGGACCTTCCCGACCTGGCGCTGAACGCCAACCAGAAGGCGTTCGTGCAGGCCTGGAGGACTGGAAAACCGGTAATAGACAGGCAGGCTGTGAGAGCCGAATTGGCCAGGCTGGAGGAGCCCATATATTTCCTGGACTTCGAGACCATAAACTGGGCAATGCCCAGGCACGAGGGCATGAGCCCGTACGATGTCGTCACTTTCCAGTACTCGCTCCACATCCTGGATAATGGAAAATTAACACACAAGGAATTCCTGTGGGACAATGCTGGCGACCCCAGGCTGCCGCTTCTGGAGACATTGCTAGGCGACCTCGGGGAGAAAGGGCCGATAGCTGTTTACACGGGTTTCGAGGAAGCAAGGTTCAAAGAGCTTGCGAACGCGTTCCCCCAGCACCGGAACAGGGTGGACAGGGCCATCGCCAGGCTCTGGGACATGGCAAAGATATTCAAGGACTATTATGCCGATGCGCGGTTCCTTGGCAAGTACAGCATCAAGAATGTGCTGCCAGTCATGGTACCGGAGCTCAGCTACAAGGATTTGGACATTCAGGACGGCGGCCTGGCCATGGTGCAGTTCGCCAGGATGATAGAGGCCCAGGAAGAAGAGAAGGAGAAGATTCGCGCAGCCCTCCTGAAGTACTGCGAGAGGGACACAGAGGCCATGGTGAGGATACTGGAGAGGCTGAGAGAGGTTTGAATTTTTTTTTCTTGTCCATAGCACTGTGGGCAAGTGGGTTCTCTATGTAATCTTCATAATCTCCGCCTTCACTCTCTCGAAGTCTGGCGGAGCCGCCATCAGCGCCCTCAGTTCCCGGCCCCAGGAGGCTTTGACATCCGCCAGGGTCTCTTCCAAGAGCTTCTTGCCGAATTTCAGTTCGTACATGTCCAGTTTTTTCTGGGTGAGTTTTTTATCGAATTCCACCCCTCTGTTGAGCATGAACCAGATGTCGTAAGCGTCCCTGGCTTTTTTCCTGACTGTCATAGCCCTGAGTTTCTCCGCAAGGACCTCCTGGAGGGACATGGCCTTCACCCGGAAGCTGGGAATGTCCGGATAGAGGGGGAAAATCTGCTTCCATTCCGGTTCCAGCATCAATTCGCCCGGGCTGATGTCCATCTGCACCCTGGCCATGCTTTCGGGCGTTCCCTGGTACAGGAACCCCTCGGAGGCGAATGTCAGCAGCAGCCCGGCTTTCGGTTTGTTCCTCATTGTCTTTGTCGGGTACCCGAAATCTTCGAGATAACCAGCAATAGCTTTGATCTGCTTTTCAGAGACCTCCCCGGTGAAATCCAGGTCCTCGGAGAACCTGTCCAGGCCATGGAGTTTGTAGAGCGAGGTCCCGCCTTTGAATGCCAATTCCGGCGCTTCCCTGGATATCCCGAGGAGCAGTATCTCCTGGAAGTAATCCTTCTCGGCATAGCTCATGTTGGTTATGCCCTTGGTCCTGGCCACTCTCCGAAGCTCCTGCATACCTATCATTTCCTCACTCTCCATCTGTTGCCGCTTTCTGCCGCATGGTATCTGGCATAATTCCGGTCTTCTTTCACCCTGTCGAACAGAACTTCGAGCGGGTGGCCGGCCATTTCCGCCACATATCCGATCTTCTTCATGGCGCTAACGGGCATCCTCAGGGCGTATTCCTCCAGTCTTTTCATGTTTGCGTTTTGGATTGCATTCATCACTTCGTCGACAGGCACTCTCTCTGTCTCGATTGCGTCTATGATTGCCTTCTCTAGGTCTGCCATGAAAATTCTGTGGCCGCTGTAATTGATCTGCCCGTAGCCCCATATCTCGTTGGTTCTGATGAGTTCGACCTTATCCACGACCCCAGATTTCCTGGCCATGACCTCGATTCTCTCCGGAAGCTGGGTCGTTGTCCCGTAATGCTGGAAAGCGTACCAGAGCGAGATGTATGATGGATGATGGATATGGCTGGCATAAATGACAGGGTCCTCGTGGGCAGTGTAATATCCCCGTTTCAGCCGCCTGATGAGCCCCCTGCCGACCATCCTGTTCAGGAACACCCAGGAATACTCTCGGTCGCCCAGGGCTGCCGCTACCTGCCTCGTGGTGAATACCGGGGCCTGACTGGCGAACTCAAGGAACTGTCTTTCGTTCATCTTAGTAAATAAGTATATACATACCAAAATAGATAAGTTTTTCGGTTTATAATAAGAAAAAGGAGGGGAGAGGCAAGGAACGAGATGGCTTAGGGTGCAATCACCATGCCTAAATGCATGGTGTCGTTTTCTGAATAGTTCTCTGCAAAGCTTTCGGTGATGTCCAATTTAAAATTATGTATTTTGATACCAAATTCATTTTGACTGGCCAAATCAATTTTATGGGCACTTGCCAATACATCATTTTCATACCATTGGAATGTGAAGCTAACATCATTATCTTTACCATGGCCAAAGGCCATCAGCTCACATTCAATATTCCAGCAATTGCCCAATTCTGGATCATCTGAGGACAAGTCACAATCCAAATCATAAACACAGCCAAAGACAGGTATTTTTACTATTGTAACAACCTCACGATGAGAATCGTCGGCCGAATTGAATTCACGGAAAGGAAAGTAGCCGCCGTCGACAGTATTAGTTGGGTCCATGGCAATCCAATTGTCGCCTATCATCGTTCTGATGTCCACTTCCATTGCATTATAGCTTTTCACATAATTAGATAATTTAACGGTGACATAAACATGCGGCGGCGTTGAATTGGTAAATATGAACGCAATATCCTTTATCCCTTCGGCATACAAGAGTGACCCGAGCAGGGATGCATAATCAGCGCAAACGCCTTTTTTTGTTTGCAGCGTGGTGACTGGATATTGATATCTATCGACAGAAGAGTCGTATTTTATGGACTTGGCAACAAAATTATACGTTGCTTCGATGCGCTCGTATTCACTGGAATAGTGGTCTACAAATTGCTTGGCTAGATTCTCGATTGTGGGAGAAATTTGAACAGTTTGAATTATGCTGTTATCTATAAACGGACTAAACTCGCCCCACAATACATCGCTCTTTACATTCACACATCTTAATTCAGAGGGAACGGATGGATACTCACCAAAAAAAACCAAATCACCATCATCGAACGCAATAACTGGATTAAAGTGGTATTTTGCATATATAAATCCAATACTGGCCAATATGATTATTATCACAACCGATATTGCGGCGATTTTCTTGAAAGACATTGGCTGGCTCACAGGATTTCCCGAATCAGGAACGTACAATTCCTTGGGTGAATTGTATTTGGGGCGCTGCAGATACTCGTTCACATCCGCGAATGCATCGTTGCAATCCAGGCAATGCCCGGTCTTGTCCTCGAAAACATTGACATTCTTTCCGCCACATTTCCTACACTCAATCCCCATTGGCTCTGTTTGCACCACGAATATTCACACCCGATGGGTAACGGGTGAGTTGTAATAATGTTTTGGAGAGAGGCGAACATGTTGGGAGGATGGTGAATCCGGCCCGAAATCACGATGGGGATGATGTTCTCAGCACTCATAGGGTCAATCATCGCCTTGCGGCTCATCTCCCTGGTGTCATCACGGAACGCCTGGGCATCATTATCACCATTAATAATTCTGTGGCGCGCGGTCTCGGAAACACTTTCGCCCACCCCCTCTCCCAATTTATATACAGAAACGGCATTACCAAATTCCATGATTGATGAGGGTGACAAATTGTCTGATTTCATCCTTTACACCGATGCCGAAGGCAACGTGAAGATAGAGGTGTACCTGAAGGATGAAACTGTGTGGCTCACGCAGAAGGCCATGGCAGAGCTGTTTGGCACTCAAAGGCCAGCAATTACAAAGCATCTGAAGAACATTTTTGAAAGTGGCGAGTTGGCGGAAAATTCAGTAAGTTCCATTTTGGAACATACTGCCCAGGACGGGAAGAACTACAGCACTAAATTCTACAGCCTGGATGCAATCATCGCAGTTGGATATCGGGTGAATTCCCACCTGGCCACGCAGTTCCGAATATGGGCGACAAGTACGCTAAGGGAGTTCATTGTCAAGGGGTTCGTGTTGGACGACGCGCGGCTCAAGCAGGGCGGTAATGTGTTCGGAAAAGATTATTTCGAGGAATTGCTTGAGAGAATCCGGGAGATACGGGCCAGCGAGCGCAGGTTCTACCAGAAGATTACGGACATCTACTCACTTGCCGCGGATTATGATAAAAACTCGCCCGTCACAAAGGATTTCTTCGCAGGTGTCCAGAACAAGCTTCACTGGGCCATAACTGGAAAGACCGCTGCCGAGATAATCTACGAGTCGGCGAACGCGGAAAAACCGCACATGGGACTGACAAATTGGAAACAATCACCGGATGGAAAAATTCAGAAATCTGATGTTTCGGTGGCAAAAAACTACCTAAACGAAGCCCATATAAAGGAACTTAATCGAATCGTTTCTGCCTACCTGGACCTAGCTGAGAATCGCGCAGATAGGCGCACCATCACCACCATGCGTGAATGGGCGGATTTCCTGAATGGATTCCTGGAACTATCGAACTATCCAATCCTGAATGACAAGGGTAAAGTTACGATGCTAGAAGCCAGGCTTAAAGCGGAAGAAGAATATGACAAATATCGCGTAATTCAGGACATGGAATATATTTCTGATTTCGACAGAGAAGTGAAACGCATCACAGGAATGAAGAAATAGATGTGTCCGGTGCAGGCTCAGAGCCCGTCTGTCCCCGCTCGCAACCTTTAAAAAGGGGCATGAATCTATGGTCATCCATGCATCCCATAAACGAGATACGAAGGAGCGCCAGCGACTTTCTCGCTGGAAAGCGCATAGTGCTGGCCATCACCGGCAGCATAGCGGCCGTCGAGGTTGTGAAGCTGGCCAGGGAGCTCGCCAGGCATGGCGCCGAAGTTATTCCTGTGATGAGCCATGCCGCTACCAGGATTATCCATCCTGATGCTGTCCATTTTGCCACCGGCCACGAGCCGATAATAGAGCTGGACGGCGCCATCAAGCACGTGGAGCTGTGCGGCGATTCCAAGTACCGGGCCGACGTCCTCCTGATTGCCCCTGCCACCGCAAACACGATTTCCAAGATTGCCCACGGCATTGACGATACTTCCGTCACGACAATGGCCAGCTGCGCCATGGGGTCCAAGATGCCCATCATCATAGTCCCGGCAATGCACGGGTCCATGTACAATCATAAAATTATTATGGAGAACGTTGAGAAGCTCAAGTCCGCGGGCGTGACTTTCGTGGGTCCCAGGCTCGAAGAGAAGAAGGCGAAGATGGCCACCCGGGACGAGATAATCTGGGAGGTGCTCAGAGCTGCCGGGCCCAGGGATTTGGGGGGGAAGCGCGTCCTGATAATCGCCGGGTCCACCAGAGAGGCAATCGACGATGTCCGGTTCATATCCAATGCATCCTCCGGCAGAACCGGCATTGCCCTGGCAATCGAGGCATACCGCCGGGGCGCGGCCGTTGAGGCCTGGGCGGGCGAAGGCCTCGCCATCCCCGAATTCGCCACCGTAAAAAGATTCGGCTCTGTTAACGACTTGAAGAGGATGGCACCGAAGGCCAAGGCCGACATCATCATCGTGCCTGCGGCCATATCCGATTTCACCTTGAAGCCCGCAAAGGGGAAAATCCCTTCCGGCAAATCTGTACGATTGCAACTGGAGCCGGCCGGCAAGATTCTGGGGCTGCTGCCGAAAACATGCATAATAATCGGCTTCAAGGCCGAGACTGGCATCACCATCAAGGAACTGGAGAAGCGTGCCAGAGACAGGATGAAACGGCATGGCCTCGACCTCATGGTGGCCAACCGGCTGGAGGATGTGAAGGCGGAGAACACTATCGCTCTCATCCTCGCGCCGGGAAAGAGGGGCAGAGATTTCAAGGGCTCCAAAAACGAATTGGCCGAGGCAATATTCGGCATGGTCCTGGAGGGCTGATATGAAGGCGTTCTGCCCCGGGCACGTGACCGGTTTCTTCGCCATAGAGGATGTGGCCACAATGCCGGAGAAGAAGGGCTCCAGGGGCGCGGGTTTCTGCGTGGAGCTGGGCGCTCTCGCCGACGTGTCAGTCGCAGATGAAACGGAGATATTCTTCGGGGATAAGTTAGAGGAGGCGCCAGTCACCCGCAGGGCGCTGGAGATGCTGGCCCCCGAGAGGCATTTCACTGTCAGGATCGAGCACCAGGCACCCATGGGCCAGGGCTTCGGGATGAGCGCGGCCGGAACGTTCGCGGCCTGCCTGGCCGCCGCGGTTGAGCTGGGCATCCAGGACCCGAAATATGCTGCGCTGAGGGCCACGCATGTCGCGGAAGTCGAGAACAGGACCGGCCTGGGGGATGCTGTCGCCCAGAGCGTGGGGGGGTTCGTTCACAGGCTTGAGCCGGGCATACCGCCGCACGGGGAGCTGGAGCGGCTGAGGTTTCCGCAGCAAGAGGTGGTTTTCTGCATTCTCGGGCAGCCCATAAAGACCTCCGAGATTCTCTCTTCCTTCGATGCCAGGACCAGGATCCGCGACTCCGGCAACATCTGCCTGAGCGATTTCGAGAACCTGCCCGGCTTCGATGAGTTCGTAGATATTTCATGGATGTTCGCCAGGGACACTGGGCTGGCCACCGAGAAGATGGTGACTGTCATGGGGAAGCTGAACGGCTTGGGGAAGGGCAGCATGGTGATGCTGGGAAACACCGTGTTCGCCTTTGGCAATGCGGATGCCATCGAGGAGAAATTCAAGGGGTGGGGCACTGTCATACGGACGCGGGTCTCGGAACTGGGCGCCCATATTCTGTGATTATTCGCTCAGCGTGAATAATTTATCATCGCCGCCGACATCGAACAGGCCAAGGCGGGCGCCGGCGTCCAGCCACCCATGCGCGTAGTTCACGCAGGCGAAGGAATTCACCAGGTCTCCCTCCGACTGGAAATGCTTGGCATCGTCAAAATATGCCTTCGCCATTGAGAGGAAATCCTCAGCCAGCTTCCTGTGGTGGGACGGCTCGGGCGCTGCAATCCTCACCTTCTTCAGGGCGCTGGCCGTCTTCTCCAGGTACCCGGCAAGATGCTCCGGGGTTATCTCCGAGCGCTGCATGGGCCGCGGGAATGGGCTTGGGGTTTATTAGCCCTGCGGCGAAGCGTTCCAGCCTGTCAATCCAGTCCGGTATCCAGTGGTCCCTGCGCCTGTGCTTTCTCAGTTCCCTCATCTCCAGGTAGAACCATGTTGCCAGCAACAGAAAATATGATGCCGCAAGAACGCGATAATCGCCCCAGGTTATGCCGCTGATGTAGAAATCGGGAAGAATGGGGTAGAAAATGCGTGTGCCGAACAAACCGTCGTGGAACGGTATGTCCATGCAGATATGCAGCGCCCAGGCAGACATTGCGGGGAGCAGTTTCGGCTTGAGCTTCCACACGACCAGGGCTGCGATGCCGAACACCACGAAACTGTGGAGAAGATGATAAATCACCAGGAAGGCCTCCGGCATGGTGGCCATGGCTCCGGAGAACCCCACGTTCATGGGCGTGCCCACCAGGACGTACGCCATTATCAGAAGGAAGCCAGTGTCGGGAAGCAGCGCGAAAAGGATGGCCTCGTCATGCCACAGCTTGTTGCGCGCCAGCACGGACGTCCATAGGACATGGGAGAACAGGTCCATGATGGATAATATGCATTTTCAAGAATATATACTCATTGGTACAGCGTTTTGTAAACCCGTAATCAAAGCGTTTCTCTAATGCCGATTACGGGTTTTTTTACGCTGTGAATCACTAATGTTTCCCAAATGCCGATTCAGGTCTGGCTCACTTTGTCATTATTGTTTTTAGTCGTGAGTCAGGCCAATTTCTGGCTATTGTTAATTAATCGGATATGGTGAAGCCAGAAATCATGGCGAATGCTGTTAATGTTTAGATTTAGGTATCGCATTCACCGATTGCATGCAGATTGCTGCGAGCCAGATGATGCTGTATTTAGTTATTAAATGATACCGCATCATTGTCGAATGCGTTGTTATAGTGATGCGCTAATTTATTCACTCAAATTCACGTATAGGAATAAGTGATTATTTGTGCGCATGACTATAGAAAATGTTAAAAGCGGCATTCAACATCAGCTGAAATACTGCATCTGGCTTTTATCGCCATCAAAAGCTTTGATTTCATGTGCTTGAAAATGTACGATGCATGGCGGTGTATCGTGTTACTGTTCATGCCGATTCATCTCAACCTAAAGTGCTGAGCGTTCTCGGATATATACAGGAAAAGCTGTGTGCCCGCCTCGTGCGCATTATTCCCACCAATATTCCATTATAAATACAAATCCATTTTTTTTAAATAACTATAAATAATGTAAAATTATACTATATCAATAGGAATAAACTGAAAAAAGGAGGAGAAAATAATGTCATATGAAGTTGAGCCTGAACCGGGTGAAAAATTTGCCTTAATTGGCGATGCTGAAATTGTGATTAAAGGCTTCGGGCATCAAATGCGAAAAGGAAATTTAGTGGTTACTGATAGGCGTATTGCATTCAAGGGGAGATTTGCCATAACAAGTGTAATACATTTGGTTGCACATGCTGCTGGTTCTGGTCGTGTTGATATGTCAATTCCATATGAACACATTCGGAATGTAGATAAACCATCAATCATGAGCGGATTTCACATTGATATAAATTATTTAGATAGTGAGAGTGGCAAAGAAGAAAAATTGCGTGTAAAATTAAATAGATGGGGACATGCTGTCGCCACTGCACATGCTGTAGATGCCGGAATTCAAGCAATACGAGAGATTAATTTTATTCCAATTGTTGGCGATTTTATATCCATAGGAGCAAACATTGCCCACTGGAAAGCAGGAAGAGATGCCGCTGATACTTGGATTCAAACAATTAATACGACAAAGATGGAAAAACAATCTCAATAATGTTGGGGTACTGCGCACGCCAGCGTATACGTAACGGGGGGCAAATAGCCGTATAGGTTCGCCACCTCTCCGAAATCAACCCCAGTACGACGCGAGGGGCCCGATTCCTCGCTGGAGAAAATCGTCCTATCCAGACGCTCATCCAGATTTTCGCATGGATGCGAACCAGTGTTTTTCCAGCAGCAACTGAGCAGCCACAAGTTCCCCCATTTAACGTGAATAGGGCTGATAAAGATTGTTTCAATACAACATTCCTCGGGGGCATGGTGCCCTGCATGAGAGGCCGCGGCTTCATTCTTTTTCGCACAAACACAGGTACGCATAACTCCCGCTGAACCTGTGCAACTTCAACAGTTTGAATCCATTTTTCTTCAGCAAAGTCGGCACGTCCAGGGATATGTCAGTGAACCCGGCGCGCCACATCACCGCCTTGAGGTACCGGTACCGCAGCGTGGCCCTGCCCGGGGGCTTGCCCGTGTCCAGAACGGAGAATCTCGCGCCCGGCTTCAGCACTCTGGCCACTTCCCGCATGGCCTTCTCCGGCTCAGGGAAGGATGTGAAAGCGAAGGTTGCCAGCGCGGCGTCGAAATGCCCATCCGGATACTGGAGCGCGGTCACGTCCCCGACAACCGCCTCGGCCTTTTCCGATAGGCCCAGCTTCCGAATCCTGGCATTGGCCCTTTCTACCATGGCCTTGGAGAAATCTATGCCTGTCACCTTGCCAGCGCCCAGCTTGGACGCGATATACGGTATTATTGCGCCGGTGCCGGTGCCCACATCCAGCACCCGGTAGTCCGGGGAAAGTTCCAGAATGTCGACTGCCAGCTTCTTCGTGTCATTGACGCCGCCCAGGTCGAAGGCGTCGTAGAACCGGCTCCACCGGTCGTATTTCTTCCGCACGCGCTCGCTCCGGACCATGGCTCACTTCCCGAACCTTCTGGCCCTCTGCTGGTAGGACCTTATGGCCCTGAGGAAGTCAATCTTCCTGAACCCGGGCCAGTAAACATCGACAAAATACAACTCGGAATAGGCCAGCTGCCACAACAGGAAGTTCGACACCCGCACCTCGCCGCTGGTCCTGAGGATTAGGTCTGGGTCCGGGAATTCCTTGGTGTAGAGATAGCCGGAAAAGGTTTTCTCGTCTATCTGGGCAATCTCCATCTCGCCGGCCTTCACCTTGGTGGCTATCTCCCTGATGGCCTGGATTATCTCCGCCCTGCCGCTGTAGGCGATGGCAAGGTTGAGGTTGTATGAATCGTAATCCTTGGTCCTGGCCTCGGCATGGGCTATGGCCTTGCGGACTTTCTCCGGAAGGATGTCTATCATGCCCAGCGCCCGGATGCGGATGCGGTGCTTGTGCACGCGCTTGTCGTCTGCCACCTTGTAGAAACTCTCCTCGAAGAGCTTCATCAGCTCGTCTATCTCGTCTTTTTTCCTGGAGAGGTTCTCGGAGGAGAATGCGTAAACCGTGAGTATCTTGACGCCGACCTCCATGCCCCAGTTCAATATCTCTTCCAGCTTGTTCCTGCCTTCCTTATGGCCCTCTGCGGGGCCCAGGCCCAGCTCCCTGGCGAAGCGACGGTTGCCATCCATGATTATGGCCACATGCTTGGGCGGCGGGAGTTGCAGAACCTCCTTCAAAAGACGCTTCTCGTACTGCTTGTAGGCAGTATCGGCGATTATGCTCGACCGGTGAGTATTTGCTTTTGCTGTCATTGATGCACCTCCAAAATAACCGTATGGTATAAATGCTTATATGGCAGAATAGGACGCGCGAGCGAGGCGATGGACAGATGCCCGGCAAGCGCACACAAAAGGATGAAGAAAAGTCCCCTGTGCAAGAGCTGATAGATTGGGGGCCACTGTTATCGTTGGGTAAGGCCCCATACCACTGCCCTCACAGGCAGGGCTTGAAGGGATTTATGTGCGCTGTGCATCACAATAGCCAGATTTTAAAAATCTGGCATTATCACCCCGCCCTCATCGCCGAATTGTATTCAATTCGGCTTGCTCGAAGCCCTCAGGCTGAGAAAGGACGAGGCTGTGCCTCGTCTGGCTCGGATTGATGTCGAGAGACTGCTGGGTGCTACAATCCTCGTACAACGATAAGCCAGAGTATAAGCCAGGAGACTTATCGTCTCACTCACTTTGATGTTAGCACATCAATGGGGTACTACAAAGTTCGTACAGGCGGGGCATGATTAGAAAGGCAGGGTGCCAGGTACATTCTTTGGTAGTACCTCATCCCCCTCTGCATTCCCGAAGTTCTTCTTCTGTCCAGAACGCCTCAAAACCGCCCAGGTTGATTGTACACCATTCCAGGCTGTAATTGTGCCAATAATAGCCCACCTCAGTATCCACTATGGTTCGATCCATCCAGACAACTGTAAGGTTCACCGAATATTCGCCCATGAAGCACCATAGATGGCTCTGGTTGACGAAGCCAGTGCAGTTCGGAGAATTCGGTGCCCATTCTTTCGGAGAACTGAAATTGAAATACATCATCTGGCTTTCATGATAATGCCAAATAGGATTGGATGATATCGAATATATATTGAAATCGTTTAACGCTTCTTCCACGGTCCCCTCAGGATATGGATACACAACTCCAGAATTACTGCTTGCCCTAAAACTTGAAGGCCAAGATGGCTCTCCGATTTTATCCGGGTCAACCTCTGGGCTGTACATCATCGGGCTAGTTAGATTGTGTTTTAATCCGAAGGCATGGCCAAACTCATGCAGGTAAGTTTTGATATTGCGCAACATATTTTGATGTGTCAAATCGTCACCGGTTTCATTGAAAAACAAGCCGATTTTATCTCCGTAATTGCTTATTCCCAGCGCCCCGCCAGGCACTTCAAAATAATCCCTATGCGGTCCTTCCCCGGTAAAGGCCTTGATGGTCATCCTCATGGAACCGCCTTTGACCGACCACCTTAAACTGTGGGAGCCCCCAACGCGGTTTCCCCAGAGTACCCCATCCAGTATTTCATCGGAATAATTCCAGATGCCGTCATCCGAAAACGTGGAAACCCCTGCCAGGCTGATCCTGTACCCGAAGGTCTCGTTAAGGGATTCGAAGGAAAGCAGCGCCAGCAGCTTGACAGTCTCAACGGGCAGCGGCTCCTCCACCTCCAGGAATACGTCCACAGGGTATTGCCGGAAATAGGCGGATTGAGGGGTGTATTGCGGGATGATGAAGAATTGTAGGAAAAGGGAAATGCCTATGATGAGGGTAAGAGCGATGGCGATGCGGGGCCAGTGGGTGCGGAGGAATTCTTTGATTTCCATATTACCGCCGTATCCTTCGCCCGACGCGCCTTCCGACCTTGTTGCCCAGCCTACCCGCAAGATATGAACCAACCGGTCCAGATTCAGCTGCAGCGGCACGCGCCGCTATCTCGCCGACCTGGCCGCCTGTGCGCATGTATGTCTTGGGTTTTCGAGATTTTGCCATGGAGTACCTCCTTTGAATGATAAATAGGATTTCGGGGTATTTAAGGGTTGATGGGGGTGGGTGAAAGTATTGACACGGTCAATTTATCCTATTTTCATCCCCAGATATCATTTCTTCAGGAATATTTGCATACGCATTAGAATTATTTAGATACATGAAATTCTGCGGCGGTATGAAGCTCTTTGAACCGGCAAATGGATTAACTGGCTGGATGAATTTATGTATTTCTTTAATCTCAAAAGCATGTACCATGTCTTTATTGCCACAGTATGAATAAAAAAAGTCTTTCCCTATCCCGCCTTCTTTTTTGCAATTATTCCAGACATAATCTGGATGTCCCGAAATAATCCGGTTTACTGAGAACCAGCCTACAATATTCTGTGTGGGAGACGATTCATATATGTACACTTTATCGATACCAGACTTGGGAATCTGTTTACGGAACTCAAAGCGCTTCTCACCCTTGAACATCTTCGAAACGAACTCTGGCTTAATCGACAATAATATTTGCATTTATTCAATCTCTTTTTTCTTTTTTCCAGCAATCTGTCTTGCCTTGTTCTCGGGCATTTGTTTGTAATTCTCATCGGAAATTACGCTGCCGCCGATTCTTCTCTCTGCATCCTTCCTGGCGTTACCAGCTACCTCTCCCCCGTCCCTGGCGGCGGTCTTGCATTCGGAATAACCCTGGGAATCCTTGGACCTGGTAACCTCGGTCGTCACCCCCTCCCCAAGCATGGTGAAAATCAGTTCCAAGTCATTCATGTGGTCTCTCAGATTCTCATTTTCCAGACCCTTCAAACGCATGTATTCGCTCGGGGTCATGCCGAAGGTTGCCTTGGATATTTCGGCGGTCAGGATTGCGAATTCCCTGGGAGTTCCCACATCGCGATTCTTCCATTCATCTGTCAGCTCGTCCCTCACGACAATGCCTCTGACCCGCTTCTCTATCCAATCATCGGAATATCCTTTGGCACGATAGAGCTCCTTCATGCGGGCCTGGGCAAGCTCCGGGTTATCGATTTCCTGGACACGCTCGTAACCGACACGAGCGAGCCATTGCTTGAAAGGTTCGGCATTCTTTGATGGAATTGACTGAATTATGCGAAACATCGATTCGACATTCGCACAGTCCGTTTTATAGGCCTTGCCATCGGTGGATTTCAATTTCAGTTGTCGACAAAATGTCGATAACTCAATTCCAGAGCTTTCCTGTTCCCTTTGCTTCAGTCTATACCAGTAATCGCTCGGGTTCACGCTGTCGGACAATACCCCAATCACGTCAACCACTGAGAAGTACCATTCTCCATCATGCCATGTCCTGCGTATGCCCTTGCCCTGAAACACCACGAGGGCGTTCTCTTCCGCATCCTCTTTCTTCATGAAATCAAGGAATGCCGTCTCGATATATAAATGGGCAGATGGGGTGGGCGAAAGTATTCTAAATAAAAAATACGGGCATGGTTTCGGGTGCAAAACACCCGAGGTTGGAGAGAGATTTTCCATGCCCAAGTGGGGAAGAGTTTATCGTGATGGATTCTGCCCACATAATAGAGGTTTGCTTCCCGAAAGGGATAAACGAAACATTGGATAAAAGGGTTTCGAAGGGATGTAGGGGGGGCGGGGCCCTGAACCGGGTTGAGCGGGTGCCCGACAAGCGCACACAAAAGTTCGACCATAATCATCCTTCAACACCCGAATTGCCAAAGACTGCAAAATGGCACCGTCCCTCCCCATCATGCCCCGCCTGCTCCCAGCATTCTGCAAGCAAGAGGGCGGGGGGAGCGACGATACCTCGTCGCGACTTAGCCGAATTTTGAATTCGGCGATATTGTGGACCTGGCTGGACGAGCCAGGCCAGTTGACCGATTAACGTCATCATCCTTTGGGGGCCCTGCCTGTATGAGGATTGTAGCCACTCACATTTTCTAAACATCAATCCGAACGAGACGAATCGCTTGCGATTCGTTGCGAGGGCAGGGGGGTGTTTAAACCGGCACACAACCCGGCTCCAAAGCTTCGGCACCGGTCATCCATCACAGTGGCCCCCAAACACCAAACTCTTGCACAGCTGGCTTTTCTCTCATCCTTTTGTGTGCGCTTGAGGGCACCCGCAAATCCGGGCTTTCAGCGGCCTCATATCATGTGCACCATGAGCCCGGACCTCAGCTTCGGCTCAAACCACGTGGATTTCGGCGGCATGACATTGCCCGAATCCGCCACCGCGAACAGCTGGTCCAGCGTTACCGGGTACAGGGAGAACGCAACCTTGAACTTGCCGGAATTCACAAGCTTTTCCAGTTCTCCGGTGCCGCGTATCCCGCCTATGAATTTTATCCGGGTGTTTGTGCGCGGGTTGTCAATGCCCAGGATGGGGCCCAGGAGATTGTCCTGGAGGATGCTGGCATCGATGCTCTTGACCGGGTCCGTCTCCGGATAGCTGCCGGGTTTGGGCTCCAGCGAATGCCACATTCCGCCGAGGTACATCGAGAATGAGCGGACCGCTCCGGGACTGGCGGGTGCGTTGGATTTTATGGTGAACTTGTCACCCACCAGCTGCAGGAACTCTTTCTCCCCCAGGCCGTTGAGGTCCATGACTGCGCGGTTGTAGGCCATTATCCTCATGTGGCTCTTGGGAAATATGACTGCCAGGAAATAGTTGTACTCCTCATTGCCTGTGTGCTTGGGGTTGGCGTCCCTCCTCTTCTTGGCCACGATAGAACCGGCCGCGCTCCTGTGGTGGCCGTCTGCAACATAGAGATTCGGTATCTCATTGAATATGCTCTCAATATTCGGGTTCATGCCATCAGGAATCGGCCAGACCGTGTGCCGGACCCCGTCCTTGGAAACAAAATCGCATTCCGGCTTTTCAGAGCACACATCTGCCTGGATGCGGTTGAGTTCCGCATCATCCGGATAAGTCAGAAACACGGGCCCGACCTGGGCGTTCAGCGCCATGATGTGCCGCACCCGGTCATTCTCCTTGTCCGGGCGTGTGAACTCATGCTTCTTTATCAGGCCCTTGTTGTACTCCACCGCGCAAACCGTGGCGACCAGGCCCACCTGGGCATGGCCGTTCATTATCTGGCGGTAGAAATAGAATCTGGGGCTGCCGTCCTGCGACATTGTGCCGTCCGCGATGAATTTCTTGAGGTTCTCC
Source organism: Thermoplasmata archaeon (assembly GCA_046485165.1). Classification (GTDB taxonomy): domain Archaea; phylum Thermoplasmatota; class Thermoplasmata; order SG8-5; family SG8-5; genus UBA147. The sequence continues at coordinate 33,914 of JAWOHM010000023.1, forward strand.
GCGCCCTTCGCATAGACCGCATCGCTGTACGGATCAGTCTCTGGAGGCAAGTCAATTTCGGGCTTGTTGACGTGCAGGAAAGTCAGGGCATCTCCCTTGGCCATCTCCCTGGCCTCGCTTGAATCCAGCACGTCATAGGGCGGCGCCGCGACCTTTTCAGCAAGGTTGTTCTTCGGCCTCAGGCCCGGGAACGGCCTTACCGTCACCATTGCATCACTTCCTTAGTTCTTCGATGACGGCCTCGGCCACCATGACGCCGGCCCTGAGCTGGCCTTCATCGGTTTGGGCGCCGATGTGCGGGGTGCAGATGAGGTTGGGCAGTTCCAGGAGCTTGCTGCCTGCCGGCGGCTCTGCCTCGAAAACGTCCAGGCATGCGGCCCGGACCTTGCCGGACTTCATGGCGTCGTATAGTGCGGCCTCGTCAATGGTCCCGCCCCTGGCCACATTGAGTATGACCACGCCGGGCTTCATGGCGTCGAACTGCTTCCCGGATATCATGTGCTTGGTCTCGGGTGTGAGTGGCAGATGCAGCGTGATGAAGTCGCTCCTGGCCACAAGGTCGTCCAGAGAGACATTCTCGTACTTGTCGCTCTTCACATAGGGGTCGTAGGCGATGATTTTCATGCCGAAAGCGACCGCGCGCTCCGCGACGGCCTGGCCTATCCTTCCGATGCCTGCGATTCCAAGGGTCTTGCCGTAGGCCTCCTTGCCCTTCAGCGCCTTCTTCTCCCACTTCCCGGCCTTGGTCGTGTTGGTGCCGGCGACTATGTCCCTGCAGGATGCCAGTATGAACGTGAACGTCAGTTCGGCAACCGAGATGGTCGTGGCTGTGGGTGTGTTGACAACTTTGATTCCTTTTGATTTCGCATACTCCGCGTCCACATTGTCCAGGCCGATTCCGGCGCGGCCGATGACCTTGAGCTTGGGCGCGGCGTCGATGAGCGCCTTGGTGGCTTTGGTGGCGCTTCTGATGACCAGGGCGTCGCAGTCCTTGATGAGTTCAGGCAGTTTTTCTTTCGGTTCGTCCCATGCTTTCACAACCTCGTGGCCTGCCGCCTCCATCTTCTTCACGCCTTCCGCTGCCAGCTTATCGGAAACAAGTATCTTCATCTCATTCACCCCAGATGTCGTCGATATGCCACAGCAGGGATTTTATCTCGTTCGGGGTCCATTCGCCCATGTGGCCGATGCGGAACGTCTTCTCCTTCAGGTCCCCGTAGCCGTTGGCAATCTGGTACCCCCTCTTGCCCAGTTCATTGTTCAGGGCGCCTATGTCCTTCCCGAGGGTGTTGGCTATCGTCGAGACTGTCACGGATTCATATCCAGGCTCCGGGAACATCTTCATCTTCTTTGACGCCCATTTCCTGGTCAATTCGGCCATTGCCAGATGGCGCTCGTACCTTGCCTGGTGCCCCTCTTTGAGCATCCTGTCCAGCTGGTAATCGAGAGCGTAAATCAGGCTGACGTTCGGCGTGGTGTGGTTCTGCTTCTTCTTCTGGTAATAGTCATGGATGGCCATGAGGTCCGTGTAATGGCCGCGGCCCGGAACCGAGCGCGCCCTGTCCACGGCCGCATCGGAATAGAATGCGATGGAAAGGCCTGGCGGAAGCGCGAAGCACTTCTGGGTGGATGTGAACATTAGATCCGCATTCAATTTCTCGGGCACCAGGTAATCGCCGCCCGCGGATGAGACCGTGTCAACCACGAATATGATATCGGGATATTCCTTCTTGATGGCCTTGCCGATGTCCTCGATTGGGTTGCGCACGCCGGTGGCGGTCTCGTTGTGGACTATCGCGACAGTGTCATATTCCGCCTTGGCCAGCGCCTCCATGACCATTTCCGGTTTTATGGCCTTGCCCGGCTCTACCTTCAGCAGGTCCACGGGCTTTCCGGCATCCTGGATGGTCTTGTACATCCTGTCGGAGAAAGCGCCGCATACGCCCGCCAATGCGCGGTTCTTCACCATGTTGCGGGCCGTGATGTCCATCCAAATCGTCCCGGACGCGGTGAGTGTGGCCACATTTCTTTTCGTTTCGAAGAACTTGCCGAGTTTCTCAATCACGCCAGTGTACAGGGCGGTGTATTCCGCGCTCCTGTGCCCGATCAACCACTTCGTTTGCTGCTGCAGAATCTCCACCGGGGACTCTGTCGGCCCGGGTATCAACAATCGTTTGTGAGACATGGGATTAACCTCACGCGATATTTGGAAGGCATCTATAAAGGTTTTCAGTTGAGCGCAGAAATTGTCTCATGGATGCGTTGAAAATTCGCCAGATTTATGGCGCCGGGCCAGGTCCACATAGGTGGCGGCATTCTTCACGGCATAGGCCTCCAGGGAAGGGTCGCTCTCCCGAACCATCTTGCCCGGCACGCCGGCCACCAGGCTGCCCGGCGGGATAATGGCCCCCTCCTTCACAACAGCGCCGGCGGCCACGACCGAGCCGCGGCCAACCACGGACCTGTTCAGCACGGTTGCGTTCATGCCGATTATGACATTGTCCTCCACTGTCGCGCCATGCACCACGCAGCCATGGCCAAGGGAGACATTCTCGCCTATTCGGGTCGGCGTGTCTGTTGTCACATGGATGACGCAGCAATCCTGGACATTGGAGTTCCTGCCGATGGTGACGGCTGCTTCGTCGCCCCTTATCACGGCATTGGGCCAGATGCCGCAATCCTCAGATATGGTGACGTCGCCGACTATCACCGCAGTCCTGTGAACATAGCATGAATCATGCACCTTGGGCTTCATGGACCCGCATACGGTTATTGAGATAAGAACGTTACCGGCATTCAGCGTTTGATAAAGCGCACAAAAGTATTTTATAATCTCTCGGCTTATTCATACCCAATGAAAACATACCTCACCGTCATGTTCAGCACAGAGGGAAACAGGCCTTCCGAGATAGTGGACAGGCTACAGATGATAGGGTTCAAGCCATGCACGGGGAATTATGATTTCGTCTATGAATGGGGCAAGAACGCAACTGTTGACGATACCATCTACTTCGCGGACAAGGTCCATGAGATATTGAAGAAGATGGGCGTGTTTTTCCGCCTGGAAACTGACGAGGTCGTGGTTCCTGGCGCGGAAGATTTTTGAGATGAGAAAGTATATTATCGAAGATGGCATGGTTGAGCGCATGAGAGCGCCCCATGAATTCCTTGCAGAGGACATCGGTGATGGCGACATCACCACCCAGGCCCTCGTCGGCGAGCAGATTGTCGAGGCTGTGGTTCTCGCAAAGCAGGATTGTGTTGTCGCTGGAATGGATGTGGCCGCGGAGATTTTCGGGCATGCCGAGCTTGATGTGAGAATGCAAATCAAGGATGGGCAGAGGGCCAAGAATGGCGATGCCATCATGACTATCGGGGGAAAGGCATCCGCTCTGCTCGGCACCGAGAGGCTTGCTCTGAACTTCATCCAGCGGCTCAGCGGCATTGCGACCATTACCAGAGAACTGCTGGAATCGTGCAGGAAAGTCAATCCGAAGGTCAATATCGCGGCCACCCGAAAGACAACCCCCGGATTGAGGAAGTGGGAGAAAGACGCGGTGGAGCTGGGCGGGGGGAAGCGGCACAGGGAGGGGCTGTACGACCAGTACCTGATAAAGGACAATCATCTCAGATTGGTTGGCTCAATCACAGAGGCTGTGGCAAAGGCCAGGGCGCACGGAAGAGCCAAAATCGTCGAGGCCGAGGTCACAGACATCGCGGGAGCGGAGGAAGCCGCCAGCGCAGGCGCCGACATCATCATGCTGGACAACATGAGTCCGGAGATGGCAGGGGAAGCAACGGCGGCAATCAGAAAAATAAACCCGAAAATCACAGTTGAGGTCTCGGGGGGGATAAATCCGGATAACATTCTGCAATATGCGGAGTTCGCGGACGTGATATCCCTGGGCTGGCTGACACATTCGGTAAAAGCAATTGATTTTTCGCTGGAGATTGTTGAGATAATAAAGCCATGAACTTTCCGCCTTTCAAATTCAAGGGCGCAAAGTACATAAACATGGTTTCATGTCGGGGTTTCCACCAACCCCACCCAAAGAGATTGGTGAAACAAGCCCGGTAGTGTTCCGGCGCGAATCTGAGGATTCGGCCAGGATGCAACAAAGGGTGAAAAGAAAAGCCAGAAATGTACGCCCCGGTAGTGTTCCGGCGCGAATCTGTGGATTCGGCCAGGATGCAACAAAGGGTGAAAAGAAAAACCAGAAATGTACGCCCCGGTAGTGTTCCGGCGCGAATCTGTGGATTCGGCCTCACACTACCGGGGCTCAGATGTCAGTATAATATCATACGCCCCGGTAGTGTAGTGGCCTATCATGAAGCCCTGTCGAGGCTTCGACTCGGATTCAAATTCCGACCGGGGCGCCTTTTGTTTTTGTACATTTATTATTCATATTCAACAAAAGGCGCCATAGATTTCTTATTGGTTATATCCGGTCTCTCGCCAGCAATTGATTTATTATTGATCTGTGTGATGCTGGCGATTCGGGCGAATTCACTATGTTTAATATGCTCACAATCGTGAACTCGTCCTCTCGGAAAACATTGAAAACATAATGATTGGAGAAAGTTTTCCGATCCGACCGGGGCGTGTGTGTCTTACGACTTTCACTTCATATTCAACAAAAGGCGCCATAGATTTCTTATTGTTTCTATCCGGTCTCTCGGCCTATTGCCATTCCAAAGAATTATTTTACGGGAGATTATGTACTGCCCATGGACTCCCTGACCTGGTTGGGATTCGCCCTCTCCGTCTTGGTGATACTTGCCATATCACGCTGGCACCTGGGGGTCTCCCTGCTGACCGCCTCCCTTGTGCTGGCTGTTTTCACCCTATCCCCGTCCGAGTTCGGTTCTGCCGGCCTGGAGGCATACACCGACCCGGGGATTCTCCTGTTGGCACTGGCGGTTGCAACGATACCCATGATTGGGGGGTACATGGAACGGTCCGGGGCGCTGGATTCCCTGGTCAGAAACATGCACATGGGGAGAAAGGCGTTCCTGGCCGGGATGCCGGCATTGCTGGGAATGCTGCCGATGCCCGGGGGGGCGCTGCTGTCCGCACCCATAATCAAGAGGGGGGGCGAGGGTGTGAGCGACGAATCAAAGGTCTGCCTCAACGTCTGGTTCAGGCATGTCATATACCTCATTTACCCGCTCAGCACCTCGCTGATAGTCTCCGCCTATGTGGCAGGCATTGTCGTGTATGACGTTGTTCCATACCTGCTGCCTTTTCTCTTCCTTGCGATAATTGTAGGCACCATTTTCTTCCTTGGAGAGGCGAAAGGAAGGGTGGGCGGCGATGGGGCTGTTTCTCGCAGGGGGTTGTTGGTCCCGCTTTCTGTGATTCTTACCGCCCCCATCATCGATTTCGTCGTGATGTTCACGCTCAACCCGGAGCCCAGAGAGGCGTCTCTGCTTTTTGCGATACTCGTCTCACTATCGCTCGCGGTGTGGGTATCGCATGCCGGCCCCCGGTCGATGAAAAGCATTGCCAGAAGGATGAAGCCCTGGAATTACGGTCTTATCATCCTGGGCATGTTCCTGTACCTGGCGGTATTCAACATTTCCGGGGTTCCGGAGCTCATTGGGGGCCTCGACATGCCGTTGATTGTGCTGTGCATCGGCGCGGGCGCCTTCCTCGGGATAGTGACTGGCAGAATGGAGGTTCCGGCTTCCATAGTCATCCCGATATATCTGGGGAGCGCGGGGCTCACCGCCATGGCGCCGGCGGTTTTCGCGGTCACATATGCCAGCATATTCGTTGGCTATATCATATCGCCAGTTCACCCGTGTGTATCCATCTCCCTGGAGTATTTCGGCGTGAGCCTTAAGAAATATCTCACGAAAATGGCCTGGCCATCGATAATTCTGATGATAGCGATGATAATTGCGGGTATGATTGTGTTCTAACCGCTTCACGCATACCGCCCGTCTATCAGGTCCAAAATGTACCTGCCCAGAACGTTGAGGTGCTCCACTTCCCCGTCCCAGTCCCTGAGGAGAAGCTCGTAATCCTTCTCGATCTGGTCTATGGCCTTCACTATCTGGGGCCTGAACGGCGCCACCTCGTCGCCCATCGTGACCGCGGCCACGGTTATGAAACGGCCATGGCCCACAAGGATCTGGAACCGGCCGAACTTCATGTGGTCCAGGTCGCCGGTCTCGCCGCGGAACGAGTCCTTGATGAAGCTCTGGACGGCGGTGAGCATGCCGGAGAGTATGTCCTGGTCTATGTCCGGCTTCAGGCGCCTGGTGAAGTGCTTTATCAGGCGGCCGTCCTTGTACATGAGGAACACCTCGTCGATTATGGTGGTGTCGATGAGTATCTTCCTGCTGCAATACGGGCAGGTCTTCCAGCTCTGCTCGACTATCTGGCCGCAATGGGGGCACTTGACCTTCAGTGGTGTGGAAGCTTGACCGGGGGGCGGGGGAATGGGCCTAACCGGGGCTGCGGCCTTCGGCTTCTTGGAATAACCGCAGTTCGGGCACTTCCTCAGAGTCGGGAGGCAGTTCTTCCCGCATTTAGGGCATGGGACCAGCTTTCCGGCCGGCCTCAGTATCAGGTACAGAATCACCCCGAGAACCGGAATTAACAGCACCATGAAGAATATCAGGACTATCCTGCCCGTGGAATAGCCGCGCTTCTTGGAATCCATGGCCGCCCAGATGGTGATTGCAAGGTGGATGAAGACGAGTGTCAAGCCGAGTAATATTTCTCCTACCATTATGTGTGCCTCTGTGTTCAATATGCGGGCTTCAGATATAAAAGTAACGAATTATCATTCATCGAGGTGTATGACCACCAATGTCTCGGTGGACTTCATGCCGTCAAGACAAGTTATCTCCTTCATCGACCTGGAAAGCAGCTTGGCGAGGCTGTCGCCTTCCATCGAGATGATGAAATCATAGGAGCCGGTGACGGCGTGCGCGGGTTTCGTTCATGATATCGCCGGACTCCGTCACATAACGGAGATCAAGGGTTCCGGATTGATCAATTTCGGTGATACTGTGTACCCTTGAACGGAC
>JAWOHM010000043.1:0-9132 GCA_046485165.1 Thermoplasmata archaeon
GAACGGATCGCGGACACAACCCGCGATAGACGTAAATCCAGGCTCTCTTGGTGGCCCCTGACAATACCACTTGGACAGGACAGAGGGATCAGGCACTTCTTATGCTAGCCATTCAGACCGGCCTTCGGCGGAACAACACGCCGGAACCCCTGCCGATGAGAGAGAGATTGTCATGGGCCAGATACCGAAGGGCTGGAAGATGAAGAAGGACAAGAAGAAGGGGAAATGGAAATAGTTCAATCTTCTGAATTTAAGGGTCTAGGGTAAAGGGTCTAGGGGCTAGGGTTGTTTGGATTTTGTGAATAGTTTGTTGGGTTTTGTACGGGACTCGGGAACAGGGGAAGGGGGAAGCGTACGGAATGGCTGTCCAAAACAGCCATTGAATCCGTCGCCGAGTCTCGAAGTACGAGTCCCGCTTCCCTTAGCTTCAATAGTCAAACAAATTCCCGATTCCCGCAATTGCAGTTGGCAACCAGATTCCCAACCTAGTAGTTTCATCTCACTAAATGTTTAAGGAAAATGGTGCCGCTGCCGAGTTCCTTTAATCAAACATGTTTCTAATCAGAACTCGGCGCGCTCGAAACTTATGTTATTAGAATGATTTAATTTTAAGTTTCTCGGGCTGTCGGGATGTAAAAGATTGACTCATCCGCCGACATCCTATCTTTTACTGCCTATATGCCGAGAACGCTCAGCACTTTAGGGCTGAGATGAATCGGCATCGACAGTAACGAGATATGCCGTTGCATGCCGTACTTATGACAACAAAGCAAATCGAAGCCATTGTGCTTCGATGAACAGGCATGCAACTTATCATGGGTAAACTTCCAGCCCTGGCAATAAACGCCAGTCCCTTTAGGGGCTGGTAGTTTACGCCAGCCGGATTAGAACACATACAGAATATATGCAGATAATTCGGCGTATGTAAGCATTAATGAGCACCATTTTCCGCAACATATTGAAAACGACGAAAGGAAAATGGTGCGGCTGTCGGGATTTGAACCCGAGCAGAAAGCTTGGGAAGCTTTAATCCTAACCAGCTAGATCACAGCCGCATTCCGCTCCTGATAATTGCTGAAAATATTTAAAGCTTCGATACAGCTATGGCCATGAATATTTGGAATCGCGTTATTTAACCTGCTCCAGCTGGCTGATGATGTTCCATATCAGCGTTCGGCCGTGGAGGGGGATGTTCGGGTCGTTGGCCATCTCGTCCAGCTTGTTTATCGCGCTGGCCGTCCTGACGTCCAGTGCCTCATCCTTCCTGCGAAGCCTTTCCTTGCATTCTCCGGCTCCGCGCCTGATGTTCCTGGGGACGGAATTATCGTCTGCCAGTTGGTCGAGTATCGTTATTATCTGCTCAAGCTTTTCCTGTGTGTCCATGGACCCACCTCTTTCGGGGGTATATTGCATCTGCAATTAATGGTTTCGCAGCCGCACGAATCATTGTGAGAACAACAGCGTCCCGCTTTCCTTGAACGGCGTTACCACCGTCATGGTCTTGGTCTCTTTAATTCCCGGGATAGTGTTCAGGTCCAGAATGAAGGTCTTCAGTGCCTTGTAGTTCTGGAATCTGGCTTTGAGTATTATGTCAACGTCGCCGGTGACCATGAAGAGCTCCTCGACCACATCGAACTTGGCGACCATCTTGGCTATGTCCTCCGCTTCCTTGGTGTCAATCTTGAGCATCATCATTGCCGCCACAAGGTTGTCGCCGTAGTAGGTGGACAATATCCTTTCGTAGTCCTCGTTATGTTCCACAAATGTTCCTCCTGATGCGGCGGGTAATGATGAACGGATTAAAAGGCTTTTTGATAAAGTCTCCTTTTTTCTCGGCAATATGCTCGGGCGAGGCTTGGATATATATCCCCCGAAAGGATACGGTGCTCGGTGAAATCAATGGTTGCCGGGACCGGAATGGAGCATGTGAAATTGATCAAGAATGCCATGTTGAAAAAGGCCGCGAGAGTCGCGGCGGAAAGCGTTCTGGACATCAAGAAAGATGATAAAGTATTGATAATCACCAACCCCGAATCCAATGTTTATTCCATCTCGATGGCAATGTATGATGCGGCAGAAGCGCAGGGAGGAAGACCCGTGGTCATGGTGCAGCCCCTCAAAACGCAACTGGATTTTGCCGAGCCCTCGGTCATCGAGGCCATACGCTCCAATCCGGACGTGTGCATCTCCCTGAGCGCCGAGAAGCTGGGAAAGGATGAGGGCGGAATCAAGAAGAATTATCTGCTGGATGACAAAGAATATGACCATATCTTCGATTACCTGTTCCGGGGAAAGAAGATGAGGGCCTTCTGGTCGCCCAGCGTGACCGTGGAGATGTTCGGCAAGACCGTGCCCATTGATTATGCCAGGCTCCGGAAGGAATGCTGCAGCATAAAGGCGGTTCTCGACAAGGCAACAAGCGTCCATGTAATGTCGGAGAAGGGCACGGACCTCACCATCGGATTGAGGAGTCGCCAGGCCGACATGGACGATGGCGATTTTCGCACCCCGGGCACAGGCGGCAATCTTCCTGCGGGAGAGGTTTACATCTCTCCCGAATTGCGCAGCTCTCAAGGGACCATAGCATTCGATGGCTCCATCTCCCTGGAGAAAGGCGATCTCATAATCAAGGAACCGATAATTGCCCATGTCAGGGATAATTTCGTGACGCATCTCGAGGGCGGCGAGGAAGCCGCCATACTTGAAAAGACCCTGCAATCCGGCCGGGACAATGCGCTGGCCATGGTCAAGGCGGGGAAACTGAACCCCGCAGCCGGCGGGGAATATGCAAGGAACGCCAGGAACCTTGGGGAGCTGGGCATCGGCCTGAACCGGAAAGCCGAGATAGTGGGGAACATGCTGGAGGATGAGAAGGTCTACTCCACATGCCACATCGCGATAGGAGCAAATTACGATGATGATGCCAAGGCGATGATACACCTTGATGGCCTGATAAAATCACCCACCATAACTGCAAGGTACGGCGATGGCACCGAAATCGAAATAATGAGCAAAGGGAATCTGCTGCTCTGAATTTGCCTAATTATTGAGCGGAGGACTCGAATTCTTCCTGCAGGTCAAGTATTACCTGTTCCAGTACTTCTTCGAAGGATTCGCTCCTGTATTCCCTGGTTCCGCCCAGGTCGCTCTCGACCCTTGCTATGAATGCCTTGGGTCCCTTCAGGAATTCCACGTTGCATAGTGACTCTTCCATAACAGCACCTCGATGTGTTTCACCCCGATATTGGGGATGGTATTTAATGATTGCTGATTTCTCCATCCAGATAATATGCATTTAATATACATGGTCCGGTTGATATGCTGAGTTTGTCTGACATCTGTTTCACCAATGAAAACACGTTTTCTCATGTTATTCATGCAAGTCATACAATAACCGATGTATTTTTATAGTAGAATATAGATATAGGTTCTTGTCTGACGCAGTGTCTGACTAAACGGATGGGATGCACAGGCTTCGCCTTCTCTGGGTGTGGCCTGAACAGTTGAAAGGCGGCCGGGCCTTGGCCCTGCGGGCATAATGGCCAGCATGGACGGCCTAACGAAAATGCCCCGCATGAGTCGCCCGATGCCTTCCATCCGTTCCAACGGTGGAACACATGTATCTGAAAGAGATTCAGATGGAGAATTTCAAGTCCTTCAAGGGAAAGATGAGAGTCCCTCTTGTCAACGGATATACTGCGATCACTGGGCCGAATGGCTCCGGCAAATCCAATATCTCGGATGCGATATTATTCGTTCTGGGGCCAAGGAGCTCCAAGGCGATACGCGCCGGCCGCCTCACTGACCTGATTTTCAACGGCGGCAAGGCCGGTTCAGCCGCGAATTTCACAAAGGTCTCGCTCATCTTCGACAATTCCGACAAGGTTCTGCCGGTCGCAAGCGACGCAGTCAAACTCACAAGGTATGTCAAGAAATCGGTTGGCAAGGCCGATTACGTGAGTTATTTCTATGTGAACGACAAGAAATCGTCTCTCAACGATTTCGATTCGATACTTTCCCATGCAAAGATATCCGCTGAAGGCTACAACCTTGTCCAGCAGGGCGACATCACCAGGATAGTGGAGATGGGCCCGAAGGAGAGGCGCGGGATACTGGACGACATCGCCGGCATCAGCCGCTTCGACGCCGACATCGAGAGCGCAGAGAAGGACAAGCTCGAGACCGAGGACAATCTGGACCGCATCGGCATCATTCTCGAGGAGCTCAGAAAGCAGTTGAAACAGCTGGAATCCGATAGAGCGTCTGCCCTGAAATACAGGGAGCAGAAGGAGAAGCTGGACACCGCAAAGGCCCAGTTGGAGTGCAAGCGCAAGGAGAGCCTTGAGAACGAGATAGAAGGCCTGCGAGAGCAGGTAGGGGCGCGCGAGAAGGAGATATCCAAGCTCGCCGCCGAAAAGGATGCGCAATCGAAGAGATTGAAAGACATCCTGAAGGAACTCGATAAGGCCGAGAAGGGCATCGAGGCGAAGAGCACCGCGGAATCAGCCAAGCTCAGGCAGGACCTGGACGCCCTGAAGGTGGAGGTCGCAAGATGCCAGGACAGCATCGCAAATTCCGTGGATTCCATCTCAGACCTGAAGGTCCAGCGCAAACAGAGAAAGGCCGACATGGACAAGCTCGTCAGGGAGTCGGAGGGGCTTGCGAAGGACAGGGCGGAGATTCAGAAGAAACACAAGGCCGCAAGCTCGGAGCTGCAGAAGGCCAGGAACGAGTTCGAAACAGCAGAGAAGAAGCTCGCGGGTTCTGATTCGGCTGCCACGCCACTCCAGAAGGAAGTCCTTGCCATGAAGAAGCGCGAGGACGACCTCACCGAGAAGGTCCGCACCCTGTCGGTCGAGAGGGACAGGCTGGTGGACAAGGCGGAGAGGCAGCTGAGGGAGATGGAAGACCTGGAGGAGAAAAAATCCGCCGCGGAATTCCAGCTCAAGGACGCGGAGTGGCGCCTCAAGGAATTGAAGAGCGATGGGAAGAAATCCAGCGGGAACCTGAAGGAGCTCCAGACCAAGTACTTCGCCAGGCGGAAGGAGGAGGAGGAGCTAACCAGGCAATCCATCGAACTGGAAGCGGCCATCAAGACGCTCACCAGGGATTACAATCAGCTGAAAGCGGAAACGGACGCGGCCAAATCCGTGGAAAGGGGATTCAGCGCTGCCGTCAACGCGATACTGGAAGCCAGGGACAAGGGCGAGCTGAAGGGCATACACGGCACGGTTGCAGAGCTCATCAAGCTTGACAAGAAGTTCGAAACAGCCATGGCCACTGCCGCAGGGAACCGCATGCAGGCAGTGATAGTCAACGATGACGCATGCGCTGAGAAGGCCATAATCTTCCTCAAGAAGAACAAGGTCGGCAGGGCGATGTTCCTGCCAATCAGCAAGATGCTGCCCCAGAGGCCCAGGGGAAAGGCCCTCATGGCCGTGAAAGGCTCCCTGGGATTCGCAATAGACCTGGTGGAGTTCAAAGAAGATTACAGGGATGCCATCAGCTACGTGCTGGGCGATACCATAGTCGTTGACGGACTGGAAGCAGCCAGGGAGCGCATGGGCGGCGTTCGAATGGTGACGCTCGACGGCGACCTGGTGGAAGCCTCTGGCGCCATGATAGGCGGAATGAAGGAGCGCAGCATGATGAAGATAGGCACCTCCGACAGAGGCCAGCTTGACCTCGTTGCCGAGAATCTGCGCAAGGCCACAGAGAAGGCCGACAAACTCTCCGAGAAGCTGAAAGCTGTCAAGGAAACCGTCCTGGAGCTGGAGAAGCAGGTGAAGGAGGCAGGAATGTCCGATACCTCCGGCTCGGCAGTTCTGGACAACTTCGAATCGCACCGCAAGGAATTCAAGGATTCCATTGAAAAAATCAAGAAGCAGATGAAGGAACTGGAGAAGGAAACCGAGCAGACCTCGGAACTCGGGGACAGTGCCACATCCGACCTCGAACGATTCTCGGTTGAACTGGCCGAGCTCGGAAAGAAGAGGCAGGCAAAGGAACAGGAGATGCTGGCCCTGGCGTCGCGGGGGCTGGGCAAGGCCATGAAGGAGCTTCAGGAGAGAATCACCGCATTGACCAAGGATGAGGCCGAATCATCGGGGGCGCTGGGCGCCTTCGAGAGCAGGTCCGAGATATCCCGGGAAAGGATGGCCGAGGTGAAAGCGTCCCTGGATTCCATCGAGTCAAAGTTGAAGTCCGAGGAGGAGAACATAAAGGCCAGGGAGAAAGCCCTGGCCAAGCATCAATCCGAGCTCCGGGCGCTTCAGAAGATAGAGGATTCCATGGGCAGCGAGATAGCCCATCTGCGGAAGGCGCGCGACGATGCTTACAAATCAAAGACCGAGATGGAAGCCAGCATCGACAAGCTCACTCATTCCATGGAGGCGAAGAACGATTTCATCCGCGGCCTGAAGATGGAGCTTGAGAACGCCGGCAAGAGGCTTGCCGAGGCCGAGGAGATAGTGAAGAAGCTCGACCTCAAGGACATGGCCAAGCTCCCCAGCACCGAAACGCTCAACAAGACGATACAATCTGCGGAAGCTGCCATGCAGTCCATGGGCAATGTGAACCTCAGGGCGCTGGATGCTTATGACGAGCAGCAGAAGCGGCATGACGATCTCAAGGAAGAGCTGGGCCGCCTGAAGGAGCAGAGGAAGCGCCTCATAAAGCTGGTGGATGAGCTCAACGAGAAGAAGAAGGTCGGCCTGCTGAAGGTATTCAGCGCCGTGAACGAGAAGTTCAGGATGGTGTACGCCGAATTATCCGAGGGCGGCGAGGCCGAGCTGCTGCTGGAGAATCCGGACGACCCGTTCTCGGCCGGCATGCTCATAACCGCGAGGCCGCCCGGCAAGAAGGTGCACAGGCTGGAAGCGCTTTCCGGCGGGGAGAAGGGCGTGGTCTCCATGGCCCTGATATTCGCCATCCAGAGGCATGATCCGTCGCCGTTCTACATGCTGGACGAGGTGGACCAGAACCTGGATGCCATCAATGCCGAGAACGTTGCCGTCATGGTCAAGAAGAACTCGGAGAGGGCGCAGTTCCTCCAGATATCCCTGAGGAAGGTGACCCTCAAGCAGGCAGACCACATAGTCGGCGTCACCATGCAGAAGAAGGGAATATCAGACATAATCATGAAAGTCGACCTGGGGGACGTGAAGGAGCCCCCGCAGAAAGCCGGCCCGGAAACGGGCAAAGGGATGGGATGAACATGGAAACAACAAGCCAGGAAGATGTGAGCGATGTCAGGAAGGTGCTGGACCGGAAGGTCCTCGATGCCATCGGAGAGAGCGAGACGAAGATTATGAACCACCTGCTTTTCCACAAGGCCATAGTCAGGGAGCCCCACGAGAGGGAGATAGACCTTGACAATTACATGAGGATAATGTCGGAGCTGGACATGGGAATCCACGCTGCGCTTGACAATCCAGTTGACAGGGCTGTGGCCATGGCATTCCAGCTTGTCATAGACGAGAAGTTCGACCCCTGGAACATTGACCTTGCAGAATTCACCAAGCTCTACCTTGACAAGCTCAAGAAGGTGGAGGAAGTCAATTTCATCATTGCCGGCAGGCTGGTCATGATGGCCTGGTCCATCCTGAAGAGCCAGAGCGCAAGAATCCTGAACAAGGCGGACCGGGAAGATGAGCCGGAAGAAGCATTCTTCAGCGACTGGGAGATAGAGCCGATGATGGACGCGGCCCCTGGCTCCGAGTTCAGCGACTTCGTGCTGGGCAGCGAGGGGCCCATGATAACGGAAGCCGTGCACGCCACGGATGTGCGACCGGTGACGCTCATGTCATTGCTGGAAGCCTTCGATGAAGCCCGTGAGGAGATTGCCCTCAGGGACAGGTTCAAGAAGCTTGCAAAGCCTGCGGATGTACCCATAGTCATAAGCGAGAAGCTCCACGGCGAGAGCCTGCAGGAGGACATCAGCATGACTTGGCAGCGCATCTGCAACTGCCGGGGCGAGCGCATACCCCTCTCCATGATCTGGGATGAGAGGGACACGCTGGACAAGGTAACCGTGTTCATATCTACATTATTCCTGGCAAAGATGGAGAAGGTCGAGCTGGCCCAGCAGAAATTGCCCTACGGCGAGATATTCATCAGCAACATAGAGGCCAGGGACATGGCCCCCATGGAGAACATGGTGTCGATACCGGTAACCCCGGCCGAGGAACTGGCGGTGGTGTGAGTTGGCCGACGCGGAGCTTGTGGAGGCAGTCCTTTTCTCCGCCGGGAAGACCATCACCGTGAAGGAGATATGCGACGCCACCGGCCTGGAGGAGAAGAAGGTCCGCAACGCCCTCCGCAAGCTCATGCGCTCCTATAAATCCCGAACCACGGCGCTGGATGTAGCGAAGATAGGCCCCGGCTACGCGATGCAGCTGAAGCAGGAGTACGCCCTGGAGACGGAAGAAGTCGCGCAGAAGGAGCTGGACCGGGAGATAACGAAGACCGCAGTCCTCATCGCCTATTACCAGCCCATGGCGAAGAAGGAGCTCATCGACATTGTGGGCGAGAAGGTGCGCGACCATGTGGACGAGCTGGTGAAGCGCAAGCTCATCTACCAGAACCGGACCAACCGGGGGTACATTCTCGAAACTGCGCCGAAGTTCATGGAGTTTTTCGGTATTGAGGCCAAATCCAAAGAGGAACTTAAGCGGATGTTGGCGGAAAGCGCCGGTTTGAAATAGGTTCCAAACTGTTGATAGCAGCATGCCCCGGCTGATACTGGCATATCGTAGCTTAAGGCCGGGGTTTTAAAGCATATTGGATTCGAGTGCGCTTTCCCTTCATTCTGAGGCGTTCTGCAAGACTATTTTGGGAAGCCCCGCCTGTCAGGGCGGGGAGGTCGGGTACTCGCCCCACCAGTGTGTGTGGGGCGAAACGCATTTGCCAGCTCTAGCACTGGGGCGTCTCTCTCATCCTTAGCGTCGCATATTAGGACCAAAAGAGCCGGGTTGCCCGTATCCCCCACATTCACCCACAAAAGATAGAGCGAAAAGCTTTCTGTGCAAGAGCTGGGTGTTTGGGGGCCACTGTTAGCGTTGGGTAGGGCCCCATCCCACTGGGCTTACACCCAGGGCTAGGGGATAAAAGCACGCTGTGCATCACCAGACC
>JAWOHM010000080.1:0-6855 GCA_046485165.1 Thermoplasmata archaeon
GCAATCAACAGCGGAGCATTCCTACCCGACTGCGAGCATTCTGTATTCAGAGGGTTTCAGCGATTTCGAACAATCTGTAAACAATAGGTGAATGCGAATTGGAACATTCAGCAAACAAAGCATTCGCCATGGGTAGTCAATAAGAAAACAATGACTCCCAAAGCGTAATGCCGGTAATCATCATTCTGCAAACGATGAGATTACCGGGGAAAACCTTTATTGTTATATGCACATTGTCCCATGGGAAAAAATGAAACTCACATATGCCGAAGCGGGCGTGGATATTGAAAGGAAATCCGATGCCATAAGTTCCCTGGTGAAGGTTTTGGGATTCACCAGGCATGGTGTTGGTAAGAGGATAGAGATGGACGGCGGGTATGCGGGATTCATAGAATTCGGCTCATACGCCCTCGGGCTTTGCACGGACGGCGTCGGGACCAAGATAATGATTGCCAATGCCGTTCATAAATGGGACACCATAGGCATAGATTGCGTGGCCATGAACGCCAACGACCTGGTGTGCGTGGGGGCGGAGCCGCTGGCATTCGTGGATTACATCGCCATAGACAAACCGGACAACGAGCTGGCACGCCAGATTGGCCTTGGCCTGCAGAAAGGCGCAGAGCTGGCGAACGTCTCCCTGGTCGGAGGGGAATTCGCCATACTCCCCCAGATGGTTAACGGCTTTGACCTGGCCGGAACATGCATGGGATGGATAAAGAAGAGCAAACTCATAACCGGAAAGAAGATTGCCATGGGGGATGCCATAATCGGGGTCCGGAGCTCGGGCATACATTCGAACGGGCTCTCCCTGGCCAGAAAGGTCATCGAGAAGAACGAGATGAGCTTTGACGAGAAATTCGTCCGGCTGAACCGCCAGATAGGGCTCGAATTGCTGGAACCGACCCAGATGTATGTGAAAGAGATGCTCAACGTTGTGAGAAACTGCGAGGTCCACGGGATGGCCCATATAACCGGCGGCGGCCTGAGGAATCTTATCCGGCTCCACCCGAACAGGGAGTTCAGGATCGAGACACCCCTGGAACCGCAGCCGGTGTTCAAGGTGCTGCAGGAGATGGGAAACATCGATGACGAGGAGATGTACCAGACCTTCAACATGGGCATGGGCATGGCAATCATCATGCCGGATAAACATGTCAAAAAGGCCCTCACCATCCTCAACAAGACCCTTGAGGCTAAAGTTGTTGGCCGGGTTTACGAGGGAAAGGGCGTGTGCCATTCCGAGGCGAGTGTGGAATACCAAAGATACTGAGGTGATGCAATGACTATTTATGAGTTCGAGGGAAAAAAGCCGAAGATATCTGGCAGCAGTTTCGTCTATCCCGAAGCCACTATCATCGGGGACGTGGCCATCGGGGAGGGTTGCTATGTGGGCCCCGGCGCGATAATACGCGGGGATTACGGCACCATAACCATCGGCGACAGGACCGCGATAGAGGAGAACTGCACCCTTCACGCCAGGCCGGGAGAGATTCTCAAGATTGGCAATGACGTGACCATCGGCCATGCGGCCATCATTCACAATTGCACCCTGGAGGATTTCTGCGTCATCGGCATGGGTGCCATTGTCTCGGACTATGCGAAGATCGGCGTCTGGGCTGTCGTGGGGGAAGGCGCGGTGGTGAAGAACAAATCCGTCATCGAACCGGGCCAGATAGTTGTGGGAATTCCAGCAAAGCCTGTAGCCCAGGTCTCCGATGAATACAAGAAGCAATGGACGCATTTCAAAGGCATCTATGTTGAGCTGGCCACGAAAAGGCTCGGGAAAGGTTTGAGAAAAATCGGTTGAGGGCGTACTGAATAGGGTAGACTGAATGCATGTTATTATTGCATGATATAAGTAGCATGCCCTGCCTGTGAGGGCAGGGTTTAGGAACAATAATGTTTCAAGTGCGCTTGTCCCTTCATTCTGGGACATTTTTCAAGCCCCCATTTGGGCAAACCCCCGCTGTGAGGCGGGGGTGACAGGCACTCGCCCGGCCAGTTCGTGCCGGGTGAAACACATTACCCGGATCTAGCACAGAAGGCTTTTCGTTCATCCTTCGCGTTGCGTTTTGTAACCAATTCCAAGCGAGCAGGACAAGGCGTGTTCCCCACCTTCATGCATAAAAGAGAGAAAGAATCGCTCCCGCGCAAGAGATTCCAAAACAGGGGCATGCTGCTTAGAAAATGTCTTATCCGCGTCTATTTAACCCGGATAGTCTCCAGATTCATAGGTGCTCGTGTCTCGAACCCATGCTTTTTATAAAGAGAACTGGCCAAATCAGAGCACTTGAAATCTTCCCCATGCCCGATAATGATGCGCTCCGGCTTCGGCTCCATGCCCTCGATGTACCGCATGAGCTGGCGCCTGTCGCTGTGCCCGGAAAAGCCATCGACCGTCTCAACCGCCATCTGCATGTCCAGGGTCATGGCGTCGCTCCTGCTGCTGAGCTGTATCTCCTTCCAGCCCTTCTGTATCTTCTTGCCGATGGTCCCCTCGGCCTGGTATCCCACGAATATGATGGTGGACTTCGAATCGTTGGCCCAGGCCTTGAGGTATTCCAGGACCGGGCCGCCGTTCATCATTCCGGCCGTAGCCAGGACCACGCAGGGCTCCGGGTCGTCAGCGATGCGCTGGCGCATATCCATGCTGTCCACCCTCTTGAAAATCTGGGAAAGGAAAGGATTCTCCTTCTGCTGGAATATCTGGGTCCGCAGCGAGCTGTTGAGGTACTCGGGGTAAGCTGTGTGAATGGCGGTCGCCTCCCAAATCATGCCGTCCAGGTACACGTTCACAGTGGGAATCTGCTCGTTGCGGATGAGATCCTCCAACACCAGCATGACCTCCTGGGAACGACCGACCGCGAAGACCGGCACCAGCACCCTGCCCCCCATCTCGAGGGTCCTGGCAAGCGCCTGGCGCAGCTGCACAGAGGCATCGGTCCTGCTGGGCTGAAAGTCATGGAATCCGCCATAGGTCGATTCTATCACCAGGGTCTCCACCCTCGGGAAGCGGTTCACAGCGGAGTTGAAGAGCCATGATTTCTCGAATTTCATGTCCCCGGTCATGGCTATGTTGTAGAGGCCATCGCCGATATGGAAATGGCAGACAGCCGAGCCCAGGATATGGCCGGCGTTCTGGAATGTCAACCTCACATCCGGCGATATGTCAGTCGTTTCACCGTATTTCAGCGGGATGCAGTGCTTGACAATGTCCCGAACATGGCTGGATTCATACTGGCCTTTCTTGGCCTCGCCGAATGAAACCTTGATGGAATCGATGAGCATGAGTGACATCAGGTCCCTGGTGGGCGGTGTGCAGTACACTGGCCCGGTGTAACCGTACTTGTATAGCACCGGAAGCATGCCGCAGTGGTCCAGATGAGCGTGAGTGATGACAACGGCATCGAGGCTCTCGAGTGGCTGGAGCTCCGGGACCATGAGATACGGCGTGATGCTGTCACTGGACGGCATTGCGCCGCAATCTATCATTACTTTGCTGTGCTTGGTGTGAAGCAGCGTGCAGCTCCTTCCCACTTCCCTGTAGCCGCCCAGCATGGTCATCCTTACCCAGTTCTCCCCTTCAGGTATCTCGCGGACCAACCTGCGGCCCAGCTTCCGGAGGAATTCTATCCTTTCCTCCCTGATGCTGCGCATGTAGCTTCTGACCTCGCTGACGGTTTTTGAGGGCAGCGGCGGCGCGCGCGTCACTTTGGGCGCCCATCCGATGGTCTTCTTGAGCTCGTTGAGAAGCGCACCGTGCTTGCCTATGACCAGGCCGGGGGTAATGGCTTCTATGGTGACCTCGCCGGTCTCATGCTCAAAATAAATATCAGTGATTTCGGCCTCCTCGGGGATGATTTTCCGGATCTCTGCCTCGGCCTTCTCGGCATTGGAAAGAAGTTTGGGGTCCGGCCTTACCGCCACCCTGCGCCTGAGGCTCTGCGCCAGCTGTTTTATTATGTCGATGTTGTTGGCTAGGCCTTCCATGTCCTCGGTGTAGATTATGATGACGGCGCCCTCAAAATCAATGTCCGTTATTTTTATGTTTGGCGGGACAATTCTTCTTATCTCGTCCCTGGCCTGTTCAAGTATCTTTTCAATGCTCACGGGTTCACAACCCGAAACCGGCATCTGCCCCTATGCCAATTTCATCTTTTCAATTCTCTTGCTGACGTCTGCTTCGTCCAATTCCTTGAATTCCTTCTTGGTGATGGATGCGACACTGATGCCATTGCCCGATGCGGAATCGCGCTTCATTGCTGCCGACAGCCCGCGAATGGCCAGGTCTATTCCGTCGCTGACGGAAATGCCTTCCTTATAGTAATCCTCCAGAATGCCGTAGACGTAGGGAGAGCCGGAGCCCGTGGTGACATAGTCATCCGGGATGGAGCCGCCCGCAGCGTCAAGAGAGTAAACATGGTAGCCATCATCATCAACGCCGGCAACTATCAACTGGACCCAGTAGGGATAATATGAACGGCCATTCAGGATGTTTGCGAGCATGGTCGCCGCTGCCCTTATCGGCATATTGCTGCCCCTCTTGATGCGGTATAGCTCGGCTTCGGCCTTCAGGTATCTGGCAAGCGTCTGGGCATCACCGACCAAACCGGCAACGGTAAGGCCGATATTGTCATCTATCTTGAAGAGCTTCTGTGTCTTCTTGTGCGCGATCAGCGTTCCCATGGTCGCTCTGTGCTCTGTGGCGATGACCACTCCGTCCTTGCAGGTAATACCGACTGTGGTGGTACCTTTCTTCAATTCGTTGGTGTGTTCTGGCATATCATCCGCTCCCTCAAAATCGGGTCTGTTGGTACATAAATTCTGGTAACGAGTACCGAATGTTAATTTTATTAGATATAATGTACAGATACCTAAATCATATCGCACTATATAAGCGTTTCCCGGTAATCTCATCGTTTGCAAATTGCCGATTACCGGCCATTCGCAGTGGGAGTGAGGCCCCCCATAGTTAAAACTTTGGGCATCCTCACTCTGTTAATAATGATGAATAAAAAGGGAAAATGCGCGCCCCGTTTTGGGGCGCATTGCTCAGATTGGTATCCTGGTCGGGAACCCGGCGTTGTACTCCTCCACCTGCTTCTGTGGGGGTGTCCATGGTTCCGGCTCAAGCTCGTAGACCGGAGGCTTGAGTTCGCCGATGGGGACACTCGGCCTGTTGGATGTGCTTGCAGCCACCGTGAAAGTCACGCAAAAGAGGAGCGCAACCACCACGACGGCGCATGCTATGCTGCCTGCCCCGCCGCGCTTCCTTGACCAAACTATTGCATTCGTCTTCCTTGGCTCATTTCCGTATCTCCTTGATGTTTTCCTGAACATTTCATATCACCGGTTGTAATAGGCGTGGTCACTGTAGATATACCCGGTGGACAAAATTGACCATTTAGTGATTAAAATGGTCATTTGCAAGGTGTTGAAATATACCAGCCAAGCAATCCGGGTTTACGGAAGATGGAGCGGGTTGGATACGACGATGAACGCACGGCACCCTCCTCCCACCCCATCCGCTCCTTGCACCCCCCAAGGCGCCCGATGCAGACGCTCTTGCACCAAAACCTTATATATATTAATCTCCATATACTATTGCCTTCGGGCAGGGAATGGGATGCGGATGTCATGCAAGTATTACTATAGAGGCGGCCTTTGCGCCAACAGCCAGATGGATAAGCCATTCTGCGTTGGCGAAGACAAGTGTGAATTTTTGAACGGGAAACTGTCAACGCCGACGGAAGCTGGTCCGGCAAAGGTTGCGGCCAAGCAGGAGTTGGACTTCGGCAATGTCGTCGTTCAGGATAAGAAGGACGATGGATTGAGCCAATGGATGGGAGTCTATTGCCCGCATTACCAGAGGTTCTTCTGCACCGGCGGAGCCGATGGCTGCAAGTCAGGGTGCTGCGCCACCGCTGCCGATTACGAGAGGAGCCTTTCCGAGCACATGGAGAAATTGAAGTGAGCCAGGCCAGTTGCAAGCACCTTGACAAAGATGGCATCTGCCAGGGGAAGTACAAGGGATTCGGCTGCATCGGGGACAAATGCAAGGATTCAAGCAGGGGCCCGGGCAGCAAGAAGTGCAGGCACGGGCGCGATGACGGTTATTGCATGAAGCACAAGAAGTTTCAGTGCGATGGTGAAGACTGCGAGGATTACGATATCTGACCGGCCCTGACGCGATTTTCGTATTCGAGCGGCAGCACCCCGTAGGCTTGTATCGTTTTTATCTCCATGCCCCTGGACATCGCCTCGACCAGCATCTCCTTTGAGGGCACCTCGGCGCCATCGATGCCGCCGTCCAGCGCGCCTATCTCGATGTCCAGCCGATTGGCTGCCCCGCCCTTCGACTCCGAGCCCCTGGGCCTCAGCGCACCCAGTATGAGCTTGGTGGATGGGAACAGCTTCCTGGCATGGGCCACTACCTTCTCCACATCCTCGCCGCAGGGCGGTCGGACCTTTGCGAATTTTGTGCCTTTCGTGGGCCTCAGGACGATTATGGCAATTGTGCTCGGCTCTATCTCGGTCTTGAGAAATTCCAGGGCATTGAGCTCGCCTTTCAACTTTCCCTCATGGAGGCCGACGCAGATGTGCGGGCAGACATGGGGAATGCCCGCGTTCCAGAGATTCTTGAACGTATCCAGGTAATCCTCGGCTGAGGCATCCAGCCCGAAAATCTTTTTGATGGTGGACGCGTCGCCCACCATCTCCATGGAGGCGATGTCCACCCCCGCGGCGGCAATCTTCTTTGCAAGCCTGGCATCGGCGAATCCGGTGTGCAGCTTGATGATGAGGCCCATCTCATGAACCTTGTGAATGGCCGGGA
This sequence comes from Thermoplasmata archaeon, assembly GCA_046485165.1. Taxonomy (GTDB): domain Archaea; phylum Thermoplasmatota; class Thermoplasmata; order SG8-5; family SG8-5; genus UBA147. The sequence continues at coordinate 6,839 of JAWOHM010000080.1, forward strand.
ACAATCTCTCGAGGTTC
>JAWOHM010000057.1:0-5067 GCA_046485165.1 Thermoplasmata archaeon
GAAAATCACCAGAACGGAGGAGAGGGGCGTGGCCTTTGTGCCGATGAGAGGAGAATACGGCAGGTAAATTATTCAAGGTGTGCCAGCACATCCGTCAACGTATCCGATTCCACTACGACATCGGCTGCAGTTATTGTTTGTGCATCTATTGGATTGAAAGCAATTCCCAATCCGGAGACATTGAACATGGAAATGTCTACCCAGCTGTTTCCAACAGCCGCGCATCTATCCGATTCGACACCGAATTCCCCGATTATCGAGGAAAGCGCGCTGGCCTTGTCCCTCAATTCAACGCGCAGTATGCCTTCGCCCAGAATGCGGCCATCATTATCAGCGGTCAAGCCATTTGAGATTACACGGTCAACGCCGCACAGTTCACCCACGTAATCGGCCAGAAGGTCTATTCCCCCACTGACAATGCAGGTCTTCACTCCCTTTTTCTTGAGGGCTTGGACAGTGTCCCGCGCTCCCCGGACAAGGTTGGCCTTCATCAATATGCCGCGTATCTGGGCGATGCTCACATCCGGGTCTATGCTCTTCCACATCGCGATATCCGTGCGCATGAATTCCATATCATCGATCTTGCCGCTGCAGAAGGCATCAAGCGATTTCGAGTTGTCCACGCCGAAATGCCTGTGCACCCATTCCCATGAGCTGCGCTCTGCAACCAGCACGCCATCCATGTCGAAAGCCACCATGTCAAATCTCATAGTTTCATCAGCCAGCAAGAATTGGGGCTATATTAATATCTCCTGAAATGCCCCAGAGAAATCCAAGTGCTAATATAGTACCCGGGATTATTCGTCCACGCCATGATAATCCTAGTGGGCGTGGGACATGTGTTCGACATTTCCAATCAGGTGCAACAGATAGTGACTGAAAAGGCGCCGGTAGCTGTTGCGCTGGAGCTCGACAGGAACAGGCTCTCCGTGCTCCTGGCCAGGGACCGGGGCGAGGAACTGCCAAGGCAGAGGGGGATGCTGGCGAGATTCCAGGAGAGGATGGCGAACGAGTTCGGCGTCCAGGCCGGGGACGAGATGCTGGCCGGATACAAGGCTGCGGAGAGGATGAATGCGAAGCTCTTTCTCATTGACATGGACATCAACAGAGTGATGATGCGCATCAACAGCCAGCTCACCGTGAAAGAGAGATTGAAAATGGTGGGAGCGATATTCGCCACTCCATTCATCCGGAAGAAGACCGTGGAAAGGGAGATGGAAAGATACACGGAAGAGGGAGAGCATTACCTCAACGAGATAGGAAAATCCATGCCAACGATAAAAAAGGTGTTGCTCGACGAGAGGAACGAGCACATGGCCAAACAATTGATGAATATCGAACAGAAATTCGGGACTGTCCTGGCCCTGGTGGGCGATGGCCATGTTCCCGGCATATCCAGATTGCTGGGCGAGAGGCCCCACGAATGCATCAGGTTGAGCCAGGTCAAAGGCTGGGTGCCGAAAGTCATCGATGGGACCAGCATCAGCTTCACTTTCAATGTCTGAGCGATAGATATATATTCAACCGCGTTCAATTACTGGTGGTAACATGAACAAGGTGATAACCCAGGTCGCCCTGGACCTTCTGGACGCGCACAGGGCGATACAGATAGCCAGCGAGGCGGTTGAAGGCGGCATCGATTGGATAGAGGCAGGCACCCCGTTGATAAAAAGCGAGGGCATGGAGATGATTCGCCAACTGAGAGCCAGGTTCCCCGGGAAGACCATAGTGGCTGACATGAAGACTATGGATGTGGGGGGCGTGGAAGTGGAGATGGCCGCGAAATCCGGCGCGGGAATCGTCTGCATAATGGGAATGGCGGAGGATGCATGCATAAGGGAAGCCGTGAAATCCGCCCACCAGTATGGCTCAAAGATCATGATTGACATGATGCGGGTCCCCGACAGTGTGAAACGGGCGGCCGAGGTCGAGGCTCTCGGCGTGGATTATATCTGCATTCACGTGAGCATTGACCAGCAGATGGTCGGCGGGAACCCGCTGACCGAGCTCAAAGAGATTTCCAAAGCCGTGAGCGTCCCGATTGCTGTCGCGGGCGGCATCAACTCGGAAACCGCGCCCCTCGCCGTGAAGGGCGGGGCCTCCATCGTGATTATCGGCGGCGCAATAACAAAGGCAAAGAATGTCACGGAAGCCACCGTAAACATCATTAAATCGATTGAGGGCATGAAACCCATTCCCTCTGCCAATTTCAAGAAATACGGCCCGGAAGAGGTCAGAAAGGCGCTTTCCCGCGTCTCGACGCCCAATGTCGCGGATGCAATGCACACCCACGGCTCCATGACGGGGTTGATGCCGTTCATCGCCCACAATTCCAAGATGATAGGCCAGGCAGTCACTGTCAGAACAATGGACGGGGACTGGGCCAAGGTCGTCGAGGCCATAGACATTGCCGGGGAGGGAGAGGTCATCGTCGTGGACGCCCACGGAGGAGAGATGGCAGTATGGGGGGAACTGGCTTCCTGGAGTTGCAAGGTGAAGGGCATCTCGGGAATAGTCATTGATGGTGCCATCAGGGATGTGGAATCCATACTGGAAATGGGATTCCCGGCATTCGCCAGGCACAGAAGGCCGGCTGCCGGAGAGCCAAAGGGCATGGGTAAAATAAACGTCACAATCAACTGCGGCGGGCAGGCCGTGAACCCGGGCGATTGGATACTGGGCGATGAGAGCGGCGTGGTCGTGATTCCGCAGAAGGATGCTATGGAAATAGCGAACAGGGCCCTGGACATCATGGAAAGGGAGGAGCGCGTGAGGGAGGAGATTAAGAGAGGAAGCACGCTCTCCAAAGTAATCAATGTCAACAAATGGGAAATCGGATAATCAGAACGTGACACTGACTACGTCTTTATCCAGTAGACGGATGGCTTCACCGGCCTTTTGCTTGAGGGTCTCCTGGTCTGTCGCCCGCCTCACCTGCTCCAGAACATCGATGGATTGACGGAATATCCGGATTATGTCACCCTCCGGAAGCTCAAAGTCAAGAACTAGCTGGGCGAAGCTCTGCCCCCGGCCCCATGCCTCTATCAGCGGTATTCTGGCGGACAAACCGAATATGCTCAGGTTGCGCATGAGAAACTGGTTGCCTTCGAAGCTGGACATCAGCCTGTAGAACGTGTTGCCCCTCTTCGGCCTCTGTGCCCGGAAATGCCTGGGCTCGTAGGTGATGGCAGCGGCAAGGCATGCCATCTCCATCGGCGTCCACCTCTTCCACTTGCTGTCCGCGAAGAGTTCGGCTGTCACCAGCTCCTCCGTGAATATCTTTGTGGTGAAGCGGCCCTTGGGGGTCAGCGCGTTCCCCTGGAGGTGGCCCAGCTTCCGCAGTGTGCGCTCCCTGTTGTTCCATGATGCCCAGACATTGACCCTCTGGCCCGCACTCTTCTTCAGGAAGGAGTCGAAGCTCTTTTCCAGGATGGTCTCTATCTCAGATTCGGCATGTTTGTCTATCAGGTTCAGCACGGTGTTGTAGGACAGCTGGAATTGAGAGAATATGGGGATTCTGTCAGCCTCGGTCAGCTTCTTGATTTCTTGCATATCGTCCTGCCCCCTATCGACCATGGCAATGACGGTGCCCTTGCTGTCCATGCCCCTCCTTCCGGCCCTGCCAGCCATCTGGAAATACTCCTTTGAATTGACGTATCGATGCCTGGTGCCGTCATATTTCTTGAGGCTGGAGAACGCCACCGTCCTGGCTGGGTAGTTGATGCCCACGGCGAATGTCTCGGTCGCATAGAGAACGCTAATCAGGTTCTTGCCGAAGGCCTCTTCCACAGCCCTTTTTGCGGCAGGGAGCATGCCGGCATGGTGAAATGCCACCCCACGATCCAAAACCTGAATTAAGGCCTGTATCGAGTCCATGTCGGATATCTCCGGGTCGGAGAGATGGGTTTCGATTATGGCATCCATCTCCGTTTTGGGACCGGTGAGGAAATTCATGTTGTATGCCGTTTCTAAAGCCTTGCTCTCGCAATCCTTCCTGGAGAAGTTGAAAAAGAGGCAGGGCAGCTGATTGTTCTGTTCCATGTACCTCACCAGGTCAAGGTGGTTCGGTGGCTTCCCGTGGGGCTTATTTCCTTTCTTTCCCCGGCGCTTGTTCCGGTTCTTCGAACGATACTCGCCTTCATGCGATGAAATGCCTGCCTGGCTTGACAGTTCCGCCCTCGGGATGACAGCATTTCCCCCAAGATGGAAGTGGTGGAACAGGGGGACCGCCCTCTTATCATACTCCACGACCTTGACCTCGTGGCCGTTGATGGTCTGAATCCAGCGGGCAAACTCCCTGGCATTGGGTATGGTTGCGGATAGCGCAAGGAACCGCACGCTGGGTGGCGAGAAGATTATGGATTCCTCCCACACGGTGCCCCTCTCGGGGTCGTTCATGAAATGCACCTCGTCAAGGATGAGCATGCCGACATCCTTAATGCTGGCAGGATCTGCCAGAGCCATGTTCCGGTACACTTCGGTTGTCATTACCAGTATCTGTGCATCCTTGTTGATGGAGACATCGCCCGTGAGGATGCCGACGCTCTCCTTGCCGAACTGGGCAACGAAATCCATGTACTTCTGGTTGGACAGGGCCTTGATGGGGGATGTGTAGACCGAGCGTTTGCGGTGCGCGGCATAGAACTCGATGGCATATTCTGCAATGAGCGTCTTGCCAGTACCGGTGGATGCGGATACGACGACCGAGTCGCCATTGGTGATGTGCTCGCATGCCTCTATCTGGAAATCGTCCAGGTCCAGGCCGTGGAACTTCATGGGTGGGGGAAGCGATACATGTTTTTAAATTGAACGGAACAAACATAGAACGCTTGTTGAATGCAACTTACAGCAATTTCCAACAGCGCATTCGACGATGGCGCGGAAACAAAGAATAGCTAAATCCAGCGCCATATGGCTCACAGCATTCTGCATGCAATTGGTGGATACGATGCTAAATGTCGAGATAAAGAGTATCCGCCCCGAATCGCCCGCGGCAGCATCCCAGCGCGATTCGTAAAAATGCCGGTAATCAGCATATTCGCAACGATGAGATTACCGGGATAATAC
>JAWOHM010000099.1:0-11182 GCA_046485165.1 Thermoplasmata archaeon
AGCAAAGGTGCAATAACATCACGCTTTTCTTTATCCATGCCAAACACCACCATCTGCCGTCCTTTTAAATCCAAAGGGATATTAGTCCGACCGCAAAAAGCAGCCAGTGCAGAAGGAACCATGAATCTGGTGAAGAGTCCGCTTGCTGTTCCCACTATCGAAGCGGCGGTTTCTGGACTACCAGCGACCGAGAGAAATTGAGAAAAACTAGCTTTGACCCAGGGATTTAGCTTTGCTTGTTGAATCCTGTCAATTAGAGGATTATGACAGCATAGCCAGGGAGATTTTTCACACCCTGAACAGGATCGGCTATTCCATCATGCCCATGTCCAGATGCCCCTTTGATGCCGTCACAACGGATCACGATGTCATGCTTTTCACCGGCATTGACCAGAAAAGGCCCGGTCTGGAGAGGCGCGCCAGGGCCATTGCCAACCTATCCGGGATCCTGGAAAAGCACCCGGTCATATTCGTGGATAAGCTGGGCGCGAGGGTGAACCTGGAAGGTACCCCGTTGATCGGCAGCGAAGAGCTGAAGGAAGTGCGGGACAAGAAAAAGATCGTGGAATTGATCGAGGAGCGATATTGATGGCCGAAAAAATCATCCTGGTCGGGGCGGTCCGGGGGCTTGCCTCGGAAGGTGAGAGGGTGGCTTCCATCATCAGGGGGACTCAGACAAACGTCCTGGCCTTATCTATTTCCCGGGAAGGGTTGGAGACAATGAAATGCCCGGAGAGATTCACGCCCGACCAAACCGGACCGGCTAACCCTGAGGAGGAGATATACATCAGCGGCCTCTCGGCGTTTGGAGAGGTGGTGAAACCGCCGCCATGCTTTTCAATGGCGCTTGGCTGCGCCAATGCAGCTAATATCCCGATTGAGCCGCTGGACATGGACGATGAGCACTACACTGCCGCATATTGCAAGTACGTGACCACCCTGGACATGATGAGGCAGGGAAGCAGCAGAAAACGCCTCGCGAGGTATGTGTTCATCGCGGAAACGCCGCAGGATTTTGTAAAGGAATGGGACGGCCTGGTGAATCGCCTCAAAGGATACAGGGAGCTGGAGAATGCCAGGGAGGAATGGCTGGCGAAGGGCATAGGCCGATTGGCCGAGAAACATGATTCTGTCCTTGCCATAATAGAACTTGAGCGCCTGGATGGCGTGAAGAAAGCCCTGGAAACGTCCGGCTGCGGGTTCGAGGAAATTCATTGACAGAGTTCGAGAAGGACGAAAGTGCTCTGAGAGAGGCTGGCATTTGAAATGCATTCTGCCCTTATTTGATGATTGCCTGAAGCGATTTTGAATTCGATGCCGCCACTGGACATCATGGGAACATTGGGCGATGACACCGGCACCATGCTCTCGGGGCGGCTCTGGACCTTGTATCTGATTGTCGATGCCATGCCGCCGCCGGGCTCGTCCCCGAACGCCAGATAATCAATGCCGGTCATGCTGCCTGGCGCTGCGTTGAAATCTATCACGGCGCTGTTGCCGGGCCCAGATGTGTAAATCAGCTGCACGGCCGATATGAAACTGTCAATCTCGGACATTAGAGTTGTCTCGACCCTTGCCCTGTCATAGGCCCTGAGAGAGCCGAATATCAGCGGGACGGTTATGGCCAGCACGACCATTGTGATCAACAGCGTCAGCGGGACGCCTTCCATGGCAGCGCAGTTGCTTTGCAACCTTGCCTGCCCCGCCGATGCTGGCCGCATGGTCATCAGGATACTACCACGAAGGCGGTTTTCTCCGTGTACACAGTTCCGGTGAATTTCCCCAGTATGTTGATGTTATTCGTGGAGGTGGGCGGTATTTCCGGAGTTCCCGTGAATGTCGCGGTTCCGTTGGCGCCCGTGGTTAGAACCTGGACCCCCATATTGCAGCCTGACATCTCGATGACCACGCCTTCGAGATGGTTTCCCTTGGTATCCCAGGCCGTCACGGTGATGGTGACCTCTTCATTGTTGCCGACGGATGTCGGGGTCACTGTCAACGCGTCCAGGTCCACCTTGCTCTGCCATGGCGCGAGCCAGCCGAGCACTATCACCAAAACTATCGCGGCCACGGCAACCATTATTATCAGTTGCAGGGGCAGCCCTTCCACAGCTCCGTTGTCGTTCCAATTGAGTCTTCGATTTATTTTCATCTTCTTCCTCCACGCAGCTTGCGTATAATTGAGGTGGGTACTTAAGGGAGGCGGGTGAGGGCTTTCCCCATCACTCTCTTTCTTGCCGCAAGCCAAAGCAGCAATGCCAGGCCGACCGAGGAAACAGTTGCGCCGAACGTGAATGTTGCCCAGGCCCCGTGCGCATCCCACAGATAGCCGCCGGCAATGGCCATGGGCAGCGCCGCTATGCCTATGGCCATGTTGTACATTCCGAGGGCTGAGCCGCGAAGGTCCGCGGGAGCCATGTCTGCCACCAAAGCCTTCTGGACGCCCTGGGTGAGAGCATACGCCAGCCCATAAAGCAGGAAGGCGAGGAATGCCATCCACACCGCATTGCAGAGCGCGGCCACCAGGAACATGGCGAACAGCGAACCGTAACCTACCAGAATGACAGGGTACCTGCCGGCACTATCCGAGAAAGTGCCCGCCGGAAGAGAGAATCCCGCATACACCAGATTGAAACCAAGATAGAATAGTATGGCCATGACGGGTGTCGCGCCGGATTCCGTGGAGAGTATCACCAGGAAGGAGGTCATGACCGAGGTAACAGAAAGAATTCCCATGGCCAGTATGAATATTTTCAGTTCCCTGGGGAATCGCTTGAAACCCGCCAGGAGTGGCTCTTTCTTCTTCTCGGGCTTGCTCACGGCCGCCCGGGGTTCGTTGATGAAGAATATCAGGATTACCGCGATAATCGCCGGTATCGCCGAGAGCAGGAATATGGTGCGATAGCCAAGGGCAAGGGCGCCCACCAGGATCAGTGCGAGTGCCACGCCCACGGCCGCCCCCGCGGTGTCCATGGCCTTGTGGAACCCGAAGACCTTGCCCCTGGTTTGCGGGGTGGCTGAATCCGCCAGAAGCGCGTCTTTCGGTGCGGACCTGATGCCTTTCCCGACGCGTTCGAGCATCTTCAACCCGACGACATGCTGCCATATTGTTGAGAAAGCAAACAGGAACTTCGACACGGTGGAGAGAGAATAACCGGCAGTCATGAAAGGCGCGCGCTTCGATACGCGGTCTGACCAGAATCCGGATAACGCCTTCAAGATGCTGGCCGTGCTCTCGGCTATGCCCTCCAAAAGGCCAACGATGAGCATGGGGGCGACAAGCACCTCGGTCAGAAACAGCGGCAATATTGGCACAATCATCTCGGAACTGGCGTCCGTGAGGAAGCTGATGAGGCCTATCAGAATGACATTGATGGAAAGGCCGCCCAGGTAGCGCTTGGTGGGTTTGGGGGACATTGATGGGGCAATGGATAGGTGTTAGAAATAGATTATCACATCATTTACGAATCTGGGTTGTCTGGAGCATTGGAGGGGGCAGGGAATCTCTCTCATGTTTCGATGAAGACTTGCTCGAAACCTGATGGTTCCCAAACAATGACAATAGCTGAAGAATCATTAAGAGGTTGAAACACCGTAAATAAATCGGCCAAGGAAGCTGATGCCAGATGATTCCTGAAACTGAAGGTATATGCCGGCGACAATGGCAAGACCGGTTAGGAGCAGATTGATTATTTCACGCCTCATTCTTCCACGGATGATGAAATCGGGAAGTAGGTTATAAATGATTTGTGGGAGTTCCCGGTAAACTACCGGCCCTAATTGAGCGAGGCAAAGCCTCGTTGGCAAGCTTGGTGTTTTGGCACCCTTTCAACCTCATCATGCCCCGTCTGAATTCCGCGTTTTGCCAGCGGGAGGACGGGGTTGAGGGCTTGGCTGGGCGAGCCAGGCCTGGTGATGCATATAGTGCATAAGTCCCTTCAAACCCCGCCTGTGAGGGCCGGGTATGGGGCCCTACCCAACGTTAATAGTGGCCCCCAAACACCAAACTCTTGCACAGCTGGCTTTTCTCTCAATCTTTTGTGTGAAGGTGGGGGATACGGCCAACCCGGCCCCTGATGGTTGAGGGTGCGGATGGTTAAAAAACGAACTTTCGGTGATGCATAAATACCATGAGCTAACATCCTTAACCGATGACCGGTGCCAGCTGTTTCTTTAAACGCTATATTGATAATTAATGTCAAAGGATGAGAGAAAAGAATCAATGCAAGAGAATAGAGGCGAACATTGCTAACAATATGTCAATAGAAAGTTCGCCGATTCTGTCGAATCGCGCTTCCAGATTGATAATAACTGCGATTCGACGAATCGGTGCCTAGCAGTATAGATAATGCTGGGTGCTAGGCACCGATATTGTCGCCAGCACACACAGGAAGATGGTACACCGCTTCTCGGCCCCGCCACCCCATGAGCGTCGGTAGTGAACGGTAAGGCTGCTCCCGTCAGGGCCTGACCCGATTTCCGAAACTAAGACGACAACCGCCGCCCTCCGGCTGCGGTCATTCGCCAACTCCGGCCCCACGGGACAGGGCCTCATCGTTGCGATGTGGTCCGCCTGCGCATCTGATACGCCGCGATCGGCCGTCACCCCCGCTGAAGACGGTTTCGGTGTATAAGGGGACGCCTACCCCCCCGGTTAGCCTAGCAGATTAAGCTAAGAATGGGTAATATTTAAAACAATCGAAACCGGGGGGCTGTTATCTACCAGAAGAACTGGCATTTATTGAATGCCAGATGTTCTGAGAACGAGCAGGCTCATCCGCAGTTTTTCTCTTTCCGAATTTTTCTTTTTGTGGAGGATGAGCCGGCGCAGTTCGAAGATTCAAAAAGAAAAACTCACGCCTACTATCCCCCGGTTAGCCTAGCAATCTCTAATAAGATGCTGACATATTTAAAACTTAGTCAATTTGAATGAAACTATTGATTTTCGAGCAGGTGAGGGCGGATTTTTTCTGTTTCCGAATCCCCATTTATTTATCTTCCCTGAGCGAGTCCCACAGTTCCCTCTGGGCCTGGGACACGTATTTCGATTCCCTGATTATGTATTCCAGCACCGTGTCCCTGATGAACGGGTCCCTGAAGGACCTCACGATGCTCTTGATGAGGTTCTCGTCCCGCCCGCCCCTTTCTGCTATCCGGCGGTATCCGGGGCTGTTGCGCACGTCGCCCACCTTCAACACCGTGTCCCTGTCCCGCGGGACTCCTGACCTCAGCTGGAATATGGCCATGGTCCCGACAATCACCCCCGCAATCGTGTCAAACAGCAGGTCCATCATCGTGTTGTGAAGCCCCATCTGGAAATCAGTCCCCAAAAGCAGGTCTGTACCCCATTCCATGAACTCCCACACGACGCCCATGCTCATGGCGAAGAAAACTGTCAGAAGCCCGAACCCCAGGGACGGGAGCTTGATGGCTTTGAGATTGAATGTCAGCACATACAATGCAGTAACCGCAATGAACGAGATTGTGGCTGACGAGATGAAATGGGTGATGCTGTCATAGAACGGGACAGTGGTATAGAGTTTGATGTAACCGCCTATGACATGCAGGAATATGGATGCGGTAATTGCCGAGTCGAGTACCACGGGCAGCTTCACGTTGAAGTCCCGTTCCAGGATTGCGGGCGTGAAAACCAGAAGCAGGGAGAGCAGCGTTCCAGCGAACCAGACCCATTCCCCCTTCAGCAGAACCACTACTGCCATTGCCATTAGCAGCAACTTGAGGTTGAAGCTCAGATACCTGTCCCAGTCCAATTTTGATTTCCCGTTCCCGCTGTTGTTCATTCCGATTCCTCCGTTTGTGCAATAGGGATTGTCGATTAATAATTATTTCTGTCCTGCGGACCGGGGTTCAACGTTCGTATCAGCAGGTTCAATGTTTGTATCAAAAACCCTATAAGCAAAGCCGGGGAATTGTGTTGCGGTGATAAAATATGAAGACAATTATATCCATAATAATCGGGCTTGCAATCCTGATGGCGGCGCCACTGAGCGCCATGGCGCAGATCTCTGAGCCGGAACCCAGCCCGGTCGACCCGCTCTATCCTGACGACCCGGGGTATGATTACACAGACCCGTACTGGTATTACTGGCCGGAGCAGGGCGGTTTCGACTATACCGACGGGGTCGCCAATGGCACCTATGTGAATTTCCTGCTTGACGAAACCACCGGCACGATATCCGATTACACGACAAGGATGGTTGACTACAATTTCTACTATCCGATGATATACAATGATGGGATGCGCGAGGAAGCCCCGGGATTCGATGCCGGGTACATGCCGGAACCGACTGAGTACGTGGTCAGCTTCTTTGAGACTATTGATTTCAAGGATTTCGTTGCCAACGGCCATCCGGGTGTTTTCGGCCAGTCCCTGATATTCATGGGCGAGAATGTGATGATGACATTCGGCGATTACGAGTATTCATCCATGTACTTCCAGTTCGGGGAGGAAAATGGCACGGTGACATTTGCAGTCCCGGACGGCATCGAAATCACGAAGATGCCCTATTACTATGACCTGTACGACATCCCGGAGGATGATATGATTGGCATTGATTATGACTATGGGGTTGAAGGCGGCAGCGCCAGCATGCCGGCATATGATTATGCCTATGAAGGATACGGCCAATTGTACTGGTCATATGACCAGGTGTATCTGCGGAGCGGAAACATCACCTGTTCGATATGGGTGGACCGCGGCACGATAGACATTGCCGGCAGCATGGTGACAGTCCACACATACCCGGGCGCATACCTGAGCACATCATCCTGGATAGAATACGCCTGGCAGTACCAGTACGCCGAGCCGTGGTTCGTTGAGGAGGCGCCGAGCGATGACAGGGGTGCCATCAACGGGGCCATCGAGAACGGGCTGATGGCTGCTGTCGGCTACCTTTTCATGGGGGAGAGCGGCGCCCAGTACAGCGATTCCAAGGCCCTGAACGATCCTTCCTTCAAGCTTGAGTTCCAGAATGTCGAACAGAACCGGTTCCAGGTTGAGGTGCAATCCGAGATAAAGAACGGAAGGATTGTGACCCTGAACGTGAACAAGGACGCCCTGGATGCCGAGAGCGCAAAGGACCTCAAAGTCCTCCTGGACGACCAGAAGATCAGGGCCTGCGGCTCCATGGAGGAGCTTGTGGACCTCCAGGGCGGTTCCAAGTCTGGATATTACATGGTATCGGGCAACAGCCAGAGTTCGATATTTGTCTATGTGCCAAGTTTCTCCACCCACGTGATAACTGTCGGACTTGCCGACGGCTTGGGCGGCGTGGTGCTGCCCATGGCATTGGCCGTGGGATTCATGGCAATCGTAGTGGGCCTGGTCATCCACCGCGGCAAAAGGAACAGGGACGAACTGTAAAAAACTGAATAATGGCGGGGCCGATTGCCCCGCCAATCTTTCAATATTAATTTATTATACCTGAGAAACATATTTGCCCCCGAGGATAGACATGGAAGAGACAGAGATATTCCTGAGACTGGCCTTCATGGGAATGGCCATGATTATGACCGTATTGACCGTGGCGTCATGGCACAGGGCGAGGGAGCAGAAGCTTCTGCTGGCAGCGGCGGGTTTCGGAACGCTTGCTGCCGAGGGGCTGCTGCTGGCACTTGGCATTTTTTTCGACTCCGCGGAAGCACTGAACACCACCGTGATGCTGGTTGGCCTCAACTTCCTGGCACTGGTGCTGCTCTACCTCTCTGTCCTGAAACGGTGAAGCATGGAAGAGGATCTGCTGGCCCTGAAACGAAGGCGGGTAATTTTCGGGCACATATCATCGAACCCCGGGACGTACCTGAGGGAGATGGAGCAGGCCCTGGGCCTGAGCGTGGGGGACCTGCAATACCATCTCGGCCAGCTGGAGAAAGGCGGCCTTGTTTCCATCCATGATGACGGGAAGCGGAAGGGCTATTTCGTGGCCTCGGAAATTCCTTACTTCGACCGCCGGGCCATCTCCACCATCCGCATGCGCACTCCCAGGCACATAATCATATTTCTGCTCACACATCCCGATGCAACTTTCGGCGAGATACTGGCCAATTTCAATTTCACCAAGGGCGCGCTGTCATTCCAACTGAAGAGGCTTGTCAAATCCAGCATGGTGGCGAAAGGCCGGAAGGAGAGGGAGTCCATATACCGGGTGATCGAGCCGGAAAGGGTCAGCAGCCTTCTTGTCACATACCGGGCAAGCATCTCGGACGAGGTGCTGGATGGCGTGGTGGACCTGCTGACGAGAATTTGACAATGGATGTCCCCTGCGCTAATAATTCCAAAGAGAGCGTGGATTGTGGCTGTTCCATGGGGTGAGGGGGTGTTCAATCACGGCCCTTTCACATTATCCTCAAGATTCCGGGATTCGAAATATTCCTCCCGCAGAATGTCCATGTAGATGGTATCGACAATTTTCCCGTCGATGATGGTATTATCCCTGAACCTTACCATGGGCTTGAACCCCAGCTTCTGCGCGGCCTTAAGTGCCCACGGGAAGCCGCCCTGTGTCCATAATCTCACCACCTGAACGCCGCGCTGCACGAACAGGAATTCAATTATCAATTCCTGCGCCTCCTCGCCCAGTCCCTTCCCCCAGTGCTCCCTGCCCATGGCTATGCCGAAGGATGCGCTGAATCTGGGCAATTCCTCGTGATAGTTGATGTTGCCGAGAAGGGTGCCGTCCAATGCCTCTATAGCCAGTATTGCGGAATGGGGTTTATCATTGGCCTCCTGGAACCGCTTCTTCATCTTCTCCGGGGTGAAGTTCAGAGGCAATCGTTGATTCCATGCCTGGGTCATGAGATTGTTCTTCAGGCCCGCGAAGTACTCATAATCATCTTCCTTTACCGGCCTGAGCCGGACCAGCTTGCCCTGGAGATTCTCCCTCATTGCTTCACCCCCGCAAGGTACTCGGATTTCAGGATGTCGAAGAAAAGAAGGTCGCGGTATTTTCCGTCTTCCATGCTGGCCCGCCTCATCCGGCCTATCTCCTTGAAACAAAGTTTACTCAGCAGGGCCGCTGCCTGAACATTTGATTCGGAGATGCCGACCGCCACCTCATGCCCCGGATGCTGCATGAAGCACTTGCCGAGAAGCATTGACGCTATGGCGGTTCCCAGGCCCTTGCGCCTGTGCCCGGGCAGAACAACGAACCAGGCATATGGCGACCATGTGTCCCAGCTGGCTGACCATTCCCCGATGCCGACCAACTCCTCGCTGGAGTATATGGAGAAGACTGCCGTGTGCGGCTTCTTGAGTTCCTGGTCCACCTTCTCCCTCAGCTGCGCCGCGGTTAGCTGCGCCCAGCCCGGCTTGCAGTCGAACATGTCGGCAATGTCCGTGCCAGACTGCCGTTTGGCAATCTCATCAATCTCCTTCTCTTCCATGGGCTTGAAGGTTATGTGGTGGTTGCTGTCCGAACTCATGTGCATCGGCCATCCCAATTATCGGGCAGATATAAATTCATCCCTGAGCGGGTGCCAGTTCCGGGAAGAGTTTCAGCAGCCTCTCATTGCCTGCGACGGGTTTGGCCTTTGCAACCGCCGACTTGACCGGAAGCGCAGCGGTTGTGTCGCCCACCAGGTTGGCGCCTGTGAGAACGCCGTCCCGAAGAACCAGCCTGGCATAGTTGCCTGCCTCTTCCCTCTCGATGACTGTTGCGCCTTCATCCTTTGGATTGAAATCGCCTGTGCTGAACACATCCACGCCGACCACTTTCAGAAATGCGGATGGCGCCATTCCCTCGAACTTGGCTGTCCCGCCCGCAGCGTTTGCCCCTGCGACACGGCCCTGCTCCAATGCGGCGGGCCAGAGGCCGTAAACGATTCCGTTGTGCTCGGTGACATCGCCGGCCGCGAATATGGAGCCGTCGCTGGTCCTCATGGAATCATCCACCTTCAGGCCCCGGCCGACTTCGAGACCGCAACCTGCAGCCAGTTTCATGTCGGGGCGGACCCCGGCCGATATCAATACCATATCCGCTGCCAGGTTCTCATCGGGCGCCAGGATGACTCCCGCAACCTTTCCGTTGCCGGTTATCCCGGCAACCTTCACGCCGCACCTCACTTTCAGGCCCAGCGCTTCTATCCTGGATTTCAGGATGGCGCCGGCCCTGGGCGCAAGCTGCCTTGAGAGGAGCCACTCATTGCCTTCCAGGATGGTGACCCGGGCGCCCCTCTTCGAGAGGCCAACGGCCAGTTCTATGCCCAGTAGGCCGCCGCCGATGCATATGCACCCGGTGCCGTCCCGGACATTGGATATGATATCCCTCGCCTGGGCGAGCGTTCGCAGAGTCGAGACGCCGGATTTATCGATGCCGGGAATGGGCGGAACGAACGGGCTGGCCCCAGTAGCTAGAATTAAGGCGCCATAATCCATCTTGCCAGCCCCTTTCAGAGTTACGGTTTTAGAAGCCCTGTCGATGCCGGTCACGGAATCATGAATGTGTTCGATGTTCTTCTCATCATACCAAGCCAGTGATTTGTATTCCATTTCATCGGGCGACACCTCGCCGGCTATCATCAAGGTCAGGTTGAGCCGGTTGTAAGGCAGCCCCGGCTCATCGTGGATAAGGAGGATTGGGGCATCCTGCGATATCTTCCTGGCCGCCTCGGCGGCCGTGACGCCGGCTATTCCGCCGCCCACTATGAGTATCTTCTTTGACATATCTTCACTTTCCTGCGAATGGGAAAAACCGCTTCGCATATATCGTTTGGGTACATTCAGCCGGACCAGCATGATATATGCAGCATCTCGCCTGTTTCATCCGGGCCATCAAGTATCAGCCTGATGGAGCTGCCCTGCAGCTCATATCCCCTTTTGAAGAACCAATTTATCTCGGGGGGGCTGGCATCGTATGTCCTGAGAAACATGCCTGTCTTGCCAGACATCGCGGCCGATGCCTCGCAACGATCCAGCAGCTTTCCGGCGCTTTCCTCGTTGCCCACGTTCACACGGAAGAACATGGTCAGCGAGTCCTGCTCGGCTGTAAACGGTGCTACCTGGTTCCAGTAGGTCAGGTCCAGTACAATCGGACCCTCGGCGTCCACCGGTACGGTAAAGGTACGCGGATCGCCCGCTCCCCAGCCATCATCGGGGGAATCGGTGTTCGAACCATTGGCAAACTTCGGGTAATACTTCCACTGGATCTGATCGCCCTTGCCCATT
>JAWOHM010000106.1:0-4035 GCA_046485165.1 Thermoplasmata archaeon
GTTCCGGCAGGACATGGGCCAGTAGGCTTATTCCCCAATCATCTGGACGATTATTCTCCTTTCCCTGGGTTTCACGTCCAGTTCGATGAAGACAATCTGCTGCCATGTCCCTACTACGGGCTGGCAGTTCCTGAACGGTATGGTTATCCCGGGCCCCATCAATGCGGCCTTGACATGGGAATGGCCGTTGCCGTCATTCCATCTGATATGGTGCTTGTAGTTGCTGCCCTTCGGTGCTAACCGCTCAAGCGCTTCGGGCACATCCTCTATCAAGCCCGGCTCGAATTCCATGGTGGTGATGGCCCCGGTGGAGCCCCCCACAAAGATGCATACCAGCCCGTCCTTCAGCCCGGAGTCCAGCAGTATCTTTTCCACGTCCAGGGTTATGTTGATTATCTGGTTCTCGTACTCTGTCTTTATCTCGATCTCGCTGCCCAACACTGTCATGTTCTCACCTTTCCACCTCGCTCAGCGCCACTTTCTCAAGCACCAGCTCCGGGATGCCCTGTACGCCGAACATCTCTATATCCGCTTCGGTGATATTGAAGATGGAGAAATCCTTGCAATCCGGTTCCAGGACGGAGTCATCCCGTTCCAGGGCCAACTCTTCCAGGATTTTTCCTGGTTCCACATCCCCCACCAGGACCAGCGCTATCTCCTCAATGCCGTCGGAAATGCCCAGCTTCCTCAGCGCCTCGCCGGTCTGGCGCTCGGCCGCGGCATACAGCAGTATCTCCATTCCAAGGGTTCTGGACATGTTTGTTTTTCCGGCGAATGCCCTTTCGGCCTTCTCGGTTGCGGACACAAGATGCTCAGCGCCGAATATCCTGTCGGCCCTTAGGAGTTGGATCGTGATGCCGTGCCTTTTCTCAAGGGCGGATACGCTAGCCAGGAACCCGTCCAGGTCCGGAATGCTGCCTCTGACGCCCATGACTGTCATTTCCAGCGATCCTCCTTTTCCGTGGCCTTCATCCTGTATACCTGTATAATATCCTTGCGGGTGATGAGCCCGACAAGCTTCTCCGGGTCGTCCCTTGCGACCACTGGAATGTGGCCGTAACCCTTCTCGGCCATCTTGTCCAGCACCTCCTGGAGGTTCTCGTCCGGATAGGCAACATCCGGTTTGCGCGCCATCTTTATGAGGTCAAGCGTGGTGCTGCCGTCCAGTCCGTCCTCCAGGGCCTGTTTAACGTCATTGTGGGTGATTATGCCGCGAAGTTTTCCATTTTCATCCATGAACGGAAAGCCCTGATAGCCGGTGAGCAGTATCCTTTCCGAAATCTGCCCCAGTGTCATGCCTCCGGTGACGCATTCCACATCCTTCACCATGGCGTCCTCCACCGAGCTGGTCTCCAGGATGTTGACCTCCCTGTCGTAGGAATAGTTGACACCCTTTCTCCTCATCTTGATAGTGTAAATCGTGTCCTTGGAAAGAACTCTGGAGACTGCATCTGCCACCACGCATGCGAACATCAGCGGTAGGATTATCTCGTAAGTGCTGGTCATCTCGAAAAGAATGATAATGGCAGTAAGCGTCGCCCTGCTGGCTCCCGCGAAGAACGCGGCCATGCCCACCAGAGCATATGCCCCGAATGGTGCAGCAATTCCCTGGAACGCAATGTTGGCCACTATTCCGAAAGCTGCGCCCAGCATTGCGCCAATCCAGAGCGAAGGGGCGAAGACCCCCCCCGAACCTCCCGAGCCGAGGGTGAGCGATGTTGCCAGCATCTTCAGGAACATCAGCAGGAGCGCGAAGGCTGCCAGTTGCAGGCCCGTGTACAATCCCCCGGAGATATTCTCCGACATCAGGGCTGGCATGGCTGTGCCGTATCCGGTCCCGAAGATGAAATATCCGTTGAATGCCCTGAACATCAACAGGCCGATGATGCCCAGCAGCAAGCCGCCCAGCATGGGTTTGGTGAAATCCCTGATCTTGAGCGCGTCAAAGAAATCCTCAACCTTGTAGAAGAATTTGACGAAGAACAGCGCTGCCAGTCCGGCGATGACGCCCAGCAGAAGATACAGCGGGAGTTCGTAGGGGCTTCTGAGGATGTATATCTCCGCAATCTCGCGTATGGGATAGGCTGCTTCTGCGCCAATGAAAAGGTGGGCAATGATTGTCGCAACAACCGATGAGACGACCAGCGGCACGAATGACTTGGTCTTGAACTCCAGAAGTATCAGTTCCAGCGCGAACACGACACCGGCTATGGGAGCATTGAACGTGGCCGCAATCCCGGCAGCAGTTCCGCAGCCCACAAGAATCCTGACCTTCTCGTCGGAAAGGCCGAGCATCTGGGCGATGGCAGAGCCGCCCGAAGCGCCGATCTGAATCATGGGCCCCTCCCGCCCGGCGGAGCCGCCGCTTCCTATGGTGATGGCCGATGCGATGGCTTTGGTCACCCCGACCCTGGGATTGATGCGCCCCTTCTTCCTGAGAACCGAGAGCATGACCTCCGGAACACCGTGGCCTTTAGCCTCGGCTGCCCCGTATTTCACGACGATGCCCACGATGAGGCCGCCAATCGCCGGGACCAAAAACACGAGCCAGCCGAAATTGAAAAACGCATGCTGATATGCATCGTACCGGAATGACAGTTCCCCGAGGAAGAAAACGTTGTGCATCAGGCTGATGAGCGCCCGGAATGCCAGGGACGCAAGCCCAACGATTATGCCCACCGCCATGGCCAGCGAGCCCAGCATGAGATATTCCTTCACATCGGACCTTCGCTGCTTCTTCACAGTCTCGCTCGCGCCTCCCATGGGGTTGAGGTCGCTCACATGCTTTGTGATTCTGTCTGATATCGGCATATCGGTTCCTTCGCTTGCGTTTTTCGCCTGCAATTCCGCATTCGGTTATAAGGATTCCCACGGCATTAACTTATTATGCATCCTCGTTTTCCTCCATATATGACCCGCAAGGCAGGGCGCCCCTACGGAATCACCCCGAAGAATTACCCGGAGTTCATGGCCAGTTGCAGCGAGCACATGGTCCGCAAGGGCAGGGACATGGCCGGCTATTTTCTTGAGAATCCGGACCAGGAGGCCGTGATATACGAGGTCTATGAGGCGGAATGCGCCGGCAACACATGCACTGCCATCACCATACTGAAACCCGGAAAGGCAGGAAATGAGTATTACATGACCAAGGGCCATTTCCACGAGGATGAGGAATCCGGGGAAACGTACATCTGCCTGAAGGGCCGCGGCATTATACTGATGCAGACCAGGGACGGCAAGGCCGCCGAGTTATGGCTGGAGCCCGGGACCGTGGCCTGCATACCGCCCGGCTGGGCGCACAGGACAGTCAACATCGGCAAAGAGGAGTTCGTCATGGTTGCGGTGTTCCCTGCATGCTCCGGGCATGACTATGGGGCCATACTGGAGAAGGGATTCCTGAAGCGAGTGGTTGAGGAAGGCGGGAAACCGCAAGTTATCTAAATGTAATTGCTTTGAGCGGTCTGTATTTGTATACAATATAGTCCCGTGGTGTAGCGGTTATCATATGGGCCTTTGGAGCCTGTGACGGCGGTTCGAATCCGCCCGGGACTACTTTGATTTTTTATTGATTCAAGTCGTAGTCCCGGGCTATGAATTCGAACCGCCGTCCGGCCCTGTAACATTGTTGAGGCCGTTACCCAGCCCTCGCAACGAATCGCAAGCGATTCGTCTCGTTCGCATCGATGCCAATAGAATGAAGCGGAGCTACGATGCTCATACAGGCTGGGCGTGAAGGGATTCATGAAATAGGCATTTGTCACCCAATCGAATTTCCGATTTCGATTGCACAACCCCGCCCTCATCGCCGAATTCAAAATTCGGCTTGCTCGGATTGATGTTTGGTAGATGCTGGGTAGCTACAATCCTCGTACAGGCGGGGCATGATTGGTTGGTCGGTGCCAATTTGCAGTCTTTGGCTATCCGGGTGTTGAAGGAAAATTTTGGTCGAACTTTTGTGTGTGCTGGTGGGGCACCCAGCCCAATCCGATTCAGACAATCTCCGCCTTCCCTTTCTCCTCAACAACCCGCTTGATA
>JAWOHM010000131.1:0-3926 GCA_046485165.1 Thermoplasmata archaeon
ATGCTCCTGGAAACGTCCACTGTCAGCCTGTCCCTTACCTTGGTCAGCGGACGGTACTCTGACTGGAAATGGCTCCCCCGGATGCTTATGATGGCCAGTTCCAGCGTGCCGCCGGCCTGCCTGATGTCTATTATCCCGTCAAACAATTCCTCCATCGCGGCATTCACCATCAAGTCATGCGCGTTCCTCTCCATGAGCATGAATGTCGTGAAGCCCCGGTCAGCAAGCTTGGCATTGATGGACTGCGCGAATGAATACACAGACCTGAGATCGAAGAGTCTGATGGCCTGGGAGAGCACTTCCATTACTGCCATGGAGGAGAACTGGTCGTTGATCTTCCGGAGGGCCATATCTATGCCCACGCCGAGATGGGTGAGGTCCCTGGAAGTCCTTATCACGCCCTCGTCGAGCTCCATGCCCAGCACCTTCGCGCTCTTCTGGCCGTACCAATCGACTATCTGGAGGAGGCCACGGTCTATGAGGCCTTTGCGGCTGAGCCCCTTCTCGGACATCCATTCCCCGATGCTGTCTGTGCTCAGGGACGATAGCGCCAGCAACAGGGCGTGCCCCTCCATCTGCGCCTCCATCACCACGGGTTTGACATAATCGGCCGGCATCATGGTGCTGGGAATCCACACCAGAAACGATTTGCCCATGGGCAGGCCGTCCTGCGACAGGGATTCGATGCCGAGCAGTCCCATTATGGCCTTCTCATCGTCATGGTCGAAGCTGATGGTCTCGGCAGGAACATCCTCCCCCCCGGATATCTCCAACCCCCTGTGGCTCACCGCCATGCTCAGCCTGGCGGGGCTGAATGCCGCGCCGGAAAGGTGAGATATGCGGAAAACGGATTGGAACTTGCCACGCTGCTCGGCCCTCTCGATGCTCATTGTGCCGTCGAATATCTCTTCCAGCATGCTTATCTGGTCATTCGGATGCATGTCCGGGTTCAGCAGCACAAGCCCGGTGCAGGAATGGTTCTTCATCTTGGCCTTGACCGAGTTCAGGAATTCATGGACCCGGTCGAAGCCCTCGGTGACTATCGTGGGGGAAGCCATCTCCATCACCAGGCGCATCTGCGGATGCCTGTCGCCCATCCTCAATGCCATGTCTATTGCCACGGCAAGGTTGGTGAGGTCATTGGAGACCTTGAGTATGTTGCCGGAGACATCAATGCTGGTGACCCTCTCCGTGAACCGGGAATGCCAGTCCACGAAAATCAGCCGGCCTTCCGATTCGATGCTGGCCATGTCCAGGCCGGAAGATTCCAGATTCCGCTTCACGCACAGGTATGGGCAGGTGGTGCCGATTATGATGACGCAGCCGTTCCTCAGAAGGCCTTCCCGAACGAATGTGGATGCCAGGATTTCTTTTTCCACGCCGGCCGGGCCCTGAAGGAGCATGGTGACATCCCTCCTCAGGCCATCCCTGAGAAGGCTGTCCACGGGCGCGCAGCCGAATGTGGTGGTCTTGGAGAGGGCGCCTCCGAAAAGTCTCATGGGGATTCCCAGGTCATCCGGCGTGCTGCCGTAACCCCCCAGCACATCCTTCACGAGTTCCGGGGATATTCCGAGCCTTTCCACCGCATCCGAGAACAGGGCAAGGGCGCTGTCCTGCGTGATTCCGTCAGCGAAATCTATCTGGCCAAGGTCATCTGAAACGGATTTGACCGACGCGCATTGCCTCAGGTATTGGAGTATCGCGCCCTTCATGTCCCCTTGCCGGCCCTGGAAAGCCTTTTTCATTGTCTGGACGAATATATTGCATATCTTTCCGGCGCCCTCAAGCCTGTCAAGACCCGCCTCGGGGCTGGCAGCCCCTATGTTGAATATGTCGGGAAACGCCTCCTTCAATGGACCCAGTTCCGAAGGTTCGTGGCGCTTTACGAAACCGGATATCGCTTTTCCAACCCTGGCATCCGATTCTGCCACCCCGATGAAAACCTCCAGGTAATCCCGGATGGTGAACACGAGGGATGCAAGCCCGAACTGGGAACCGTAGCCATCTGGGATATTCCCGACATCGAGATGCAGGTCCGGATCGACGGCCAGGCCGGCTATTGCCGGGTGCTCTTTCTTGCAGGAGGAAATGACATTACTTACTTTGAGCTCCAATAGAAGTTCCCTGTTCTCCTGGAATATTGATTCCAGCAACTCTGCAAGTAGACTGACGTTCGATGCCATCATGCCCCCTGTCAGCCACACCCGGGTTTCAGAAAACCTTGGATTCGGCAGACACGTTTATTCCGCTGGAGGTGATGAGCATGGGGTGCTTCATCGTATCATGCTTGGTGAACCTCATCTTCCTGACGGTAATGGTTCTTCTCAGCTCGCCCTTCATGTCCTCCAGGCCAAACACAATGAAAGAATCCGCGATGAACTGCTCGATGCCGTATCTCGTGAGCTGGCCGTTCTCTATGGACTCGGTTATCAGCAGAGACGTTATATCCCGTTCCCTGAGGAAGCCAGCAAATTTGAATAGCTCCCTCCTCAGGACGCCGGGCGAGTCCTCATAGTACAGGCCGACGGCCGTGACCGAGTCCAGGGCAAATCTCTTGGCGCCGGTGAATTCCATGAGATTCTTCAGCAACTCAATTAGAGCACTGAAACCGATGACGCCCTCCTCCTCGCTGACGTTCACCCTGCGCCTCACCTCGCCCAGGTCCAGAAGTATGAACTTCCCTTCCTCTTCGTACTTGGTGATGTCCAGGCCATAGGCGCTCAGTGCGCGCAGTATGTTCTCCCTTGGCTCTTCCAGCGTTAGGTAGATGCCAGTCTCGTCCTTGTCCTTCACTCCGTTGTACACGTACTGAAGGGCCATCAGGCTCTTCGCGCTCCCGGCCGGCCCGCTCACAAGATTCACTGTGTTCTCCGCGAAGCCGCCGCTGATCAATTCATCCAATCCCGGAATTCCTGTCGGTACCCTGCTCTTTATCATGTCGTCACCACCACTTTATCATTTGTCAATCTGCGAATCTGGGTGAGAACCGTTTCGGTCTCCTCTCCCAGAAAGAATGGAAGCACGGTCTTAAGCCTGGAAGCCAGTTTTGCTATGTCTTGGGGGGACATGTTCTCCATGTCAATGCCCAGGTCAAGGCTCTGCTTTGAAAGGATGTATATGCTCATCCTCCCCAGCGAACTGCCTTCCATGACCTTCAGCACATTGACACCAAGATCGTTCATCTCAATCCCCGAGTATTCCCAGGCGGCTCAATTCGCCGAGTATGAGTTGTGCCCTTTCATCCTCGAAACATGTCTTGACCGATGTGGAAACCATCACCTGGGCCGTTGCCTTGCCGAATGCGGTGACCAGGCAGGTGTTCAGGCTCTCCAGTGATTTGGAGGGGTTGGATTTGTCGAAGTCGCCCTCGCCCATCTTCAGGATGTTCCTGGCCATCTGCGGACCTATGGCTTTTCCAAGGGTCCTGTACAATTCTCGGTATATCTTTTCTGCGGAATCTGCGTCTAGCACGTTCAAGTGATGCCCCCACGCTGTTTTGGTTGTTGCTGATAATGAAAATCTGATATATATAGGTTGTTAAAGGGTCTAGGGGCTAGGGTCTGGCTTCTTTATTGCTTCCGAGGGAATAGTGAAAAGTGAATAGTGTATAGGGGCTAGGGGCTGGCTTGGTTATTGATTCTGAGGGCCTAGGGTCTAGGGTCTGAACTTGCCTGACCAATATGCCAGGCAAGAATAGAATGCGGTTATCAGCAATCAACAGCGGAGCATTCCTACCCGATTGCGAGCATTCTGCATTCAGAGGATTTCAGCGATTTCGAACAATTTGTAAACAATAGGTGAATGCGAGAACAAAATCCATGCGATAAAAAGCATTCGCCATGGGTAGTCATTTTACAAGCAATAATTCCCAAGCGTATGGCCGGCAATCGTCATTAGAGAAACGAAGAGATTGCCGGAGGACACGC
>JAWOHM010000153.1:0-3192 GCA_046485165.1 Thermoplasmata archaeon
ACCACCGGGAGCGTTTCCGGCGGTGCCCAGGTTGGCGGACTGTTGGGCAACTCTTATTCCGGGACAATACAATATTCCTATTCGACTGCAAATGTCACAGGTAGCACTTACATGGGCGGCCTTGTGGGATATGTGCGCATAGGCACGATATACCAATCATATTCCACCGGGCCGGTGCCCGTTGGCGGCGGCGGCCTGGTGGGTGGTGACTGGGGTGGCCTCGATGCAACTACCTGTTACTGGGATACAACGACATCCGGGCGGACCGGAAGCTATGGTGGCATGGGCAGGACCACTGCCCAGATGATAACCCAGAGCATTTACGGCGGTTGGGACTTCACCGATTTCTGGTGGATGGTGGACGGCCAGACCCGCCCCTTCCTCCGCATGGAATGGTCCACCGAGATACGCAACAGCCACCAACTTCAGATGATGTTCATGAACGTGGCTGCGGATTACACCCTGGCCTGCGACATCGACCTCTCCGACATAACCCAGCCGGCGCAGATGTGGGGGACCAGCACGGGCTCGGGGGCGGGGTTCATGCCTGTGAATGCATTCACCGGCAGCCTGGATGGAAGGAATCATACCGTCACAAACCTCTACATCCACAGGCCTTTGGCAGGTAATATCGGTTTGCTTGGATATTTTGATGGCGCTTATGTCAGGAACATCGGCCTCGTCGATGTTGACATCACGGGCAGTTCGACAACCGGCGGATTGATTGCAGAGAATTATGCAACTGTTTCTAACGCATATGTCACCGGAACCGTTGCAGGAACTGATTACTCCGTCGGCGGGCTGGTCGGTTCCAATTATGGATCAATATCCCGCTCGCATTCTTCCGCCGCGGTGAGTTCGGACACGGATTCGGTCGGCGGTCTGGTCGGTTACAATGAGGGAACCATATCAATATGCTATGCCAGTGGTGCAGTATCGGCGACATTGGAAAGCGCCGGTGGTTTGGTAGGATCGAACTTTGGCATGATATCGAATACCTATGCCAGTGGAAGTGTTTCCAGCGTTTATTCGGTCGGCGGTCTGGTCGGTTACCACGGCGGCGTCAGCAGTGAGATTAGCGACTCGTATTCGATAGGCCAGGTCTCCGGTTTCGCCCCCGGCGGCCTGGTGGGCGTCATATACAACTCGGCACCGGTCATAGGCTGCTTCTGGGACAGGGAAACCTCGGGGGCGGAGACGAGCGCAGGGGGCACTGGCCTAACCACCGCCCAGATGAAGACCCGCAGCACCTACGAGGCAATTGCCTGGGACCTGACCACTGTTTGGTGGGCAGAAGATGGGTACTACCCGCTGCTAGCTGAACCCGGCGCATCTGGAGGGGGCGGCGGTGGCGGGGGCGCGCAGTTCCCGGCCCTTCACTCCGTCACCTGGGACCCTGTCAAGGGCCTGTTCCTGGCCTGCGGGGACACAGGCGGCTTGAGTTCTGTTTACTATGTATGGCCGCATCAGATTGACACGCTGGTGCCTGTGGCGGGCACCCCGCCCTACACTTTCAACGCCATAGCCATTGACCACCTTGGCAACATCCTAGTGGGCGGCAACGGCCTTGACACGCTTCACTATTACGACAGCGGAAGTGAGATATGGCACACGATACCCGACAGTGCGGGCAGCATGACCGCCTGGAACATCGCCGGCATAACTTTCAATCCCAACGACAACCGTTTTTACATCGTGGGTGACGAGTCTGGATTGGGAGGCGTGGCCATCTTCACGGACATTGCGCCGCTGGATGGCAGTTCAAAATGCCATAGGGACCAATCCGGGTTCCCGGAGTCTCACGGCAGTCTCAGGTCCGTCGAGTGGAACCACGACAGGGACTACGCCCTGGCCGTGGGCGACGGCGTGTACCGGCTGAACCCCTACGACGGCAATCCCAGTTACACGCTCAGTTGGACGGTGATTGCATCCCCGCACCCCGACAACGCCTACCTGGACATCTCCTGGGACACGGACGGCTGGAACGAAGCGGCAATCGTGGGAAGGAACCAGACATTCGGAAATTACTGGCGGTACTACGATTCCAACCCGCAGTTAATCCAGGGCTACAAGGACCCTGTCTCCGGCACCAAGTACCGCACATGCGCATTCAAGCCGCCGGCCAGCCCGAAATCGCTGCTAATACCCACTCCCAGCGGAGGCATTCAGGTGAATGTCATGGAGAAGGACGAGAGTGGGGAGATTAGAGCGAACGTCATTTTCCCCCAATTATATTGGATTGGTTTCAATGAGTCTTTCTCCCCCTTCAATTCGCAGCTGGACACATCCGTCCATACGGATTCCACCTACTTCTTCTCATTGCAGGCCAATTACAGCCAGAGCTGGGCCAATTGCGAGGTCATAGTCCAGGCATGGCATGACCGCGGCCTCATGGGCAGCGAGGGCTCCGCTTATCCGGATGAAACCGATGAGAACCGCACGCTTGCTTTCACCCTTACATGGGCCGTTGGAACTGCCGATGCGACGGTCGCCTATCCATCCTCACCAGAACTGGAGATAACCAGCGGCCTGGTGACTGACACCCCTCTCAACGTGAACCCAGGCATCGAGGACCACCATTTGGTCAGAATCCCGGTCTGGCTGGGCCCTCAGATGAGAGTTGCCGATGGCGGCGGTTTCATGGCTCGGGATCCGGCCTTCGGCCAGGACATGGACGCGATACTTCTGCATCGCGACAGTTGGGACTTCAACATCACCGTGAGGGATGTGGCCTGGCCCAAAGCCTATAACACCAGCTACGGCGAGTTCGGCGTCAACAGGTACGCTTCTGTCAGCGTCTCCGGAAACCCGGTAGGCAGCATCCCGCCGGGCGCCACCGCGACGCTGGCGTCCCCGAGCTATATATCCTACTCGATAAATGCGCCGTACACCCTGAACGTTTCAATCCCGCACCTGTTGAAGGACAGTAACCCTGCGCAGAACATAACTGCCAACAACGTGCAGGTCAACAATACGCATTTCATCGCGGACGGCTCCAACTCCGAGATAAATAATTGGGCGGCATTCTCCGGTCCGGACCAGGCTCGGTGCATATGGGGCCTGCCAGGCGTTTCGATAGACCCGGCGGGTAACGGAACTGAATCCGCCGGTCCAGGTTACTCCAATTTCACCGCCTATGGCTCATTCCAGGCCACCCAGGTATTCTGGCGCGTGACCGTACCGCCATCGACC
>JAWOHM010000179.1:0-5500 GCA_046485165.1 Thermoplasmata archaeon
GGGGTTACAAGAACGCCTATTCCAAGGAAATATTTTCCGATGACAATTACATGAGCGATTCATGCATGGGATTTCGCGGAAAGGACCCTTATGAATTCATCAAAAAGGCTACGAAAATCCCCATCCAGATGGTTTTCCATCCTGCGCATTGGTCGGAAGAAGGTCGTGATTACATTGGATATTTCACTGACCATGTTCTAAATGTTATTGACAAGATTGACGAGAGCATGAGGGTGAACCAGAAATATAAAGAACAGATAGGGAACGGAAAGTTGAGGACCAAGGTTGGGAGGGCTATTAATGGCAGAAATAAAGATAAGTGATATATGTGCGTTTGTCGGCGGAAAAACCAATGATGCAATAATAGTTGATACTCGTACATTGTTCCCGGCGCCCATCGACAATGCTGCCAATGATTCGATTACATTCTGTTCCAAGAAAACGCTTTCAGAAGCCAAAATCATGATAGAAAAGACCCGGGCAAAGGTCATAATCTGCTCAGATGAGTTCGCTTTCGACCATGTTACGCTGGGAAATAAAATACTCATCCGGGTTCCAAATCCGAGGATGGCTTTCATCCGGATAATGCAGAGGTATTTCGAGGATAAGGTTCAATATGGAATTTCGCCAACCGCGACCATAGATCCGGAGGCCAAGATTCATCCAGAGACATACATCGGACCAAACACATTCATCGGAAAATGCGAGATTGGCAGGGGCACGATAATACACGGAAACGTCAGCATATATTCGAAAGTCGTCATCGGAGAGAGGGTCAGCATCAACTCCGGGACTGTGGTGGGTGCGGATGGTTTCGGGTATGAACGGGATGAAAATGGCGTGCTGGTCAGGTTTCCCAATGTGGGCGGGGTTGTCATTGAGCATGATGTGGACATCGGTTCCAACACCAGTATTGACAGGGGTACGCTGGGCGACACCCATATCGGCGAGGGAACGAAAATTGACAACCTTTGCCACATAGCCCACAATGTAGTCATAGGCAGACATTGCAGCATAATCGCGGAGAGCATGATTGGCGGCAGCGTGATTATCGGAGATTATGCCTGGGTTGCGCCATCTGCTTGCATAAGAGACGGAATAAAAATTGGCCGAAATTCCACGGTTGGCCTGGGCGCCGTAGTGACCAAGGATGTACCCGACAACGCCGTGGTCATGGGGGTTCCCGCAAAGTCTATTAGAGAGAACCCGATTCCTGGCTATCTGAACAAAACGGAGGATTCGAAATGAGCTTGAAAAATGAAACCGTTCTGGTGACTGGCGGGGCCGGGTTCATCGGCTCCCACCTTGTGGAAGCATTGGTTGCCAAGGGCTGCAATGTGAGGGTGCTGGACATACTAAGCCGCGGTACGCTGGAATACATCAAGCCATTGATAGACAAGGGGAAGGTTGAGTACATAGATGGGGACATACGATACAAGGACGCGGTGGACAGAGCAATGACCAGTGTTGATTATGTCTATCATGAGGCTGCGACTAATATAAACCGAAGTTTGGCCTACCCAGAAGAATCGTTCGATATCAATTTCAGGGGCAGCCAAGTCGTGTTCAAGAGCGCACTTGATCATGGTGTGAAGAAGGTGATGTTTGCCTCCTCTGCTTCGGTGTATGGCCAGCCCAGAGTCCTGCCCATGTCTGAGACCGCGCAACTCGAGCCCATAACTCCATACTGCGTGTCAAAGCTATCGAGCGAGTACCTTCTGAAGTTTTATGCTAGGCACGGCCTGAAATCGGTCATCTTTAGGTACTTCAACGTTTATGGGCTGAGGCAGCACACCGATGCGTATTACACCTCTGTCATCATACTTTTCATCAAAAGGCTCCTTGCGAACCAGCCACCCAAGATAGCTGGAAGCGGGGGTCAGTCCATGGACTTCATCAATGTGCGGGACATTGTTCGTGGAAACATCTTAGCTATGGAAGCCGATGTGGAGAACGAAGTTTTCAATCTGGGTACGGGCAAAGCGACGTCAATAAAGGAGCTTGCGTACATGATTTGCGACCTGATGGGCACCAAAATAGAGCCAGTTTTCGAACCCAGAGATGTACTCGTGACAGAGAGAAGGGCTGACGTGGAGAAAGCGCGCAGTTTGCTCGGATTCGAATATTCTTGCGAATTGAGAGAAGGACTTGCCGAAGTAATCGAGGACGTAAAGCTCAACCCTGAGAGGTACTAGACGGTGTCAAGATGAGTGTTGTTGAGATTCTTGGATGTACCCTGCGTGACGGGAGCTATATCAATGAATTGGAGCCAGATAAATCAAAACGGAAAAGAAGGGATTGACATGCCATTTGACGAAAAAACTGATGCTGAGCTTAGAAAGCAGATATTGACATATAAAATTAGCGAGGTCATGACTGACAGAGAGAGAGCAAAACTTCTTGGATTGCCTGACGGATGCCGCATTCGAGAGAACGCCAAAATCATATCTCCAGAAAACCTGAAATGCGGTAAGGACGTTTGGATAGGGGAAGGTGCCATACTTGATGCCTCCGGCGGCTTGGAGATTGGTGACAACACCCAGGTGGGTTTGTATACCTTGTTGTGGTCACATTCCAGCAGGGACCAGGCAATATGTGGCGAGACAGGCACATCCAGGGATAAGATAACCAGAAAGCCTACAAAGGTAGGAAAAAATTGTTTTATCGGTGGGCCCAGCGTAATTTATCCAGGCGTAACTATAGGCGACAGGGTAACTATCCTTCCAATGTCTGTTGTGGTGAAGGACGTGCCTGATGATGCAATTGTCAGCGGAAATCCCGTTGGAAAGGTCAGTGCCCTTCAGGAGAAAATCAAGACACTTGAGGAAAGGGTTATGGAGCTAGAGAAGAAGGTGATATCATGAGCAAGGTAGTATTGATTACAGGTTCGAACGGCGGTATCGGAAGCGCCACTGCAAGAAAATTCGGCATGGCAGGGTACAAAGTGATTTTCCATTATCATGTGAAGAAGGATAATGCCGAGAAGATTTCCCAGGAAATCGGATCAGAGAACTCCCTTCTGGTTCAGGCAGATATCACGAACAATTCAGATGTGGTGAAAATGTGTAGTCTAGCTATGGACCGTTTCGGTCGCATCGACGTTCTTGTTAACAATGCGGGGATTGTTCGTGACAAGACTTTTCAGAAGCTTGAGTGCCAAGAATGGGATGAAGTCATGAGCACAAACTTACAGGGCACATTTTACGTTACTAAGGCGGTCATTGACTCCATGGTGTCCAACAAATATGGTCGAATAATCAATGTTTCCTCCGTGGTGGGCGAGAGAGGGAATTTCGGGCAGTCCAATTACTCTGCGTCCAAATCTGCGCTCATAGGTTTCACAAAGTCCCTGTCAAGGGAGCTGGCGCCCAAGGGGATTCTGGTGAATGCGATAGCACCTGGCTTTGTCAACACCGAGATGACCAGGGACATCCCTTCTGAGATAAAGGAGAAAATAACCAAGCAGATACCCATGAAACGTTTCGCTGAGCCTGAGGAAATTGCTGAAGCAATTTACTTCATTGCAGAATCCACTTACATGAGCGGGAGCGTTATTGACATCAACGGCGGAATGTGATGGGTATTCATCTTTAAATTTCCCCATACGTACATCACTCCGCATCATCTAAATATACCCGTACATTTCCTACATGCTTGCAGGTGCCCCCCTTGTCCATCACAACCAGCCTCTCCACAAAGATGAACCGCCGTATATTCGCCACCATCATAGGCATAGCTTTCTGCGTGACCTATCTTGCCGGCACCACCGCCATGGTGGGCGGCCTTCATGAGACCACGTCCAGCCTGGCTGCCGGGTTCGACCAGGGTCCGGTGCTCGTATTCACGGACGAGGATCTGGCAAGCAGCCGCATCGGCGGCGAAATGCTGCCCGGGAACGACACGGTTTTCGTGGCATTCTGCTTTGCGAATGTGACCCTCCAGGACTTCCACGGAAGAAGCCTTGAAAATGTTTACGCTGTCTCGATATACGACCCGGACGACTCACTCGGACTGAACATGACCAACGAATCCTCTGACTCCGGCGTCTGGCTGGGCAGCGAGCTGGTGAGGATGCTGGACAGCAACTCGATATCGGCCGCTCCCGACATCAACTATATCCTGAGCCAGGGAAACAACACATCCAACATCCGCATAACCGCCCTGTACTCGGAAGGCTCCATATTTCCGGATGATTGGCTGCTCGTTCCGAGGCAAACAATGGACCAGCTCCGGCCTGACCTTGCCGGCGATTATTCCTTCCTGATGCTCATTGATTCATCCATTCCGGTGGCCGAGCAGCCGTTCCATTCCGGCAGCGTCACGGCAAGGCCCACGTCCGGCGTGGTCGGCTTCTTCGAGCTGGGCATCTACCAGGTGGAACAGGGCCTCTGGGGCATCATTCTGATGAGCGGCTCCATGACCGCCGTCCTGGTATACTGCATAATCTCCATCGAAACGGAGTTCAGCGCCCCCACTATCAAGATACTCCGGGGGATAGGCGCCAGGAGGGAGTATGTCATACGCGTTTTCATGCTGAAAGCGCTTTTCATAACTCTGGCCGGCGGCATGCTCGGAACCGCCATGGGATTCTGCGCAGCAAGCGCGATATCGTCCCTCTCTAGCCTCATGAACGTGATGACGTTCATCACCCCCGTGGCGACTTTCAAGTCAGTCGTGCTCCCCGTGCTCATCTCCATGCTGTCCGGGCTGATAGGCGGGTTCTGGCCGGCTTTGAGGGCGTCCAAAATGTTCGCGCCGAGGAGGGATGCGGCATGATGCTCCTGAAAAGCAAGAACATAATCGGCCTGATACTCTGCACTCTCGTGCTCAGCGCATCGGTCCCGATGCTCCTGGGCATCCAGAACACGCCCCAGACAGTGTTCGGCGGCGACATGATGGCGGTTTCCCAGGTAAACTCGTCATCCATGCTCAATGTCAGCATGGTGACATCCATAAGGGCAGAACCGAACGTCGTGGCAGCCAGCGCCGAGATCACATGCTTCAGCGTCATCAATGATTATCCGGTGCTTGTGCGTGGGGTGGTGCTTGAGGATTTCCTTGAATTGGAGGGCAGCCGGATAGCAAGGGGAGAGGCAACGGACCCCGAGAGGTTCGCCGTTATCGGGAAAAAGCTCGCAGGCAAAATTGGCCTGGACGTGGGTGACAGATTCATCATGACCGGCTCTTCGAACTACGCGCTCTTCCAATTGGAGATAGATGCGGTCTACGAGGGCAGTTCCATGGAAGATGAGATACTTGTCCCTCTGGCATATGCGAGAAAGATGGCCGGGCTTGGCAGGGACGCGGTCCTCTTTATACGGGTCAAGACATCGAACCAGACTGCGCTGGTTGAATCGCTTGAGCAACAGGCGCAACCCGTCATAGTCACCACATCCAGTGGTTCAATCACGCCCGTCAATGTCCAGATATCCGAGGAGGAGCGGGCGCAGCAGCAGCTTGCCATAAAATACCTGGACACCGCCCAGTTCAGGGCCACGAA
>JAWOHM010000008.1:0-7779 GCA_046485165.1 Thermoplasmata archaeon
ATCCTAGACCCTATTCTGGGCGCAAGAATTAAATCGCTCCCCTTCATGTACGTTTCAAACGAGGATGTGAACCCATGAAGAAGATAGTGGAATGCGTGCCAAACTTCAGCGAGGGAAAGGACAGGAGCATCATAGACCAGATAGTCGCAGCCATCGAGAGCGTTGACGGCAGCAAGGTCGTTGACGTGGACATGGGCGCGGACACGAACCGCACGGTCGTGACGTTCTTCGGGACACCCGAGAGCGTGGCGGAATCCGCCTTCCTGGCCGTGAGAAAATCGTCCGAGCTCATAGACATGGCTGTCCACAAGGGTGCGCATCCGAGATTCGGCGCGACCGATGTCTGCCCGTTCATTCCGGTCTCTGGCGTGACCATGAAAGAGTGCGTGGAGATTTCCAAGAAGGTTGGCGCACGCATCGGCAAGGAACTGGGCTTGCCAGTTTACCTTTACGAGGAATCCGCATCCAGCAAGGAGAGGCGCAGCCTCGCCTTCCTCCGTGCCGGGGAATACGAGGGCCTGAGATTGCGATTCAGGGAAGGCAGGCTGAAGCCGGATTACGGACCTGCCAAACTCGTCCCGGGATTCGGCGCCATGGCAGTGGGCGCCAGGGAGTTCCTCATCGCCTACAACATCAACCTCAACACAAAGGACAAGAAGTATGCCTCGGACATAGCGCTGGAGATACGCGAGAAGGGCCGAGTGAAGAGAACAAACAGCCCCACCGGCTTCTACCGGGACGGGGAGATTGTATTTGACAAGAATGGCAAGAAGGTCGAGATACCCGGGAAGTTCCAGCACTGCCGCGCCATCGGCTGGTACATCGAGGAATACGGCCAGGCGCAGATTTCCATCAACCTGACCAATTATCATGTAACATCCATCCACGCGGTTTTCGATGAGGTTTGCCGCCTGGCAGAGGCGCGCGGATTGCGCGTCACAGGCTCCGAGATTGTCGGGCTGGCCCCGAAGAAGGCCATGGTGGACGCAGGCATCCATTACCTCAAGAAGCAGCGCAAGCCCACGGGGTTCCCCGAGAGGGAAGTGATAGAGCTGGCGGTCCGCTCGTTGGGCCTCAGGGACCTCGGCAAGTTTGACCTCGATGAGAAGATTGTCGAATATGTGCTGAAGGACAAATCCCGGCTGGTTGACAGGGCCGTTTCCGATTTCACGGATGAGGTGCAGACAGACTCGGTTGCGCCCGGCGGCGGAAGCGTCGCGGCACTGGGCGGCGCGCAGGGCGCAGCTCTTGTGGCCATGGTGTCCAACCTCAGCACCGGCAAGGATTATTTGAAAATCTACAAGGACATATGCCGCATCGGCATTGACGGCGAAGCCCTGAAAGCC
Organism: Thermoplasmata archaeon; assembly: GCA_046485165.1. Taxonomy (GTDB): domain Archaea; phylum Thermoplasmatota; class Thermoplasmata; order SG8-5; family SG8-5; genus UBA147. The sequence continues at coordinate 1,347 of JAWOHM010000008.1, forward strand.
GCCCTGCTCTACAACGTTGATGCTGATACCCAGGCTTTCAACGGAGTGATAGAGGCAAACAAGCTTCCCAAGAATTCGAAGGAGGAGCAGAAGGCGCGGGACAAAGCCATCCAGGACGCCTACAAGGATGCCATCAACACTCCCCTGGACACGGCAAAGAAGTGCCTCGACACACTCAAGCTGGCCGATGAGATTGCGGACAAAGGGCTTGCCGCTTCCATTTCCGATGTGGGCGTGGGCGCGCTGATGGCTCATGCCGGGATGCATGGCGCCATGATGAACGTGAAGATAAACCTCCCCAACATTACGGACAGGAAATTCAACGGTAAGATGCTGAAGGAATGCGCCAAGATGGCGAAGGACGGCGACGCCCTGCTTGCAAAGGTCATGAGGAAGGTCGGGAAGAAGCTGCAATGACATTTGTTGTGGCGAACCGGGCGTGATGACAAATGAAGATCGATGTTCTGGAGCAGTCCCATCTGGAGGAGGCCTGTGAGCTTTTTTCGGCATCCTACCGGCGCCAGCGCGAATTCGTGCCCATTCTTGACGAAGCAACTGGCACGCCTGGTACGGTGTTGTCCAAGCTGAGGGATTGCCTGAAAAAGAATCCGGGCGTCGCAGCCTTCGACGGTGGCAAGTTGGTGGGATTCATGGCCGGCTTTTACATCGATGAATTCCTGAGCCCGAACAGGGGCGCGTACTGCTCTGAGTGGGCGCACGCCTCTGCTGATGAGAATGCCTTTGAGATTTATCGGGTGATGTACAAGGAAATTGGACAACGCTGGGTGCAGGACGGGGGCCTCACCCACGCAATCAATTGCATGGAACACGCATGCGAGGCCCAGAAAGCGCTCATCTGGAGCGGTTTCGGGGGCATATGCTTCGATGCCATGCGGCCGGTTGAGAGAATTGGCATGGAACCGCCCGAAGGCATCCGCATCTCACTCATCCGGAAGAAGGACATTCCAGCATGGCTGCCCATGGTCGAAGCCTCGGCCCGTCATCTGGCAGAATCGCCCAGCTTCATCCCCCATCTGGAATCCGAAACTTCCGAGAACCTTCTCCATTTCCTGGGGCAACCCGGCAACCTCGCCTGGATGGCATGGAAAGATGATGAAACAATCGGATACATGCAAGTCACACCGGTGGGAAGCGGCGCAGCCTGGGTTGTGAATGGCGAAAGGAAATTCGCCATCAACGGCGCCTATATCAGGCCCGAATTCCGAGGGAATGGCATTGCCAGGTCGCTGCTATCGGCCATCATGGACTGGGGCGTGGAACAGGGATGCGTGAGGTGCTCGGTGGACTTCGAGGCCACGAACCTTGAGGCATGCCACTTCTGGCTGAAGCATTTCAAGCCGGTGTGCAGGTCGTTCGTGAGGCGCCTGGATGCCAGGATTCTGACTTCATTTAAATAAAATATATATTTAAATATATTATATTTATCAATTATAATTGGATTGCGGAACTAGACGCTGTTCGCCAGTATCAGGTCGGCAAGCTCCTTCACCTCATCCGGCCAGGTGCAGTTGAATACCGGGTAATCATCGTTGTCCTTCGTCTCATTGGCGATTATCCCTGTCAGCGCGATGACATTCTCCTGGGCGCCCCTGACCTGGAACGTTTCCGCAAGGAAGTCGGTCGATTTGGCCACCAGTATCCTGATTATGCGGTGGTCCATATCTTCCAGGCCCTCGCAGAGCAGTATGTCAGTATCCCCCGGGATGAATCTCATGAAATCGTCCAGCCTGCTCCTGCCGGGCCGTTTCTCGATATACGCCACTTCGTTCTTGGATATGGAGACCACAAAGTCAGCGCCGGCCAACTGATGCCGGCATGTGTCCTTCCCCTCGGTGTCAATGGTGAATTTCGAATGCACCATGCTTTTGACCGTTCCGACCTTCATCCCCCGGGACTTGAACTCCTTGACCAGTGCTTCTATGCAAGTGGTCTTGCCGGTCTTCTTCAAACCTATCAGGGATACTATTATCATTTGAAACACCCCAGCTGGCAGTTGCATATCCTGAAGCCCAACCCGTCGATTGCCTTTCCCACTTCCTTCGGCGGAACCTTCAACTTCCGGGCGATGGCCAGGGCCTGGGCGCAGTTGATATTCCCGTTCTTGACAATCCTCAATGCTTCAGTTTCGATGGCGTTCATGCGGAAGGGATAACCATGCATCGTTTAAATTTTCTGGCCGACAATCAGCAATATAGAAAAAATGAAATTAGCCTACGCAAGTATTTAATACATCCATATTCTTTTGTCATTTCATGGCACATGCTTTGTGGAGAGGCCTGGCGGTAGTCCTGTTGCTGTCTTCTCTCTGTTCCGCTCCGGCAATGGCCGCCACACTTACCGTCAACGCAAATCTCAGCGATTATGCGGTGAACCCGGAAGCCGTGGTGTTCATCAGCGGCACCGTGGGCTCCGGCACTGCAACGCCTCTGAAGCCGGTTGGCGATGCAAATGTGACTGTCGAGGTGGAGGGGACCGGCATCTTTGCCAATACCACGACCGTTGACACGGGGGCATTCAGCATATCCTTCGAAGCTCCCTCCACACCGGGAACTTACATTGTCAACGTCTCCGCAGAGAAAGGAGCCGATTTTGGTTATTCCATTCTCTCTCTGGAGGTATTGCCCCCGCCGCCGGACGTCTTCGTCCTGGGAGATGACATCACCTTCTGGTCCGAGGAATTCGTGACTGAGAGCAAGGTCTGGGTCAATGCCACCGTGCGGAACACCGGCGAGACGGATGCAAACACCACCGTGAAAATATTCTTGGGGGAACCATTCGACGGCAAGCTGCTGTCAGAAGACCGCATCACTGTCCCTGCGGGCGGTTCCGGCGGGGTAGCGGTTCTCTGGCTAGCCGAGAGCGGAACCCACCTCTTCACAGTTGTCGCGGACCACGTTGACCCATCTGACAGGGACCTCACCAACAACCAGGCGAACAACACGCTGGAGATACAGGACATACTCCCGCCCGTGATATCCGAGCCGGTAATATCGCCGGAAGAGCCCGACAGCTTGGACATATTGACCGTCCTGGTGCCGGTGGAGGATGACCTTGGGCTGGCGAAGGATGACCCTGTCGTATTGATTTACACCATAGGAGACAGTGACGAGCAGGAAGTGCCGATGAACGAGACCAAGGACGGCTTCCTGGCAGAAATCGGGCCGTTCCCCGGCGGCACTTATGTCCTCTTGAAGGTTCGGGTAACTGACCAAGCCAACAACACAGCCGAGACTGATTGGTATAGGCGCGACATATTCTATTCGAGCATGGCTGTGCGCGTCGGAAACCTGACCGGGGAGGCCGGAACGAACATATCCATCGCCTGCTCCGCCGCATACGAGGACGGGACACCCGTGGTCGGCCAGGATGCGATACTTGTCCTTGACGGAGAGCATCACCGGTCAATGACGGATGATTTCGGGGCGGCCATGTTCAACATCACCGCGCCATCGATTCCGGGGAGATATGATTTCACGGTATTCGTCAACGAGAAGCGACTCGCCGCCAACTCCTCAGCCCGGCTCACGGTCCTGCCAGCCACCCACCCTGACATCATGATAGTCCAGGGGGGCATAACTTTCAGCTGGGCCAACGCTTCCGAGGTGGAAGTGACAGTGATACTCTGCAACAGCGGCGATGCCCCCGGCGATGTGCATCTGGATGTATTCCAGGGCTCTCCTTCCAACGGTATGCTATTGAGCGATTCGAATTTCACGATGGTCCCGGGTCAGTTCCATTATCATTCTTTCTCATGGTCCCCCGGGCCGGGCCATCACGCCATTGTGGCATTGGCAAGCTGCCCGGGCGACATCGACCCCGGGAACAACATCGCCTCGGCCGAGGTCACAATCCCTGCCCAGGAGGCGGCGGATGATGAAACTGGCGAGGATGATGCCGGCGGCGATGACGAACCCCCGGCCGAGGAGGAAGCCGAAGCCCCTGCTTGGACACTGGGCCAAGTGATACTGTCCCTCGGCATCGGCCTGTTGCTTTCCATTCTGGTAATCGGTTTCATCACAAAATCCATGGCAGGGAGGGGGAATCAATGACGGTTTGCAGAAATCGGGCTGTCACTTTTATCGCAGTGTTGATCTCACTTTTCCTGATATCTGCCAGTCTGTTGCCCGGTGTGCGGGCGCTCGCTACCTCGGAGATAACCGAGATCGGAGATTCACGGACCGACAGGTCCCCGCGAATGGCCTTGACGGGCGACACGCTCGTGGCGGTGTGGCTCGCTTTGGACGGCCCCAACACTGACATTTTCTACAATGTGCGCTCTCAGGGCGCATGGTCGGGTGTCGCCAAGCTCTGGGAGAGCACCGGGAACGAGAGGGATGTGGCGCTCTGCTCTTCCGGCGGCAAGATTTACGCGGCATGGGCCACGGACAGCTCCCAGGACACAAACGGCTCGGATTGGGACATAGCCATGTCCGTCTATCAACCCGGCTCCGGGTGGAGCTCGCCGGTGGAGCTCACTGCCTCGAACGACACGGTCAACGATTACGCGCCTTTCCTGCTCCCATACCAGAACGGTGTCATAGTGCTCTGGCATTCAATTGACGGCGGCGAGGGCCGAATCCTGATGAGCGTTTTCACTGGCTCTGTCTCGGAACCAATCGCCGTGACAAGTGATTGGAAGGACATGAACCAGAATCCGACCGCCGCTTTTCTAGACGGCACTCTCTGGATAGCGTGGAGCAGCGCTGACAATCAGTTCACGGACGGTGCCGACCTGGACATAGTGGCCGCTCCTTTTTTCATGGCGAATCACACGCTCGGCGCAGCCGTGCAGATATCCGACCCAGCAGATACCGAGGACGACATGTACCCCTGCATGCTGGCCTTTGGCGATAGTCTGTCCATGGCCTGGCAGACAAAGGACAAGACTGTCGGCCAGGGGGATGACGAGGACATCGGGCTGGCAATCTATGGCGGGGAATGGAGCATCCATGCGCTGACCTCTCCGCATGACACCGGCGACGACACGTATCCGCAATTATTCACTTTCGACAACAGCCTCTGGATGGTATGGCAGAGCTCGGACCCCTCCCTCACGGGCGAGGACGATTGGGATATTGTGGTAGCCGAAATAAAAGGCGATGCCTTGGGCACCGTCATAGTGGTGTCCGAAGGAAAGGACCGCATGGACGAGGGCGGGGTTTTCGTGCGCGGGCATGATGCTTTGCAGTCGGGCGAGGACATCCTGGTAGTATGGGAGTCTGTCAATCCTGGCATAACCGACGGGGCAGACAGGGACATCGCGCTCGCCGTGCTGGCTCAGCCCGGCCAGGATAAAATCGATGAGGAAAGCTCAAAAATCTATATTTTGCCGATATTCGTGCTTGTCGGTTTCCTGGGCGGTTGTGCAGCCCTGTTGCTCCTGAAAAGAGCGGCATTCGGGAAGAGAAAGGATGGCGAGAAAAAGCAGAGGCGGAAAAAGCAAATTCGGAATTGAATCCTTTTTTGTCTAATTTTCTCTCCCGATTTCAACATATTCTTAATTGATTTATAATAAGGTATATATATACTCTCTTTCATCATAGTTCCATTTACTAATTGCGCCGGAAATGTTTTTCCGGTCTCATTCGCATGAATGAAAATCCGAGGAGGATGTCAGATGTGGAAGAAAACGACCATAAAGGTATTGTTTGTGTGTGCGATAATGGCGCTGAGCGTTTTTGCGGCTGCCGGCCTGTCAAGTGCCGACGGCGTGAATGCATCCGTGACCCTTAATCAAGTGAAGACGGGCACGCTCACCGCGGCCGGGAAGATAGACTACTATTATTTCGCACTGGGGACAGGTTACACTTCTCTTACAGTGAAGACCTACAACACCGGGACTGGGTACGATTTCGATCTCTATGTGAAGAGGGGCGCTTATCCCACGACCAGCAGCTACGATGCCCGGGGATACACCAACTCCGCAGCTGAGACGATAACCATCAGCAATCCGGCGTCCGGCACTTACTATGTTATGATAAATTCATACAGCGGTGGCGGCACTTACTCGTTCGTGGCAACTGCCGTGGGCGGCACCACAACCACACCGATCACAATTAACACGGCTGGCGCTTCAGGCAGCGTCAGCGCAACCGGCGACAAGAAATATTTCTCCGTGGCAGTAGGCACCGGCTTGACATCGCTTCGGGTCGAGACCTACAACCCCAGCACCGGCTTTGACCTGGACCTGTATGTGAAGCTCGGCGCTTTGCCCACCACCAGCACCTATGACGGCAGGGGTTACACATCCTCTTCCGCCGAAGTCATCACCCTCACCAACCCGGCAGCCGGCACCTATTACATAATGCCCTATTCATACAGCGGTGCTGGCACGTTCTCGGTCAAGGTAACGAGCACTTCCAGCACGAGCCCGAGCCAATCCTGCCCGAGTCCACCATCCTGGTGGTCGGCT
>JAWOHM010000019.1:0-2926 GCA_046485165.1 Thermoplasmata archaeon
ATACCCATAGACCCCGGAGCGGTGCTGTCAGGGGATTCAGGCCAACCTTCGGCGACGGATGAGAATTCAACCATCTCGAAGGCCATCCTGGAAATGATTGCGACAATGGAAAAAACATGGAGGAGATGAACATGCAGGGAAACGGAGGAGGCCGCGGAAGCGGCACGGGCCGCGGAGGCGGCACAGGACAGGGACTGGGCGGGACATGCGTCTGCCCGCAGTGCGGCCACAGCCAGCCGCATCAGAGGGGCGTGCCGTGCTTCGAGGTGAGGTGCCCGAAGTGCAACATGCCGCTCATCAGAGGAAATTGAACATAGAGGTGACAAACATGAAAATAGCCATAACATCGACAGGACAGGATTTGAACGCACAGACGGACCCGAGATTCGGCCGCTGCCAGTACTTCATCATACTGGACCCGGAGACCATGAAATTCACTGCCCATGACAATGCCAGCGCCATGCAGAGGGGCGGCGCAGGACCCATGGCTGCGAAGATAATATCTGATCTGGGAGCTGAAATCGTGATAACCGGCGACGTTGGACCCAATGCCTTCGATGCGTTGCGGGCGGCCGGAATCAAATCATTCGTAGGTGCAAGCGGGACAGTGACCCAGGCAATGCAACAGTGGAAGGACGGAAAGCTCATGGAAGCAGGGGGCGCCAGTGTTGGCTCCCATGCAGGAATGAGGTGAGTGCATGAAGATTTGCATACCCACATTGGGAGAACGCGGAATGGATGAACTGGTGGGCGAGCATTTCGGCCGTGTGCCAACGTACACGCTCGTAGATACCGAGACTGGGACCGTCCACGTGATACAGAATACCACCACCCACATGGGCGGAGCCGGTTACGCGCCCGACCTGATATCCAGCCACGGTGCCGAGACAATGCTGTGCGGCGGCCTCGGAAGAAAGGCCATCCAGATGTTCGAGGAGAAGGGGATCATGGTGTATGTCGGAGCGACCGGGACGGTGGCGGATGCCATCAATCTGTGGAAGGCCGGAAAGCTGGAGGCGGCAACAAACGAGACCGCATGCCAGCAGCATGCGTTCCGGGGCGAGGGGCATGGCGACGGCCATGGCCACCACCACGGATGAGGGGGCGTCTGTACGTCCCTGGCCTATGGTCCAGTGCCATCGCGGAGATTCGGCAGGTCGATAGGCGTCAGCCCTATTCCGCCGAAGACATGTTCCTACTCATGCGTGTATTGCCAGCTGGGAAGAACCACAGATATGAGGGTGAAGCGGGACCGCTTCTTTGATGTCGGAGAGATAGAGAAGGACATCGAGAGAACTGTTTCGGCATGCAACGGGAACGCGGACTTCATCACCATAGTGGGTGACGGGGAGCCAACGCTTTCCGCCGATATCGGTGAGTTGATATCCTTCTGCAAATCACACTGGAAAATCCCGGTGGCCATCATAACGAACGGTTCATTGCTTGGAGATGCTGAACTGAGGGCGCAGCTTCGGGGGGCTGACGTTGTTTCAGTTACGGTTTCCGCGGGGGATGAGGAAACATTCCGCAAGATACACCGGCCCCACGGAACCCTGATATTCCATGATTTGATGGATGGAATGGTGAAATTCAGGAAAGATTTCAAGGGAAAATTTTGGGCGGAGGTCATGCTGGTCGCCGGCCTGAACGATTCCGGCGAGGCCATCCAGGGAATAAAGAAACAACTGGAGAGACTTTCACCGGATAAGATATTCATAGCAACACCCACCAGGCCACCCACCGAAGCGTGGGCGAGGCCGCCGGACCCGGAGGCCGTACTGAATGCCGCCAACATCCTGGGCGGCTCCCTGGAGATGACATTCCCCGAGATGGGGAGCTTCGACCCGGGAGAACACGATGATGTCGCGGACACGATACTGCAGCTCTGCACAAGGCATCCCATGATGGAGAAGCAGGTCAGGGAGCTGGAGGCACGGTTCGGCGCGGACGCGGCGAATGGAATGGCAAAAGAGGGGATTGTTCGGTGGAAGGAATACATGGGAATCCGATACCTTCTGCCAGTCAGAAAATTTAACAAGGGAGAATGAGACAATGAAACCGAGAATAGCTATAGCCAGCGGAAAGGGCGGCACCGGAAAAACAACGGTCGCCGTGAACATGGCCCTTAGCCTTGATAACGTGATGCTGATGGACTGCGACGTGGAGAATCCAAACGGCCACCTGTTCATCGGAAAGGAGCTGGAAGAAGCCGAGACGGTAGACCTGCGAGTGCCTTCCATAGACAAGGCTAAATGCACAAACTGCGGAAAGTGTGCAGAATTCTGCCGGTACAACGCCCTGGTCACTTTAAAGAACGACACGCTGTTCTTCCCGGAGATGTGCCACGGATGTGGTGGATGCACCCTGGTGTGCCCGGAGGGGGCGATTACCGAGGTTCCCAGGACAATCGGGAATATCTATAGAGCCAAAGTGGGCAACATGGATTTCTGGTCCGGGCTTCTGAACGTCGGCGAACCCATGGCCACGCCGGTGATTAAGCAATTGAAATCCCATCTGGACGGCTCGAAGATTGCCATACTCGATTCACCGCCCGGGACCGCGTGCCCGGTCATCGAGACGGTATCGGATTCAGATTACGTGATACTGGTCACCGAGCCGACGCCGTTCGGGCTTCACGACCTGAAGCTGGCTGTGGATGTCGTCAAGATGTTGAAGATACCTTTCGGCGTCATAGTCAACCGCATGGGCGTGGGAGATGACAGGGTGCAGAGGTACTGCACTGAACAGGAGATAAAATTGCTCATGGAGATACCGCAGAGCCAGGAGATTGCCGAACTGTATTCCAGGGGCGTCCCTTTCGTTCTCGAGATGAAGGAATGGAAGGAAAGGTTCGTTCAACTTTACAATGACATAACAAAGGAGGTTGGCCCGTGAAGCAGATAACAGTCATAAGCGGCAAGGGCGG
>JAWOHM010000045.1:0-13404 GCA_046485165.1 Thermoplasmata archaeon
TGCACATATCTTGTCGTTCCACAGGTTCAAGAACGACAACATCAGGAACGGATTGGCGCTCTGCAAATCCCATCATTGGCTCTTCGACCACGGCCTCATCTCGGTTGACACGCATTACAACACCCTGGTGGCCGATTCTATCGAGATAGAGATGCCGGCCAACGTTCTAAGACAGTACCACAGGGCGCCCATCACCCTGCCCGAAGCCCCGGAGAAGTATCCGGCCCCTGCCGCGCTGGAGTGGCACCGGGAGAACGTGTTCGGCAACTAATCGCCTGCCGGGCCCCGTAGGGGGCGGAGCCCCCGCGTCCCGAATACTTTCGCCCACCCCCCGCGCCGGTTTATATACGGTGCCGGGTATTCCCATTATTATGACAGACAAAGACGGCCGCGAGGAGGCCCTGGTGGTGTTCCGGGGGAAGGATATTCGGAGGACATGGCATGACGGGCAGTGGTATTTCGTGGTTGTGGACATAATCGAAGCCCTCACCGATTCTGTCAATCCCACGGACTATCTTAAAAAATTGCGAAAAAGGGACGAAATCTTGAATGAAGGGTGGGGACAAATTGTCACCCCCCTTGATATCCAGACCATGGGCGGTAAACAAAAACTGAACTGTACGAGCACTGAGAACGCCTTCCGGCTCATCCAGTCCATCCCGTCCAAGAAGGCCGAGCCCTTCAAGCGCTGGCTGGCCCGGGTCGGCTACGAGCGCGTCCAGGAAATTGAAAATCCAGAGCTTGCGCAGAGGCGGATGAAGGAACTGTACCGGGCCAAGGGCTATTCCGATGAATGGATTGAAAAGAGGTTGAGAGGCATCGCCGTCAGGGATGAATTAACAGATGAATGGGACGGGCGCGGAATTGAAACAGACATGGAGTTTTCCATACTGACCGCTGAAATCTCAAAAGCCACGTTCGGGTTCACCCCTGCCGAATACATGAAACACAAGGGCCTGGATAAACAGAATCTCAGGGATCACATGAACGATTTGGAACTGATATTCACCATGCTGGGCGAGGCAGCCACCACCGAGATTGCCCGAACGAAAGATGCACAGGGGTTCCCCGAGAACAAGGCCGCCGCCAGGAAGGGCGGGAAAATTTCCGGGGATGCCAGGCAGGATTTGGAAAAGGAAACCGGGAAAAGCGTTGTCAGCGGCGAGAATTATCTTGAAACGCCGGAGAAGGTCAAGCGGCTGGGGAAGAAGAAATAACCGCCCGCGGGGCCTGCAGGGGGCGGAGCCCCCGCGCCTGCCCTCCGGGCGAGTGCCCGAGCCCGTTTGGGCCTTGGATATTACATGAATATTTGCCGACCACGTCAATTCTCTCAACAATGTCGAGAGTTTTTCGAAATTCCTGTCAGAAGTGCTGGGTTCCCGGGGGCTTACAAGGGTTGGCGAAAGGGAGCTGCGGCGTTTCAGGCAGTTTTATCAGGCATACCCATAGATTCGGAGATCGACGATTTCCGCATTGCCGGCCAACGTCCTCCGCCAGTCGTCCCCTCTCCGCGAGGTGCTGTTGAGCGAACCGGACGAGATGCCACATGAAGCGACTTTATGCCTTTTTTCATAAATCCGCAGTTGATTTATTGTGTATGAAAAATCTGTTACCACAGTAATTACTCCGAAACAACCCCGCCCAACAGGGGAACAAGCTCGGCTCTTGATTTCAGAAGAGCCGCAAAGTCCTTGGGCATTATGTTCCGTACCTCGCCCTTTGTCTGGTCCTTTATCTGTATCATGTTCTGGGCCAGGCTGGCCCTCATTTTGCTTGTCAGGATTATCTTCTTGTCTTGAATATCGGCCAAGCGTGGGACATTGAAAATTTCCTCTGAAATCGCTGCAAGCTCGGGTCCCGATGCCAGGAATACCTCGTACAGTGTGTATACGAAGCCCTCGGCTGTGTTCAGAAGGTCTGTATCATCATCTATGTCCAGGATGACATAGATTCTGCCGATTTTCATGGCATTGTCAATTGCATGATAATGTATCTGGACATGAACACCATCATGGCCATCATCATCATGCTGTTCCAGTGTTATTCTTTTCTGGGGAAATGCGCCTTCCGGGTGGGGTTCTTTGACACGCATCCCGACCACGAATGAGAACCCGGAATCTGACGAGAACAGGTCTATCTCAATCCGATATTTCTCATCCTCGTAGTACCTTTTTCTAATGAAGGGGTCCAGGGAGTCGGTATCCAAAGTGTGTTTCTCAGCCATTCAACGAGTCCTCATACCTTTCTATCTCTTTAATTATATCATGGAGGTATGAACTCTCTGGAAGCTTGTTCCTGTCCCAGATCTTTCTCCAATATGCCGTGTCAATGATGTTTTTATTCAAGGGAATCTCGAACGCGCTGTCAAAATGCCTGTTGATTATCCTCCCCACCATCCAGAAATGGACCATAATCCATTGCTCCGGGTCCTTTTTGAGTTGGCTTAATGCATTCTTCCTGTCGCTGAAGACTTTCTCAATGTCAATGTCCATTTGATATGATTCGTCATAAGGCCAGCCAGCAGGCTTGTTGTATGTGAAACGAATCTGGTCTCCGTTGGAGAGCCTGATGGAATCGATTCCCCTTTCAGACTCATACGATTCAATGATATTGTAATTGTCCAGCTTATTGGACTTCAAGATGCTTTTACAGTTCTCCAGTTCCTTTTCCAGCCTCTTGTTTGAGCTGATCAATCGGGATATGACATCGTCGAAGGACTCGTTCTTATTGGCCACTTCCTGAAGCTGATGCTTTGTGCCGAGCCTCACCGTGATCGTGGTCTTTGATTTGTCGATGCTGCCCTTTTTGATTAAAGTTATGTTATTCATGATTATCACTGAAGTAATGCAAGTCATTACTATATATATTTTTTTCCATAAGATTTAAATATAACCTAATTCATTCTATCAAACGAAAGTGTAAAATGAAGCGCTTCGCCACCGAGCGCCTGCCCCAGTCACAGGAAGGATTATACATTTCCTTTCTCTTACTTGACTGCGGAGAGCCTGTATTTGGTCGCAACCGATTTGGAGACATTCGAGAAAGACGTTGAGGAACTGGACAGGGTGCTGAAGCGGTCGGTTGCGAAAAGGCATGTTTTGGATGAACAAGATTAAAACCCACTAAGTTTCGGAAGCCAATCTGGGTACGTTTGAAACCTCCATCAAAGGATGCCCAGAAGTTCGACCACGGCCTCATCTCAGTCGATACCCACTACAACACCATCGTCGCCGATTCCATCGAGATAGAGATGCCGGCCAACGTTCTGCGGCAGTACCACCGCGCGCCCATCACCCTGCCCGAAGCCCCGGAGAAGTACCCGGCGCTGGCGGCGCTGGAGTGGCACCGGGAGAATGTGTTCGGCAACTAATCGCCTGCCGGGGCCTCGCAGGGGGCAGAGCCCCCGCGCCCGCCCCCTCTTCCTTCCTGCTTTAACAAGGGCCTTTTTCCCCAGGAATCTTTATATAAGAAAGTCATCTTATTAAAGAAAACACCCTCTTAGGTATAATATAAATCATAAGCGCCGGGTGTTTGACATCTATCTTTACTAAGCGATTCCAATCCGGGGAGATTATAAATACTTCTCTACTTTTATTAAACATAAACCCGTCGAAAGTTTAATATGCGAATATTGTGTTACCCTATATGTATATCATGAGAGCCGGAAAATATGTTGAGGATAAAGACGGTGTTCTTTCGTTTTGGCCAATCGATTTACCGCCGAATCCGCCGTTGGAAATCGATAGCGAGATGGCAGACCTGCTGTCCCGGGCAGAGCGCTCCCTGGGCAGGCTGGATGGAATAAGCGGGAAACTGCCCAATCCAAACCTGTTCATCGCCATGTACGTAAGGCAGGAGGCCACGCTTTCCTCTCAGATTGAGGGCACCCAGGCATCTTTGATGGACGTTCTGGAATACGAGGCTGCCGAGATCAATGACGACAGGGTCCCGGATGTGATTGAGATTGTGAATTATGTCTCTGCCCTGGATTATGGCCTGAGCCAATGCAAAACCAGGGATATATCGATAGAGTTGTTGAATGAAATTCACTTGAAACTCCTGGCCGATGCCAGAGGTTCCGAAAAGAACCCGGGACATCTCAGGGAAACGCAGAACTGGATCGGGCCAGAAGGTTGCACCATTTTTGACGCTGCCTTTGTTCCGCCGCCACCCGCAGAGATAGAGAGGCTTTTGAATGAGCTTATGGCCTTCATTAAGGTGGATGCGCCATACCCAGCGTTATTGAGATATGCCATGATTCACAGCCAATTTGAAACCATCCACCCTTATCTGGATGGGAATGGCAGAATGGGGCGACTTTTGATAACCCTGTTACTTTGCAAGGAATCTGTAATTTCCAGGCCGATTCTGTATCTCTCACTGTTTTTCAAAAAGAACCGGAGCCAGTATTATCGGCTTTTGCAGAAGGTCAGAGATGATGGCGATTGGGAATTGTTTGTTAAATTTTTCTTATCTGGGATTTATGATATTTCCGAGGATGCCATCAAGACAGCTTCGAAAATTCAGGATTTGAAAGATAAACATCATAAAATGATTGCAGACACGTTCAGGAGCATCACGGTCCCGACAAAGTTGCTGGATTCACTCTACGAAATACCCTTTATCAAGGTCAACAAAGTCGTTGAATTGCTGGAAATCTCTTACCCGGCAGCGAATAACCTGGTCGAAAAATTTGAAACTCTTGGCATACTTGTAGAGATCACGGGCCAGAAGAGAAACAGGATTTACAATATCAAGGATTACATAGATATTTTTCCACAGTAATGGCAGTTTTATAGTCGAGGACTTAATTATTTGATTATAGAATTCGTCCTCGGCTGCTAGTGAATGAGGGCTCCCCACGGCTAAAGCCGGGGGTATCCCTTTCAGTTGTCATCTTTTTTGAAAATGTCGAAGAATGGCATTCGAAAAAGATGTGTCCAATTTTGACATTGAATCTATATGTTTTGTCAAAATTAGACATCACCCTGAATTTCGTGATTTCATATTGTTAAGAACTCATTCAGGTTGAGCCCATATTGATGAAATTACAGGATTGCTGGGGGAGCGTTCCTCTCGGTTGTGACCGTGAGGAGCCCTTAATTGAACCATTCCGCCTTTCATCCGCAAATTTAAAAATTGCGGTATCCAGGCGGACATGTTCAATGACTGAATTTTAATTCGAATGTAACGTCATTCACTATAACAACTGGAATTTGAACCGTACGAAAGAATCGTACAACTGAAATTGTTGCGAGAATTATCTCGACACTCCGGAAAAGGTCAAGCGGCGGGGGAAGAAGAAATAGCGCTCTGCAAATCCCACCACTGGCTCTTCGACCACGGGCTCATCTCCGTTGATTCGCACTACCACACCCTGGTGGCCGATTCCATCGAGATAGAGATGCCGGCCAATGTTCTAAGACAGTACCACAGGGCGCCCATAACCCTGCCGCGAGAGCCGGAGAAGTACCCGGCGCCGGCCGCGCTGGAGTGGCACCGGGAGAATGTGTTCGGCAACTAATCGCCCGCCGGGGCCCGCGGCGGCAGAGCCCCCGCTGCCGCCCGGACGGGCATTTCGCCTTACTTGGGCGCCTTGCCCACGATCTGCTTGATGGGTTCTTTCTTCCCTTTGTGCAGGTCCTCGGCAATCTTCTCGGTGTCCTGGGCCTCCTGCTCCAGCTCCTTCTCGATGGACTGTATCTTCTCGCGGATTGCGGAGTTGTCCGGGATGTCGCCGAGTATGTCGCTGGCCTTGCCGACTATGCTTTCCAGCTCGGTTGCGGACATTGCGGTGTAGTCCTTCTCCTTGCGGTTCACGCCCAGGTAGTCTGCCGCGCCTTCCACCAGCCGGGAAATCTCGAAGGGGAAGATAATCTTGGTGGCCTGGCCGTCAGCCATCTTCTTGAGCGCTTCCAAGGAAAGAACAGTCATGGCCTTGTGGTCCAGCGGCAGGGCGCCCATTGAGAGTATCCTGAGGCGCTGCGCGTCTCCCTGGCCTTCCAGGATGACTGCCATTCTCTGGCCCTCGGCCTCCAGTATCTTGGACTGGCGCACGCCTTCGGCCTGCAGAATGCGGGCGCGCTTGTTGCCTTCCGCGACCAGTATGGCGGAGCGCTTCTCGCCGTCCGCTGTCAGGATTGCCGCCCTGCGGCGCCTTTCGGACGAGGTCTGTTCGACCATTGCCGATTTGACCGGGCCGGTGGGGTCCACTTCACGGATTTCCACGGCCTCCACGCGCACGCCCCACTGGTCCGTAGCCTTGTCCAGTATGTCCCGCAGGGCGTCGTTAATCTTCTCGCGGCTGTAAAGAATCTCATCCAGTTCCATGTTGCCGATGATGGACCTCAGAGTGGTCTGGCCGAGGTAGATTGTTGCACGGCGGTAATCATCGACTTCGAAGAACGCTTTCTTCGGGTCTATCACTTTGATGTAAATGATGGCGTCCACATTCGTGGGCGAATTGTCCTTGGTTATCACTTCCTGCCTGGGAACGTCCATCACCTGCGTCCTGAGGTCCAATTTAACGACCTGGGAAATCAGCGGCGGAACCATGTTGAATCCGGGGTTCAGCACACGCCTGAAGTTACCCAGCACTATCAGCAAACCCTGCTCGTAGGGCTGGATGATGCGGACGCTGGTCATCAGAATGAATATGACCGCGAATATGATCAACAATACCAGCCCGATTATCAGTTCTATGTCCATCTCAATCACTCCTCTCATCTATCGGCTCCACAACAATGTGAACGCCGCGGCTCTCGACTATCTTGACGTCAGTTCCCGCGGGAATGACGGCGCCGGCGGTGGCGCTCCATGTCTGATTGTCCACCTCGACCTTGCCCGAGATGGCCTTGGGCCTCACCTCGACTGTCACCGTGCCATGCTTCCCGATCAGGGATGTGCCCACGGTCGTCGTGGGCGGCTCGGGCGGCGCAAGCTTCTGGTACAGCTTGATGGCTATGAACGTTATCGGCAATGATATGACCAACGCTATCACGGGGCTGACCCACGTGAAGAACAGGTCCGGTGCCATCAATCCTATGAGCCCCAGCACCATTATCACGGTCCCGGGGATGGCTATGAAGAATCCGGGCGTCGAGGCCTCCAGTATGAGCATCAATATGCCGACTATCACCAGGATCAGCCCGATCGTACTTTCGTCTATCTCCAATGTCTCCACCTCGCGTATTTCTGTCATGAATAGGGGAATGTGAGTATAAATAGGTTTTCAGGGAATTCCCAAGCAAACCGATTTATCCCGGTTGCACCATGTTGTGCCGTGAAATACAACTACTGCCCCAAATGCGACAAGGCATACGTGAAAAGCCGCCTGGAGAAGGACATCTGCATATACTGCGGCTCGGGGTGCGAAACCGTTGACGTGAGCAGGAATGCGATTTATTATCTGGGATACGGCATAATGCTGGCAGGCGCGGCCTGCGCCTTCGTACCCAGGTTCGCGGATGTCTCGGGCACGACATTCTACTTCACAATTGGAATCGCGCTGGCGGTGGCCGGCTCGGTGTTCGTGGTCATGGGGAATGCCCGTATGGCAGAAGACGCGAAACAGGCGGCCCATAAGGGGACCGAGGATGATTAGGCGCTGGCTATCGTAACGCTGGTGAACAGCACCGGGCTGTCGAGATACTCGCTTGTGGTCGGCTGGCCCAGGATGGTGTCTATGACGTTCTGTCCGCCGACGACCTTTCCGAAGACGACATATGCGTACTGGCTGTCAAGGTTCGTGTTCGCGGCCAGGTTGATGAAGAACTCGGATGACCCGGTTCCCGCCGAATTGAAATCGGACGGTGTGCCCGAACGCGCCATGGCCACGGTATATGGTTCGTTCAGCAGGCCGGTGTCCTCCCAAGGCACGTTGGTCGGGGATGAGCCCTTGTCGGCACGCTCGGTTCCGCCCTGTATCACGAAATTCGGGATGGATCTGTACCAGCTGCCGCCGTTGAACCAGCCGCTGTTGACCAGGCTGATCATGTGCGCGGTGGTCACGGGCGCATTCACGGTGTCGAGCTCTATCTTTATCTGCCCGTAGCTGGATTCTATCACCATGTACTTCTTGCCTACCGGCGTATCGGGATCCAGCGGGTCAAGGTCCCCGTCATACCCTTCCTGCCCGGTCATATAATAACTGAATACCAGGAATGTCATGCTTGCCAATACAATCACCACCACTATGACGAAGGCCGCCATCTTCTTGGCCGCGGAGAACAGCTTGCCGCACTTTGGGCATCTGAGCGCATCCTCTGGGATTATCGCATCGCAGTATCCGCACTCCACTTCCGCCTTGCGGAGTTCGCCCGCTTTCTTCCTTCTTGCCATGGCCCCCTCCAATATGGGCGGGGTTTTTAAATGTTTCCAATCGCAGTTAGCATTGATTGTGGATATAGGGGCTAGGGGCTAGGGTCATAGGGTCTCGGAACTGGCCTTATGGCGGCCAGTTCCGTCAACTTATTCAACGCACTAGCGACGAATCAATGATTCGGTTAAGTCACGGCGATTTTGTCGCCGTTCCTAGACCCTAGACCCTTGGAATCAATAACCAATCTAGACCCTAGACCCTAGACCCCGAACATTCTGTATGTATCCAAAACCAATATTAGGCCGAACCGCAATCTGGTTTCATGCCGAAAATTGCACTGGTTCAGATGCAGCCGAAGCTTGGGGACAAGGCCCACAATATAGACATCATCGAAAGGGCAATAAGGAGCACGGACGCGGATGTGCTGGCCTTCCCGGAGATGTTCCTTACCGGATACACGCTCAGGGACAGATACGCGGAACTGGCGGAAGGCATGGATGGCCCTTCCGTGAGAAAAATCGCAGAGCTGGCCACTGAGCACGGCAGATGGTTGGTCGTCGGCATGCCGGAACTCGACCCGGACAGGACCGGCGTCCTTTACAACAGCGCCCTGGTGGTGAGCCCGGAAATCGAGCCCGAGACGTACAGGAAGATGGTGCTGGCCAATTTCGGGCCGTTCGAAGAAGATTTATACTTCGCCAGGGGCAACAGGATGCCCATCTTCGACACGCCCGTGGGAAGGATGGGCATCGAGATATGCTTCGACATCTTCTTCCCGGAGATTACGAAATTGTACGCGCTGGAGGGCGCGGATATTGTCACCTGCATATCCGCATCGCCGTCTGTCACCAGGGAATACTTCGAGAAAATATTGCCTGCCAGAGCGATTGAAAACACCATCTTCGTTGCATACGCCAACCTGGTCGGGACAGAGCATAACATGACGTTCTGGGGCGGGGACCAGCTCATCGGGCCCAGGGGCAATGTCAAGGCCGGGGGAAAGCCTTTCGTGGAAGGGCTGGTCAAGGCCGAGATTGATTTGTCGGAGCTGGCAGTGGCAAGGCAGTTCCGCCCGACGATAAGAGAAACAAGGCAGGACCTCATGGAGAAGCTGGGGGAGTACGCGGAGCCGGATGAGTCTCAATAAGCCGTGGTCATGTCTATGAGCCCTTTCTTTCTTGCGGTGGTGTCGCCGACCTTGAATATCAAAAGTGCCAGCAGTGTGAATATCAGCGTGCTCAGGCACAGCACTGCGATGCAGTAATTGGTGGAGGCTGCGGAAAGCGTGCTGTCCACGCCCACGCCCAGGCCAAGGCTCCGCCTCACCAATTCCAGCCAATAAGTGATGGGCAATATCTTCGCGAACGACCCGCCCCAGGACGGGAGCGCGCTGACAGGGAATACCACCCCGCAGAACAGGTAAAATACACCCGCAATGCCCTCGTTCATGCCACCCTGGTGCTTGGCAGTCAGGAAAGAGACCCCGGCCAAAGCCAGGCCGAACGCCATTATGCAGAATATGCCAATCACCATGATTGTGATGAACAGCAACCAGTTGACTGCGAAGATGTTGAGGGGGACGTGGAGCATGAAAATCCCGAATGCCATGGTTATCACCACTCCGAATGTCGTTATCAGGAGCTTGCTGAAGGTCCTTCCTATCATGTAAGAGAAGTAGTTCGATGGGGAGATGTATATGTACTTCATGGTCTGGTAGTGCTCCCTGTCCTCATGGACCAACTGTGCCACGCCGAAAAGCACCTGGCCTACGTACATGAAGAATGTGCTGCTCACGAACATGTAGTAGAACAGCTGCGGGTTCGTGCTGTTTCCTATTGCGGCGATTATGGAGTACATGACCACCAGTATCAGCGAGCCCGCTATGGGCTTGGCCACACTGTATGTCATGAAGAGGAACGGGTCCGCCCAGTTGCTCTCCATCTGCCATCCCAGCCAGGCTGACCATCTGAGGGTCCGCATGTTGGCCCCGTGCCTGATGCGCCGGTCTGATTCATTCACTGCCATCTCATCGTCAGCCTCCCCTCGCGCTTCCCGAGATTCTCCATGTAGGCAAGGCTGTGCTTGGCCAGGAACAGGAACAGGAAAGATAAGAACACCAGTATGATCAGCTCAACCCAGAGCGGCAGGAAGCCGTCCATCTGGCCGGGGTAGAGGCACTGGCGCATGCCGTCCAGGCCCAGGGTGATGGGGATTATCGAAGCACCGGCGGCTATCCATGTGCCGGGGTTGCCCAGCATGGTGGCGAAGCCCTTCACCGGGAAGTAGAATCCCGATACCAGGTAGATTGGCTCGGTGAACAGGGATGACATGTGCCAGGCCTCCCTGCCCCACAGCATGTAGAGCGACGCGAACATCATGCCCATGCCGTAGAGCGCTATCATGGTGAATATGAATATGCCTGCGAACATCAGCGGGTCAGGCAGGGACAGGGTGATGCCGAAAATCACCATGCCGACGAATATCGTGCTCAGCGCTCGCACTGAAGAGGAGAACATCCCGCCCAGCGCCATCCCGCCAAGCACTGACATCCGGGATATCGGGGCTATGAGGTATAACTCGAGATTGCCCATCTCCTTCTCCCAGTACATCTGAGCGGCCATGCTCCACAGCACGTTCATCCAGTATGCTGTCATGGCGCCGCCGATTATGACGTAGCCGATGTACTGTGGCGGGGCTTCCAGCGCCTTGTAGATATACACATACGCGGCAACGCCCAGCAGCGGTAGGACTGTCTCAAAGAAGACCCATGAAGGCTCACGGTTCACTCCGATGATGCGCGGGTACGCGCGGCCCCACACGGCCCGGAGGTTCATTCGCAGCCAGGAGGGCTTCTTGAACTCCTCAAACATCATGGTTGGTCAGCCCCCTTCCCACCAGGGCGACGAAGACGTCCTCCAGGGTCGGCTCGGTCTTCTGGACGCTGAGTATCTTCGAGCCGGATTTGGGCACGGCCGCGACTATCTCGGCAACGATGGCATCGCCGTCCAGTATGAATTTCAGCTTGGTCGTGCCGGCTGCAAGGTCCTGCTCGTGAGCGAAGCTGCGAACCCCGGGGATGTTCTGGAATGCGGCAAGATTATCAACCTGGCGAATCTCCAGTTTCAGCACCGAGTCCTGATGTATCAGCTTCTTCAGGTTCTCTGGCGTATCGCATGCGAGCACCCTGCCGTCGTTGATTATGGCGACACGGTCGCACAGTTCATCCGCCTCCATCATGTAATGGGTGGTGAGCAGGACTGTGCGGTTCGGCTTTTCCTTCATCCACTTCTTTATGAAATCCCTTATCAGCCGAGAAGCATTGACGTCCAACCCCAGGGTCGGCTCGTCCAGGAAGATGAGGGCGGGGTCGGTCATGAACCCCCTGACCATGTTGGCTTTCTGGCGAAGGCCGGTTGATAATGTCCTGACTTTGGAATTCTTCTTGTGCTCCAGTTTCAACTCTTTCATGAGCATGTCTATCCTGCGGTTGGCCTCCTTGCTCGGGATGCCATACAACTGAGAGAACAGCCAGATGTTCTCGCGGACAGTGAGCAATCCATATCCGGACGTCTCGCCGCCGGAGACCATGTTGATCTTCTGGCGTATGGAATTCGTATCCTTCTGCACGTCGAACCCGAGAACTTTGGCTTCACCGGAACTCGGGAGCAGCAGCGTGCTGAGGATCTTGATGAGCGTGGTCTTGCCGGCGCCGTTGGGCCCCAGCAGGCCGAAGAGCTCGCCCTCGTTGATTGTGAGATTGACGTCGTTCAGGGCTTTCACTACCTCCTTCTTGCTCTTGCCCCTGACCGCCTTGGTGGTGAACGTCCTGTTCAGGTTCTTGACTTCGACAGCGTATCGCGTCATGGAATCATTTCCGGGGCAATGCCCGTATCAAAACAGATGCAAAAGGTCCATACCCAGCTCTGAGCTCACTGGTCCGGATGATGTTCAGGCCTCGTAGTGCTGCCTGAAGCGCGTAACGTAACCGGCCACTCTGTTCCGCATCTTGATGTTGGTGATGTCTGTAAGTTCGGTAACCGAGCCCTTGTTGTGGTCAAAGTCGTCAGTGAACCTGTCCGGAAATTTCTTAACCAGATCGATTGCGACTCTTTTGATGTATGTAGGTCTTATGTTGCCCATATTTTCACGTAGGCTGCCGGAAATCGTGGGGATATATATAGGTTGGCGTAGTGTTTGAATTGTGGGATTAGGGCCTAGGGTCTAGGGTCTAGGGCCTAGTTTGATTATTGATTCCAAGGGACTAGGGTTGATTTCACATTGATTTCGGCTGGCTTTTCACAAAGCCAGCCTCATTAGACCCTCAATCCCGATGTACAAACAAAGACCCTCTCTTGCATTCTGATTGCACAGACCCTAGGCCCAATCAACAATCATTTGTATGGTATGAGGCAGATTACCCTGAATACCGCATCCGATTCGTTCCGCATCTGGTGCATCTCGCCTGGCTTTATGAATATGAAATCCCCGGGATTCAGGGGTTCCCGCTTGTCATTCGACCTGAGGATGCCATTGCCCTCCAGGACGAATATCTCATGCTCCCAGTCATGCTGGTGGTGGGGCGTTTGGCCGCCGGGCTGGATGGTGAAGACCCGCATGGCGAAGTTTTTGGCGCCGTCCCTGTCCGAAATGACCCAGCGCACCGTGACATCCTTCACCCCTTCCTCGGTTGGAATCTGTTCCTCAACTTCTGCGTAATGCATGTGTTTCATGGAATGCCTCCGCAGATTATGAATGCTCATTCCGTATAATAAAATTCACCCGACGATTTCTGCTCCCTGTCCAGCCGAGAATCTTTCTTGTTTATCCTGGGTCGGTTCGTGTCATTGTCCCGTCTGAATGTTATATCGACATTCTTCAGGAACAGGTTCATGCCGTCCCTCATGTCCAGCGGGCCTTCTCCCTTGCCTGCCACCGACGGCTCGCCGCTGAAGACCATTATCGAGTCCGAGACCATGTCTATGAAATATACATCGTGGTCCACTATCATGCCTGAGCGCCCGGATTTCTCTATCACCCTGCGGATGGTCTTGGCCGCCTCCATCCTCTGGTTTGAATCGAGATAC